>DATKJS010000075.1:0-14045 GCA_035543515.1 Terriglobales bacterium | reverse complement strand
AGCTGTTTCCGGAACGGGCGCGGAAGACGGGGGACGTCCTGTTCGAGGCGGCGGGGCTGCGGCTGCCCGGCCGCGCTCACGGCGTCAGCTTCTCCCTCCGCCGGGGCGAGGTCCTCGGCTTCTCGGGGCTCCTCGGCGCCGGCCGGACCGGGCTCGCCCGGGCCATCTTCGGCGCAGACCCGCTCGAATCCGGCGCGATGACCCTCGACGGGCGGCCGTGCCGCTTCCGCTCGATCCACGACGCCGTCGAGGCCGGCGTTGCCTACGTCCCCGAGGACCGGAAAACGCAGGGCTTGTTCCCCGACCTCAGCGTGCAGGATAATATCCTGGCCGGCCGGCTCGACCGCTGTTCGCGCGGCGGCTTCGTCCGGGCGGCGACGTGCCGGGACCTGGCCGAGCGGTATAGGAACGAGCTCCGGATCGTGATGCGCGAGCCGGGCCAGCCCGTGCGCGACCTCTCGGGCGGCAACCAGCAGAAGACGCTCCTGGCCCGCTCCTTGGCCGCGACGCCCAAGGTCCTCATGGTCGACGAGCCGACGCGCGGCATCGACGTCGGGGCCAAGGCCGAGATCCACGCCCTCCTCCGGGACTACGCGCGGGCCGGCCGCGGCGTTGTCGTCATCTCGTCTGAGATGCCGGAGCTCATCGGCCTCTGCGACCGCATCCTCGTCATGCGCGAGGGGCGGCTGGCGGGCGAGGTCGAGGGACGGACGGCGACGGAGCGCGAACTCATCCAGCTCGCCGCGGGCTCCACGGCGGCCGGCTGTTGAAAGGATGGACACGATGATCGAAACGAGCATGGGAAAGAAATTGCGGCTGAGGCGCGTCTTCCGGGACGGGAAGATGCTCGTCCTGCCTTTCGACCACCCGATCTATTTCGGCGTCCGGCCGGGCACCGAGGACCCGGCGCGCCTAGTGGCCCTGGCCCGGGAGAACGGCGGCACGGCTGTCCTGGTCACCGCCGGGACGCTGCGAGCGGCGCTCGGCGAGGTCGGGGACCTGGGCATCATCATGCGCATTGACGCTACGCTGTCCCACCTGACCGGGCCGGACACGGTCATGCACCTCCTCCACAACGCGGAGGAGGCCCTGGCCCTGGGCGCCGACATGGCCGTCCTCAACTGCTACATCGGCACGGGCGACATCCCGGCCGAGTCGGCCCTGCTCGATAAGCTTGCCACGATCTCCGCCGAATGCGAGCAGATGGGCCTGCCGCTCTGCGCCGAGATCATCCCGCGCGGCAAACCGGGGACCGCGGCCGGCGCGGTGCCGTCGTCGGAGGACCTGGCCATGGCCATCCGGCTCGGGCTCGAATACGGCTGCGACATCGTCAAGACCGTCTACAACGGTGACCCGGAAGGCTATGCCCGGGCCGTCGCCTCGGGACACCTGCCGGTCATCATGGCCGGCGGGCCGAAGACCTCCGGCGAGCTGGGATTCTTGAAACAGGTCCACGAGGCCATGACGCACGGCGCATGCGGCGTCGCCATCGGCCGTAGGGTGTGGGGCAGCGAGCGGCCGGCGGCGGTCTTCAAGGCCATCAAGGCCATCGTCTTCGACGGCGCCACGGCGGACCAGGCGGCGGCCATCTACAAGGGGCCCAAGAGCAAGAGGCTGAGGGCTTGGGAGTGACCGCACGGGCCGGCGTATAAGAACGAAGGGGGACTGTCCCCCGAGGGGACTGTCCCTCTCTAATTGAACCGCTCGTAAGCGGCGCCACGCGTCTAATCCAGATGAAACGTCAGGATCTTCCACGGGCCGGCGGCGACCGCAAGCCGGCCGTTGCGCAACTGAGCGTCGGCCAGCCGATTCCCGACGAGGTCCGTCGCGGCCGCCCGGCTCACGGGGAGGTGGGCGGCGACCTCCCCTTTCGCGGGGCGGCCTTCGGTTTCGACAAGACGCAGCTCGTAGCCGCCTTCCAGCCTCCTGCGGAAGGCGCTGAGGGCGAGGCCCGGCGGCGCGACGCTCAGGAATTCGCCCGACGGCGGCAGGTCGCCCTGGCCCGGCTTGCGCACGACGCAATCGAGCGGCCGGGCGAAGGCCGCCGCGGCCCGCAGCCGGTCGGCGTTCCCGAAGTCCCCCGCGTGCGGCAGCAGGCCATGGCGATACTCGGCGTAGACCGGCCAGCCGTACTCCCCCGTGAAGTGCGATTCCCACTCCCGCATGATGAGGTTCGAGACGCGGCCCGACGCCTCCCTCTGGAAATACTGCGTTCCGGCGTGAAGGATAAGGAGGCCCCGGCCGGCGCCGACGAGGTCGACGAAGGTCAACGCATGGTAGGCCGGATTCTTCGTCTCCTCGACGCCGAACGGGTAATCCCGGAGGACCTTGACCACTGGAAAGCCGGGCGCGAACGACAGCCAGTAGCCCTCCTTGATGTCCGGCGGAGAGACGTCGGGGCGCGGAGGGACCTGGGCCAGGATGCGGGTCATGACCTCGACATAGGGCGAGCCGGCGGAGAGGCTGACCCGTGTCTCGAACTTAAGATATTTCCAGCCGTGCTGGGCCCGCACGGTCGCCCAGAGCGGCCCGCGGGCCAGCCAGTCGATCTCCGCCTTGGAACCCGAGCTGTCGTAGGACGCGGGCGGCTCGGGCCGCGTCGGCAGCGTCGGGTTCGGCCGGCCCCCGAAGCGCGGGAAGGCGCCGCCCGAGGGGTTGAGCATCTCCGCGCCCGAGGGCTTGGCCGCGAGTCCCAGGATGCCGCCCGTGACAGGGTCCAACCGAACGCGCACGAATTCGTTCTCCATGGTCAGCCGCGACTCGTCGACCCGGAGGTCCGTCCCGGCCGGGGACACGGCCCCGGAAGAGAACTCCAGGCTGCAGGTATCGTATCCCGCGGACGGCACGTCGCGGGCGAGGAAGACGGCCTCGGCCGTGACGAGGTCGCCGACGGGGTCCCTGACTTCTTTGGCCAACTGCGAGGGAATGACGCGGCCGGCCCGGTCCCGGACGACGAGGCCGCGGCGGCGCGGCGGAACGGGATAGAGGCGTCCGGTCGAGGCGAGCCCGGACCGCGGCCAGGCGTGCGGGTTGAAGACGACGGCGGCCAGGTCCGCGGGATTCCCCGCGGGCGTCTTGATGCGCCCGCCCAAATAGGCCAGCGCGCCGTCGAGGACCGTCCGCCCCTGGCTTTGGGCGGCGTCCAAATGGTTGTAGCCGATCGCGCCCCAAGTGAAGTTGTGCTTGTCCTCCAGCCGGTCGGACGGGGCCATGCGGTCTCCCTGCCACCGCGAGTATTCGCAGAGGCCGACGTCATGGCTCTGGGAAGCGAGGTGGTCGCGCCAGGCCTTGTCGAGCGCTTCCGCCTGGGACGGACGGCCCAGCGAGGCGGCGACGGCGTCGAAGAGCTCCGCCGCGAGCAGGAGGGCGTCGACCTTGCGGTCGAGGATGCGGACCTGGTCGCCGCCGAGCCCCCAGGTGAGCGATTTCGTCCAGGCGTCCATGGGCAGGAGGATCGTGTCCTTGGGCCCGGCGCCGTACTTGTCCAGGTATTCCCCGACGGTCACGAACTCGATGCCCTCCAGGGTCTTGTACCTGTCCGGCGCGGTCAGGTAGGCCGGCCGCTCCGGGGACTCCCAGCCGAACTCCTCCCAGGCGAAGATCAGGGGCTTGCCGAGCGCGGCGAGCTTCCGGAATTCGGCCGAGGCGGCCAGCTCCTTCAGGTCCGGGGCATAGCCGAACAGCGCGTTCTTCGGAACGCAGGGGACGACCGTCCCGTCGATCCCCTGCCATCCGAGGACGTTCAGGTCGAGCCGCGGACATCCGGCGCGGCCCCAGGTGTCGAGCTGGGCAAGGCTGGCATAGCGGTAGCCCGCCAGCTTGGCCATCTGCGGGACCTGCGGGTGAGTGAACTCCTCCTCCTCGAGGAACGTGGCCATATCGTAGCCGAGAGCGCGGCGGATCGTTTCCCTGCCCATGACGATCTGCCGGATGTTCGACTCGCCGCTGATCGTCGTCCCCATCGGCTGGCCGTAGGTGCCGCCGATCAGCTCAACCTTCCCCGCGGCCAGGTAGAGCTTGAGGCGCGACGCCACCTCGGGAAACTTCTCCGCCATCAGCTCGTAGGCCCGGGCGTCCAAGTTGATGCAGGTCTTGACGTGCGGCGGACGGTCGGCCATTTCCATGGCGTCGGCCGCCGAGAGGACGCACGACTCGATGCCGAGCTGCCAGCCGATGCCGATGTAGCTCCAGTGGTTGCAGACGGTCAGGCAGGCCGTCGACGGCGCCGCGGCCGGCCCCCCTCCCCGCCCGAACGCGGGCGCCGCCACGAGCGCTCCCGCGCCCCCGGCAGCTCCTATCCGCAAGAACGTCCGGCGTGTGATCTTCAGTTTCATGTGGTGCTCACCCCCGTCGGAGGCTCGTCGGCCGCCGCCGGCCTCACCGACGGCTGGAATGAGCATAGGACAGGAAGGAGGAGAGCGTCAAGCCAAGGGAGGGCGGGGCTCCCCGCAGGTCACTTGAAGCGGATGCGGCTCGTTTCGTGAACGCGCGTCCGCAGGCCGTCGATCTCGGCCGGGACGGGGTCGTGGTCCATGCCACGGACGAGGACGACGAGCAGGGCCGCTTCCCCGGGCGAATCCGCGCTCGAGGCGACGCCGACGGCCTGGACGTCCCGGCGCCCCATCAGCTCGCCGGCGCGGGCCTGCTTGACGGCGCGCGCCCGCTCGACCTCGGCCTCCGAGATCCGGGGGATGTACTGCGCGGCCTCCGCCGTCCGTTCGAGCGCCGCGCTCGAAGCCTCCGACAGGACGCCGGCCTGTCCGAACCCCTCGCCCTCGACAACGCGCGTCCGGACCCCGTCCACCTGGGCCGGCACGCCTTCCCTCGGCGCGCCCCGGTCCATGAACAGGAGCACGGCCGCCTCCCCAGGGGCGTCGTAACTCGGACCGACGCCGATCCCCCGCACACCGGGCAGGGCCGCGAGCTCAGCCGCATGGGCGTCCCGGGCCGCCGCGGCCTCCGAGAGGCGGGCGGCGACGGCCGTGAGGTCGGCCGCCGCGAGGGCCGCCTGGGCCGAGACCGGCAGTTGGGGCAGGCTGCAGGCGGCCACGGCGTGGGGCCCGGCCGAAGCGTCCCCGACGAAAACGGGCTTCTCCCCCGAACCCGTGTCGGCCAGCTGCTGGAGGACGTCGGCGACCGGGTTCCCCACCGTGTCCGTGTCCGAGCCGCCGTAGAGCAGCGCGACCGGGTCGGCCGTGTCCTGGGTGACGATGAGGGAGCCGGAATCGCCGTCGGCGCAGAAGCCCTGGCCCGTGATGTAAACCTGGTTCTGGTAATTGGTCGTGAAGGTCGTCGTCGAGTTGCAGCCCTTGTTGTAGGTGACCTGGATCGAGGTGTCGATGGCCAGGATCGTGGCGCAGGTCAGGCCGGTCGCGCCGCCGCTCTTGGCCACCGTCCGGCCGACCGTCGGCGCGACGCCGGGCCCGGGATTGGGCGTCCCGTCCGAGGGCTGGCCGCCCGCCGTCGTCCCGCCGAGCTGGGCGATCGTCCCCAGGGTGTCGACGGCGCCGGAGACGATCTCGGCCATGGCCGCGTCGACCTTGGGCGAGGCGCCCGTTTCCAGGTTGAAGAACTGGCTGAGGTGGCCGACGACGTTCGTCGCGCCGGCGTTGCAGTTGGCCTCGACGAGGCTCGGCTGGACGGCCGGCTCCCCGATCGAGGCCTGGTCGCTCCGTCCCAGGACATGAGTGTTGCTCAGGATATAGAAGCTGCCGCCGCGCGAAAGCAGAGAGCCCAGGGTCCCGCCGCAGCAGTAGGTGTACGAGCCGGAGGTCGACGAGTCGTCGCCGTTGCCGCCCGCGACGCCGAGGGGGATCGGCAGGGCGAACTTCGCCTCCTGGGCGGGGTAGGGCGTGACGATGACGGCCGCCGAGGCCGTCGCGTCGGCTTGCGAGACGGCGGAGACGATGACGTCCGTCGTCCGGCCGTCGTTGTTGGCGCGGGTGGAAACGGGCACCGAGTGCGGGGCGTAGTAGAGCCCGGCCGAGGTGATCGTGCCCGTTGTCGCCGAGCCGCCGGCAAAGCTGTTGACGTACCAGGTGACGGCGGTGTTCATTGTCCCGGTGACGGTCGCTGCGAAGGCGTGCGAGCCGAAGGTCGGCACGGCGAGGGGCGCGGCGCCGCCGGTGATCGCGACCTGGACGCCGGTCTTGGCCTGGACCGTGACCGTGGCCGTGCCGGACTTGGAGGTGTCGGCGTAGGAGAGCGCGGTGATGGTCACGCTCGCCGAGGGCGCGGTCGCGGGCGCGACATAGACGCCTTCCTGGGAGATGTACCCGGCGACCGCCGTGCCGCCGTACGTCCCGTTGACCTTCCAGGCCACGAGCTGGCTCGTTTCTCCCTTGACCGAGGCCGAGAACTGGCACGTCCCCCCGGTCATGACCGTCTTCGTCGAGGGAGTGACGGTGACGTCCGGGGTCGTGGGCGGCGGGGTCGTCCCGCCCCCCGACCCGCCGCAGGAGCCGAGGAGAAAGGCGACGAGGAGCCCGGTCAGTGCGGCCCGGCCGGCGCGGCGGCGCGCCCTCGTCGACGGAGAAAGGTCGCGGTGCGGCGATCCCGGCTTGCCCATGGCGCTCATCCTCCTTCCCGGACTTTCTCCAATATACTCCGCGGCGGGGAAAAACGGAATGGCGGCCCGCGGCGCGGTCAGAACCGGAAGTAGTCGTAGATCCGGACCCGGAGGAGGATCTTCAGGATGGAATTGGCCAGGGCGATGACCTCGCCCACGACCCAGCAGGGCAGCAGGACCTTGTACTGGAACGCCCGCATCCGCGGATACGGCTTGTCCTTGCCCTTGATCAGGAGAATCAGGACGACGGCGATGAAGCCGAACATGCCCACGGTCGCCGTGGAGATGTGGAGGAGGAAGAGGGCGCTTCGCCACGGCACGACGTGCGGGCCGGCCAGCGTCGTCGTCGGCGTGATCTTGAACGAGGCCAGGAAGGCCGTGGCCACGTCGAGGACGACGGCCGCCTCGAGGGACCCCAGGAACGGCTCCTCGTGCCGGTAGAAGCGCCCGCTGCCGACGACATAGAGGTAGAACGTCGCGACGGCCAGGGCGATATTGACGAGGACGAGCATGGCCCTCCTCCGCTCAGAGCTCGCGCAAGGCCGTGGCCACAGGACGCCGGACGGCCCGGATCGCCGGAGGCAGCCCGCCGATGAGGCCCATGAGGAGGGCGAAGAAGATCCCCATGCCCATGAGGCCGGGCGTGACGCGGAAGGCGAAGGCCAGGTGCGAGAAGGTCTGGAAATTGATCGTCCCGGTCGTCCAGCCGTTGAGGGGGAGGACCGCGGCGCAGCCGACGAGCCCGCCCAGCCCGGCGATGAAGAGCGACTCGAAGACGAAGGAGAGGACGACGCTACCGCCGCCGAAGCCGAGGGCGCGCATGGTGGCGATCTCCCGCGTCCGCTCCGAAACGGCCGAGTACATCGTGTTGAGGGCGCCGAAGACCGCGCCGACGCCCATGATGAAGGCGACGAGCGTCCCCAGGACGCGGATCATCGTCGTCAGCGCCTGGGAGTTCTTCTCGTAATAGGCCCGCTCGCGCTCCGTTTCTACGGTCAGCCGCGGGTCGGAGGTCAGGGCGTCCTTGAACGCGCCGAAGGCGTCGGCGGAGGTCAGGTGGACGGTGATCGACTGGAAGATGTTCTGGGGCCGCTGGTAGACCTGGTCGAGGACGGCGGCGTCGCACCAGAGCTCCGAGTCGAAGGCGCTGCCCCCGGCGTCGAAGAGGCCGACGACGGCCCACGTCCCGCCGCCGAACTTCACCGTCCGGCCGAGGTCGAGCCCGGCGTAGGTCCCGGCGACGTTGCGGCCGGCGATGAGCTCGTTGATGCCGGCCTGGAACATCCGGCCCTTGGTGATCCGGACCCGGTCCCGGACCTCGAGAACGCGGGGGGAGACGCCGCGGACCTGGACGTTGGCGTCCGTTCCCGTCTTCCTCAGGGGGAAGGCGGCGATGACGACGACCTCGGGGCTGACCCGCGGTCCGGCTTCGCCCCGCGCGACGCCGGGGGCGTTCTCGATGGTCGAGACGTCGGCCCGGGTGAGGATGCTGACCATCTCGGCCGAGGCGCCGGCGCGCAGGACGATGGCGTTCGAGGGCGAGCCGGAGGCGACGAGCGTGGCCCGGAAGCCGCGGGCCATGGAGAGCATGGCGACGAAGACGCCGACCGCTCCGGCGATGCCGAGCACGGCGACGATGGTCGAGGCCCAGCGCTCGCGGACGCTGCGGACGTTGTAGACGAGCGGGATCGGCATGGTCACACCCTCCGCAGCGCGTCGACGACCCTAAGCCGCATGGCCGAGAGCGCCGGCAGGGCCCCGGCCAGGGCCCCGGCGACGAGGGCCAGGCCCACGCCCCGCACCAGGTCGGCGACGGGCAGGAAGATCCTCGCCCCCATGATGAGGCCCGAGAGCCGGGGGGCGGCGGCCTTGGCCGCGAGGATCCCGAGCGCTCCTCCGACGAGGGCCACGATCAAGGCCTCCCCCATGACCAGCCAGAGGACGAGCGTGTCGCCGAAGCCGACGGTCTTGAGCACGGCCAGCTCCCCGGTGCGCTCGCGGACGGCGATGGCCATGGTGTTGCCCGTGACGAGGAGCAGGGTGAAGAAGACGACGGCCCCGATCGACAGGATGAGAAACTCGATGTTGCCGATCTGCTTGACGAAGGCGGCGGCGAAGGACTTCTCCGTCTCGGTCTTCGTCTCGTAGGGGGAGTTGGAGAACGTCTCGTCGATAGCGGCGATGGCGCGGGTCGCCGCGTCGGGATTCGCGACCTTGACGATGTACCAGCCGACGATCCCCTTCCAGTAGGCGGGGGCCTTCTCCTCGAAGTAATCGCGGCGGAACCAGAACTGGGTCGTGTCGTCGTCCGGCCGCGCCCCGCGGTAGATGCCGCACAGGTTGAACTCCCAGACGCCGGGGAGGTAGGTGCCCTTGATCGGGATGCGGTCGCCGACTTTCCAGCCGAAGCGCTTGGCCGTGGCCTCGCCGGCGATGCACGCCTGGCGGTCCTTTAGGAACTCGGCCCATTCCGCCTCGGGGATCAGGAACTCGGGGTACATCTCGCGCCAGGTCGAGGCCTCGATGACCATCTGCGGGAAGAAGTTCCTTTCGTCCTGGTAGACGCCGCCGAACCAGGTGGCGAAGGTCACCGCCTTCACCCCCGGGACCCGCTGGATCCGCTCGCGGTAGGAGATGGGCAGGGGCTGGATGAGCGAAACGCGGTTGATGACGATGAGCCGGTCGGCTCCCGCGACCGCGACCCCCTGGTTGAACGCGCCGCGGACGGCGATGAGCAGGCCGAAGAGGAAGAGGGCCGCGGCGAAAGAGCCGACGGTCAGGACCGTGCGGACCTTCTTCCGCTTGAGGTTGGCGAGGACGAGGGCCAGGTATTTCATGCCTTCTCCCCCGCGCTTTCGATGAGCGTGCCCTTGTCCAGGTGGAGGACGGCGTGGGCCCGCTCGGCCGCCAGCGGGTCGTGGCTGACCATGAGGACGGTCTTGCCGTGCTCGCGGACGAGGCGGTCGATGAGGTCCATGATCTCGTCGGCGTTCTTGCGGTCGAGGTCGCCGGTGGGCTCGTCGCAGAGGAGGAAGGTCGGGTCGGTGACGACGGCCCGGGCGATGGCCACGCGCTGCTCCTCGCCGCCCGAGAGCTGGCGCGGGAAGTGGTCGGCCCGCCCGGTCAGGCCGACGAGGGCCAGGGCCGTGTCGACGTGCTTGCGGCGCTCGGCCTTGGAGAGCTTCGTCAGCAGCAGCGGCAGCTCGACGTTCTGGAAGGCGGTGAGGACCGGGATGAGGTTATACATCTGGAAGACGAAGCCGACGTGCCGCGCGCGCCACTCGGTGAGGAGGTGGGCGGAGAGCGCGCTGATCTCCTCGCCCGACACGGCGATGCTTCCCGTGGTCGGGACGTCGAGCCCGCCGAGAAGATTGAGGAGGGTCGTCTTGCCCGAGCCCGAGGGACCCATGAAGGCCACGAAGTCCCCCCGGTCGATGTCGAGGTTCAGGCCCTGGAGAACGTGGAGCTCCTCGCTCCCCCGGTGGTAGGTCTTTCCCAGGTTCCGCACCCGGATGAGGCTTGCGCCATTCCCTTTTCCGTCGATCCTGACCATGTGTTCCGTCCTTGCTCTATTTGACCTTGACGCGCTGGCCATCGCGGAGGCCTTCCGGACCCTGGATGACGACGGCGTCGCCCGCCGCGACCCCGGCCATGATCTCGAGGTTGCCGCCGCGGCCCTCGCCCACGGTCACGGCCCGGCGCTCCAGCCGGCCGTCGCGGACGACGAAAACGACCTTCTTCCCGTTGTCCTCGCGCACGGCCGCCTGCGGCACGAGGGCCCGGGGCACGGCGGCCTGAACCCCGCCGGCCGTCTCGTCGGCCAGGAAGGCGACCTTGACGCCCATGTCCGGCAGGATGCGCGGGTCGAGCTTGTCGAAGGAGATGCGGACCTTGACCGTCGCCTTCTGCCGGTCGGCCGTCGGGATGACCGTCCGGACTTTGGAGGGGATGCGCCAGTCGGGATAGGCGTCGAGCACGGCGTCGACCTTCTGCCCCGGCCTGACACGAGCGATGTAGGATTCGTTGACGTCGACCTCGATCTCGAGCGAGGCCATGTCGACGATGGTGGCGATGCCGGTGCGGGTGAAGCCGCCTCCGGCCGAGATCGGCGAGACCATCTCGCCGACCTGGGCGTCCTTGGAGACGACAACGCCGGCGAACGGGGCCCGGACGGTGCAGTTCTCGACGTCCTGGCGGGCGACGCCGATCTGGGCGTCCGCTGCCTTGACCTGCTCGCGGCCGGCGGCAATCTGGGCCCTAAGGCTATCGACGGTCGTCTGGGCCGTCTCGCGCTCCTGGACGGCGGCAAAGCCGGCCTTTTCGAGCTCCTGCTGACGCCGCAGCTCCCGCTCGGAGTTGGCCAGGTTGACCTCGAGATTGGCGATGAGGGCCGCGGTGGCGTCGCGGGCCGTCTCGGCGGCCCGGAGGCGCCGCTCCGCGTCCGAGGCGTCGAGCCGGGCCAGGACCTGGCCTTCGGCGACGTCCATGCCTTCGTCGACCAGCACGTCGAGGACGCGGGCCGTGATCTTGGCCGCGACCGTGGCCCGCCGCCGCGGCGTGACGTAGCCGCTGGCATTGAGGAGGGTCGTCCGGCCGGCCTCGCCGGCGGGCTTGGCCGCCGCGGTCTCGACGACGGTCGCCCGGCCGCGGAGGGCGAGGACGGCAACGGCCACGGCGACGAGGGCGAGCGCCGCGAGCAGCGCCGTCCGCGGCCGTCGGCGGGCGCCGCGGCCGTTCCTCGCGCGGTCGTCGATCCGGAGCCCCGAGAGGTCGGGGCCGGTCGGTCGTTCCTGTACGTCCATCGTTTCACTCCTCGGCCGGCGCGCTCAGGCATCGGGCGGCTGCGGCACGCCATTCTCCGCGCTGACCGGATGGGAAATATCCCCTCAAAGACAGGGCCATCGTCCTATCGCTGCCTATCGTGACCCTGAGGCAGAGTATTTTACCCTGGGTTCCCCAAGCTGTCAACCGAGGGAAAAAACGGCTTCAATCCGTATGGAAGACCTCTTCCATGGCGGCCCACCAGTCGTCCGGCCCGAGGTCGCGGAGCGGCTGCTGGAGGGGCTTGCAGATGGCCCACCAGCGCTGGGTGGCCTCGTCGGCGGCCATGCGGGCCATGTCGGCGGCGTAGTCCTTGCCGTGGTATTCGAAGTAGGCGAAAAGATAGTGACGGCCGTCGTCGAGCCGCCGCAGGTAGATCGAGTAGTTGCGGATGTGGCACTTCCCGATCGTCTTCAGCACCTCCGGCCAAACGGCCTGGTGGAGCTTCTTGTACTCCTCGATCTTCTCGGCCTTGAGGCCTAGGACGCTCCCGTAGCGCTTCATGTCCGGGCTCCTTTCACTTGGCGTTGACCACGGTGACGTCGACGCGCCGCGACGCCGGAGTCACGCGCAGGGACTCGAACCTGCCGCCGCGCCAGACCGCCTCGACAACCGTGCGCTCGGGCGCGTGGAGCCGGAACTCCACGTCCCAGTCCTTCGGCCAGGCCGGGAGAAGGAAGATGCGGCGGCCGTCCGTCTGGAGGACCATGGCCTGAAAGGCCTTCATCAGCACCCCTCCGTGGTCTTGGTCGGGGGTCCAGTCGTAGTTCGGGCCGAAGAAGGCCGGGAAGCGCTCGCCCGGGTCGTGGCTCCTGGCCCGGCCGACGACGCTCCGGCGGACGTCCTCGGCGAGACCAAGGTAGGCCATGAAGATGTCGTCCTGGCGCCAGCCGAAATCGCCTCGGTCGAGGCGGTTCCGCAGGGCTTCGACGGCCCAGTCCGGGTTCGGACGGTCGAAGGCGAAGAGCCGGAAGGGGAAGACGGCGTAGAGCTCCGGGTTTTCGACGTTGCTCTTTTGGGCGAAGCTCGCCGCCGGGGCGAGGGCCTTCTTCCCGTCGATGTCGCGCGTCGGGACCGGCGGGAGTTTCCCCAGGAGGCGGCGGCAGAGGGCGTGGTCGGCGTCGCTCGCGAGCCCGGCGGGGAGGGCCAGGAGGCGCTCCGCCACGGCCGTGCATCCCGCGACTTCGGGCATGGGGTTCGTGCATTCCCACCACGTCTCGAGGGCCTGGGACGGGTGCATGACGAGCTTCCCGGCTGCGTCGACGGGGTAATGCTCGTCGAAGAAGGCCAGGATCTCGCGGCTGAACGGCAGGGCCGTGCGGGAGAGGAACTCGCGGTCGAGGGTGTGGTCGTAATAGTCGAGCATCAGGCCGCAGAGCTCGAGCCCGCCGACCCACTCCCACTTGTGCCAGCGGCTTTCCTGGAGCTTGTCGGCGCGCTTCTCGAAGGGCCTCCAGCCGTAGGTCTCGCTGAAGACGTCGCCCCAGAAATAGATGCACTCCGGGTAATACGCCCCGCCGTGGCCGAGGTAGAGCCGAGTCCTGTACTTGGCGAGCGGCAGGAGCTCATCGGCATACATGCGGAAGAGCGGCCGCACGAGGTCCTCATCGCCGGACGTCGCGAGGCTGATGTAGGGCAGCCGCGTGTTCTGCCACCAGTAGCCGGGGCCCCAGCGGCGAAAGTCCGGGTCCTGCTCGGCCGGCCCGGGCGGCACGGTGAAGAGCGAGCCGTTGAACTTGATGGGATAGGCGCCCCGGCCGGCGCAGGCCGTGACGAAGCGCTGAAGGTGGTACATCCGGCTGACATAGAAGGCGTCGTCTTCGTCCGGCGGGCCGGCCGCGGCGCGCGAGGAGGCCCGGACCCAGCTCCGGTCCCAGAACTCCCGCCACCAGCGCCGGTGCGCCTCGTCGCGGGCGCCGGGGTCCTGCGCCTCCACGCGCCGGATGAGGGCGTCCATGTCCGCGAGCCAGGCGGCAGGGGTCGAGGGGCGCCTGGTCAGAACGTAGATGTCGAACTGGTGCGAGCGCCGTAGCGGCGCCCGCAGCCGTGCGTCGTCCAGGCGCATCGCGCCGGGAGAGGTGACGACGGCGCCGAAGGTCCGGCCGAGGAGCGGGTCGGGCCGGCGGAAGCCCGTCAGGCCCTGGAGCTCGGCCATGAGCGCCGGGCCGACCGACTTGACGTTGTGGTGGAACCAGCCGACGCGGCCGCTCTGGCCGGCGAGCAGGGCGTCCGGCTCGACGACGAGGGGCTCCTGGGCGCCGTCGGCGCGCTTGCGGTTCATGTAGATGTCGCTGACTTGCATCTCGGTCGTCTCGCGCCGCTCCGTCCGCCAGAGCTCGACGAAGCCGGTGACTTCGCGGGGCGCGGCGCTCTCGGCCGTGACGTGGATGACCGGCTCGTTCGCGTCCACCCAGAGCCGGACGAAGAAGCTGCCGGGCGAGTCGGGCTTCCCGACCTGGACCTCGACGGCGCCCCGGCTCAGTCGGAGCGTCTGGCGGAAGGCCAGGCCGGCCGCGACCGGGTTCGGCTCGAAATGGAGGCGAACCTTGCCGACCTTGACCAGCCGGCCGTTGTCGTCCCAGGCGTCGGTCTTGCCGATATAGAAATGGAGGTCCCCGGCTCCGGTCATCCAGGCGTTGAGGGCGATGTCGCCGTT
>DATKJS010000074.1:0-20949 GCA_035543515.1 Terriglobales bacterium | reverse complement strand
GGGACGAACATGAAGCTGCCCAGATAATGGTCCTTGACCTCGAGCGTCTTCGAGTAGAGGTCGTACTCGTGGATCTTCTGGCCGGCCATGTAGTCCTCGGGCTGGCGGACGTTCTTGCCGTCGAGGAAGATCCGGTAGATGCCGTAATCCTCGGCGTACGTCATCCTCAGGATGAGGCCGCGGTACTCCTCTTTGTCGACCGTGAACTCCATCTCGAGGACCGGCTCCTCCGAGGCAGGCATGAACAGGACCTGCCCCTCCCCCGTCCAGTCGAACCCCTTCTGGAGCTCCAGGGCGCCGGGCGAGTGCTTGGCCGTCGGAAGGAGCGTCTTGCCTTCGATGACGACGTCGAGGTTCGGCAGGAGGCGCGCCGCGAGCGGCGGCAGCCTCGTGAACCTCTTCGGCTGGCCCTCCTGGTACCAGAAGGCGACCGTGGCGATGTCGTCCTCGCGCTCGACGTGGCCCTCGATCTTGCCGCTCTCGGTCTCGTCAGCCGAGATCCAGCCGGTATGCTCGAAATCGAAGCGGAGCGATCTCGAGAAGCGGATGGCGTCGGCGACGTGCCACCGGTACATGCAGTATTCCGTGCCCAGGTCCTCGAAGTCGTTGCTCATCAGCGTGCACCCGAAGTACGGGAAGAGGGTCGGGTTGAGCCCCCAGGCCATGAGGAAATAGTCCTCGGTGCCCGTGCCCTGGATGGACGGCTTCCGGTCGCCGTCGACGTAGATGCGCGCGTCGCCCTCGCCGAACCAGAGCGGGCTCCGGGAGCGGACCGACATGACCGTGCCGACGTAATGGCCCTTGCCCTCGAGGTCGGCGACGAGGTAGTCCGAACCGAGCTTCTCCGGGAAGGCCTGGTTGTACTGGGCGCAGAAATGGGCGGAATCGGCGGCGAGCCCGGGCTCCTCGTCGTAATCGATGTGATAGTAGAAGGAGCGCACGTTCTTGGCGCTCTCGTTCGTGATCGTGACCAGGCCGCGCTTGAAGAACGGCATCGGCCAGAAGCAGTTGTAGCCGTCGCCGCCCTCGACCTGGACGGGGACGGAGCGGAGCTCGAGGCGCCGCCCGAACCCGGCCCCGAAGAAGTCGCCGATGGGCGCTTCCACGGCCGGCTCCTTGGCGTCGTCCCAGTACATGCGGAGGACGATCTCGTTCGGCGCGGCCGAGCCGCCGGCCTCGAGCCAGTTCGGCTGGGCCTCGTTGAACGTCAGCCAGATGTGGCGGATGACGGCCGGGCCCTTGATGTCGGCCAGGACCTTGGTCTCGCCGGGCGCGACGTACTTGATGCGGTCGGCGTTGCTACGGAAGTCGGGGTCGGACGAGGTCACAGCCCGGGATTTCCCCGGCTTGACCTTCATCAGCGAATCCAGGTCCTGCGCCTGGAGCCGCGTCGCCGCAGCCGTTACGAGGGCCAGCGACAGGATGCCGGCAATGACCGAACGGGAAAGATCGAGGTTCATGCGTATCCCTCCGGGACGTCGAGTGAGGCGGCGACAATCATATGACTTTCCGCCGGCCAAATAAAGAGGGACTGCCCCCAGAGGGGCTGTCCTTCTTAATGATCGGGCTTGACAGTGTGACATCCGGTGCCTATAATCGGCCGCCTCTCCACGCCGGCGGCCTCCGCTACCACGGAATGGCGCCGCTCGTCAGCCATCTCGTCGGCATGAAGCTCGTCGAGCCGCTGGCCGTCGACGAGAGGTCCGCCTTCGACGCGGCAACGCTCTTCATGCGGACCGAGGGCATCCTGCCGGCGCCGGAATCGGCCCACGCCGCGGCCGCCGTTATCCGGGAGGCCCTCCGAGCCAAGGCCGAGGGCCGTGAGACGGTCATCCTGTTCAACCAGTCGGGGCACGGATACCTGGACATCGGCGCCTTCAACGGGCGCGGAACCGGCGGCTGAACTCCTGGCCCTCGGTTCGCGTATTGTTATATGATCGTCCCTAACCCAAAGGAGGTCCCGATGACACTGAAGCAGCATGCCGTTCTCTTGGGCCTGGCCGCCTTCGCCCTTCTGGCCGCCGGGAACGCGGCCGTCGCGGCGCCTTCGCCCGCGGCTCCCCCTCCCGGCGACGATGCTTTCGTCAAGGCCGTCGACGCGGTCATGACCGAGGTCTACAAGCCCGGCCAGCCAGGCGCCGCGGTCATCGTCCGCAAGGACGGCCGGACCCTGCTCCGCAGGGCTTACGGCACGGCCGACCTCGAGCTGGGCGTGGCCATGGAGCCGGACATGATCTTCCGCCTGGGCTCCATCACCAAGCAGTTCACCGCCGTCTCCATCCTCATGCTGGCCGAGCAGGGCAAGCTCGCCCTGGAGGACGAGGTCACGAAGTTCCTGCCCGACTACCCGACCCAGGGCCGGAAGATCACCGTCGAGAACCTCCTGACCCATACCTCGGGCATCCGGAGCTATACAGACCTCCCGGAGTGGCTGCCCCTCTGGCGGAAGGACTTCACGCTCAAGGAGCTCATCGAGCTCTTCAAGGACAAGCCGATGCAGTTCGAGCCCGGCGAGCGCTGGGCCTATTGCAATTCGGGCTACATCCTCCTCGGCGCCATCGTCGAAAAGGTCTCGGGCCAGACCTACGAAGAGTTCGTCGACGCGCACATCTTCAAGCCGCTCGGCATGAAGCACTCCTGCTACGGGAGCACCGAGCGCGTCATCCCCCGTCGCATCCCGGGGTACCAGATGGGGAACGGCGCGTTCGTCAACGCCCCCTACCTCAGCATGACCCAGCCCTACGCCGCCGGGTCGCTGCTCTCGAACGTCGACGACCTGGCCGTCTGGAGCGAGGCCGTGTTCTCCGGAAAGCTCGTCGGGAAGAAATGGCTGGACAGGGCCTTCACGCCCTACCGGCTCAAGAACGGCGAGTCCACCGGCTACGGCTACGGCTGGTTCATCGCGAGCGACCGCGGCCACCGGTCGGTCGAGCACGGCGGCGGCATCAACGGATTCCTGACGTACGAGATGACCTTCCCCGAGGACGGACTCTTCCTGGCCGTGCTGACGAACAGCGCCATCGAGGGCCGGGACCCGGAGCCGCGGGCCGTCAAGGTCGCCCGGCTGGCTCTCGGCCTGGCCGAACCGGAGCGCAAGGCCGTCCGCCTGGCGGCCGCCGACCTCGAGCCTCTCGTCGGCGTCTATGAGGACGCCGCGAAGAACGAATATGATCTGACCCGCGACGGAGATAAGCTGTTCGCCCAGCGGAAGGGCGGCGCCAGGAACGAGCTCCTGGCGGCGTCGCCGGCGGAGTTCTTCCTGAAGGACAACCCGGCCCGGTTCCTGGTCGTCAGGGACGCGAAGGGGGCCGTCGCCGGGTTGCGCATCGAGGGCCGCATCGGGCCGGCGCAGGTCTTCACGAGAACGGCCCGGCCGCTCCCGTCGCCCCGCAAGGAGGTCTCGGTCAACCCCAAGCTCTACGACCTCTACGTCGGCGAGTACGAACTCGCCCCCGGCTTCACCATCACGATCATCAAGCAGGGGGGAAGACTCCTCTCCCGGGCCACCGGCCAGCCCGAGGTCGAGCTCTTCCCGGAGTCCGAGACGCGGTTCTTCCTCAAGGTCGTCGACGCCCAGGTCGATTTCGTTAGGGACGCCTCCGGCCGGGTGACGAGCCTCGTCCTCCATCAGGGAGGGCAGGACCTGCCCGCGAAGAAGAAGACGCCCTGACGCCCGGGAACCCGGGCCGGGCTTTTTCCGTATAATACGGTGGACATCGGAAGAACGCACGGGGAGGTCCGGAAATGAACGCACGACGACTCGGGATAGCCCTCGGGATCATGCTTCTCGCCGGCCTATTCACGGCCTGCGACGAGCCCATGTCCGTCCAGACGGACAACCAGACGGTCGCGGCCGGCGGAGCCAAGTCCGTCGAGGTCGACCTGCGCATGGGCGCGGGAGAGCTCCGCCTGTCCGGCGCCGCCCAGGACGCCCTGCTCGAGGCGACGTTCAGGTATAACCGGGCCCGCCTGCGGCCCGAAGTCGATTACCGGGTTTCCGGGGACCGGGGCTATCTCAAGGTCGGCGCCCGGCGCTCGAGCGGCATCCACTTCGGCCGGACCCGCAACGAATGGGACCTCCGCCTCGGCCGCTCCCTGCCGACCGAGCTCAGGGTCAACCTGGGCGCCGGCGAGAACCGCCTCGACCTGCGCGGCATGGACCTCACGCGCCTCGAGGTCAACATGGGCGTCGGCGAGGTCACGGTCGACCTGCGCGGCCCCCGCGCCAAGAGCCTCCGCGTCTCGATCGACGGCGGGGTCGGCAGCGGCAGGATCTATCTCTCCTCCGACGTTGGCGTCCGGGCCCGGGTCCACGGCGGGATCGGCTCGGTCAACACGCGCGGCCTCGTCAAGGACCACGGCGTCTACACGAACGAGGCCTATGGAAAAAGCCCCGTGACCATCGAGGTCGAGGTCGGCGCCGGCATTGGCAGCCTCGACCTCCGCGTCGAGCCCGACGACCGCAACCGGATCTAGGGGGACTATCCCGCGGACGGACCGCCCCTCTCTTTATGCCTCTCTTCGAGGCGTGGCGAGGGGGTGCGGGCGGAACGTCATGCGCGGTTTAGCCCGAGAATCGCGCCCTTCGAGGGCAGTTCCAGGGGGAACCGCCAAAACATGTTTGAGCTCGGCGCAGCGCACGCCGAGCGAGTTGTTTTGGCGCCGAGAAGGGCGTGATTCTCGCGGCGTGAAAAACCGCGCTCTGGAGTGGAGACCGCACTCCTGAGGCACGACCAGCGAGAACTCAGATCTCCTCCAGGCGGGCCGTGAAGTGACGGAGGAAAGGCGACTCGCGGACGATCCTCAGGCCGCGAACCTTGTCGCGGTTGCGGAAGAGCTCGATCAGGGCGTCGGCGACGACCTGGAGGTGCGAGGCCGTGTAGACCCGGCGCGGGATAGCTAAGCGCACGAGCTCGAGCTCGGGATAGACCTCTTTCTTGCCCTTTTCCCCCTTCCGCCCGAACATGACCCCCCCGATCTCGACGGCCCGGATGCCGAATTCCCTGTAGAGCGCCACGGTCAGCGCCCAGCCGGGGTACTGGGCCCGCGGAATATGCGGCAGGAAGCGGTCGGCCAGGAGGTAGACGGCATGGCCGCCGAACGGCTTGAAGACGGGGATCCCGGCCCTGTCCAGCAGCCCGCCCAGGTAGGCGACCTGGGCCGTCCGGTGCTCCAGGTACTCCTCGTCCAGGGCCTCGTTGAGCCCGCGGGCCATGGCCTCGAGGTCGCGGCCGGCGAGCCCCCCGTAGGTCGGGAAGCCTTCGCTGATGATGAGGAGGTTCTTGACTTTCTCGGCCAGGCCGTCGTCGTCGAAGGTGACGAAGCCGCCAATGTTGACCAGGGCGTCCTTCTTGCCGCTCATGGTCGCGCCGTCGGCGTAGGAGAACATCTCTTGGGCCACCTCGAGGACGCTCTTCTTCGCGTAGCCGTTCTCGCGCCGCTTGATGAAGAAGGCGTTCTCGGCGAAGCGGCAGGCGTCGAGGAAGAACGGGATCTCGTAATGGGCGCAGACCTGGCTCGTCTCCTTGATGTTCTTGAGGGAGACGGGCTGGCCGCCGCCGCTGTTGTTGGTCACGGTCGTCATTACGAGAGGGAAGCGCTTGACGCCCTTGGCCTCGATGAACTTCTTCAACCGGGCGACGTCCATGTCGCCCTTGAACGGCAGGTCGGCGTCCGGGTCGTAGGCGGCGGGGCGGACGAGGTCGACGGCCTCGGCCCCCAGGACCTCGATGTTGGCCCGCGTCGTGTCGAAATGGATGTTGCTCGGCACGAGGTCGCCCTTCTTGACCATGGACCCGAAGAGGACGCGCTCGGCGGCCCGGCCCTGGTGGGTCGGGATGACGTGGGTGAAGCCGAAGACCGTCCGGACGGCCTCCTCCAGGTGGTAGAAGTTCCTGGCCCCCGCGTAGGATTCGTCGCCGATCATGAGGCCGGCCCACTGGTCGTCGCTCATGGCCGAGGTCCCGGAATCCGTCAGGAGGTCGATCATGACCTTCTCCGCGGGCAGGCCGAAGACGTTGAAGCCCGCCTGCCGAAGGAGGGCGTCGCGCTCCTTGCGCGTCGTCGAACGGATCGGCTCGACGACCTTGATCCGGAAAGGCTCCACCGGCGCTTTGAGCTCGGCCATGGTCTTCCTCCCTCCTTCCCTGCCGCGGCCGCCCCTCCCGGGGCGGTCCGGGTTTCCTCTCCCTCAGAACGCGATCAGTCTCCGGAACTCCTGGAAGCGGCCCTCGACGGCCGCCTCGTCGAGCGTCCGGAAGCGCTCGATGCCGAAGTCCTCGATGACGAACGAGGCCAGCACGCTGCCGTAAACCGCCGCCCGCCGGAGGTCGCGGCGGGCGACCGAGCCGGCCCGGTCGAGGTAGCCGAGAAAGCCGCCGGCAAAGGCGTCGCCGGCGCCGGTCGGGTCGACGACGTGCGGGCAGGGGTGGGCCAGGACCCCGAAGAGGAAACTCCGGCCGAAGACGAGGGCGCCGTGCTCCCCCTTCTTGAGGACGACGACCTGGGGGCCGCAGCCGACCAGGGCGTGGCCAGCGGCGATGAGGTTCTGCTCCCCGGAAAGAAGCCGCGCCTCCTCGTCGTTGGCGAACAGGACGTCGACCCGGCCGAGCTCGCGCCGGATGGCCTCGCGCTTCGTCTCGATCCAGAAGCGGATGGTATCCATGGCCAGGACCTTCGGCTTGCGGAATTGTCTCAGGATGAAGTCGTGGCCGTCTGGGTCGATGTTGGCCAGGTAGACGATGTCCGCGCCGGCGTAAGCGGCCGGGACCTTGGGCCGGAAATTCTTGAAGACATTGAGCTCCGTCCGGACCGTTGTCCTGAGGTTCGGGTCCTCGGCGTAGCACCCTTCCCAGCGGAACGTCTTGCCGGAGCGGACCCTGAGGCCCCGGAGGTCAATGTGACGCGATTTCAGGAAATCAACGACCCGGCGCGGGAAGTCCCGGCCGACGACGCCGACGAGGCGCGGCCGGGTGAAGTAGCTCGCGGCGAGCGAGCAGTACGTGCCCGAGCCGCCGACGATCCGCTCGCGGCGGCCGAAGGGCGTCTCGATGGTGTCGAAGGCGACCGAACCAACGATGACGAGGCTCATGGCGCGACCCGCTCAGGGCTGGAGATACTTGTCGACGAGGAGCCGGAGCCTCGCCCGGGTCTCGGCCGGGATGAGGGAAGGCTGGGTGACGATGGTGTTCTTGAGGGCCCGGCCGCAGCCGCAGGCGTCGCCCTGATCGGGGCCGAGGGCGGCGATGGCCCGCTTGATGACGGCCTTGGCGTTCCCGACGTTGTGCCACAGGTTCTGGAGGATGAGCTCCACGGACACGGCCTCCTCCTCGGCGTGCCAGACGTCGTAGTCGGTGACGAGGTTCATCGTGGCGTAGCAGATCTCGGCCTCGCGGGCCAGCTTGGCCTCGGTCGCCGCGGTCATGCCGATGACATCGCAGCCCCAGGACTTGTAGATCACGGACTCGGCCCGGCTGGAGAAGGCCGGGCCCTCGATCGAGATGTAAGTCCCGGCGGGGTGGGCCGGGAGGCCCAGGCCGACGGCGGCGTCGTAGACGGCCTTGGAGAGCTCCGGGCAGACCGGCTGGCCGAAGCTGATGTGGGCGACGAGGCCGCCGCCGAAGAAGGTGTTGGCCCGGCGCGTCCGGTCAAAGAACTGGTCGGCCAGCACGATGTCCCGGGGCCGGATGTCGGCCCGGAGGGAGCCGACGGAATTGACGGAAATAACGCGGCCGACGCCGAGCATCTTGAAGCCATAGATGTTGGCCCGGTAGTTGACCTCGGCCGGAAGCAGCCGGTGGCCGCGTCCGTGGCGGCTGAGGAAGGCCACCCGCTTGCCTTCGAGCGTGCCGAGGACGAAGGCGTCCGACGGGTCGCCGAAGGGCGTCTGGAGCCGCGTTTCCTCGACCTCGACCAGGCCGTCGATCTCGTAGAGCCCGGTGCCGCCGAGGATGCCGGTCGTGGCGCGGGGCGGCGTCGCTGCGTTCGTCTTCGATATCATGGCCCCTCCTCGCCCTCATATACATTTTCGGCGGGGACAAGTCAAGCCGGCCCAGGCTTTGATTTTTGCCGGGGAAAGCGATATCCTATGGGGCGAATTCCGCGGGCCGCGCCCGGTCCCGGGAAGGACGGAACCCCATGAAATACGCGTATTTCGACGGCTCGGCAGGCCTGAGCGGGGACATGGTCCTCGGCGCCCTCGTCGACCTCGGCGTTGACGCCCGTCTGTTCAGGGACCGCATGGCCGGGCTGCGCCTGCCCGTCGAGATCGGAGTCCGGCGCGTCCGTCGGGGCGGCCTCCGCGCGCTTAAGGTCGACGTCGCCGTGCGCCGCGCCGAGGAGGTCGAGCGGACGTTCGCCGACGTCGAGCGTCTCATCCTCCGCAGCCGCTTCTCGGGCGCCGTCAAGGACCGGGCCGTGGCCATCTTCCGGAAGCTCTTCGAGGCCGAGGCCAGGGTCCACGGCCGCCGCTTCCGGGAGACCCACCTCCACGAGGCCGGGGCGGACGACGCCCTGGTCGACATCGTCGGCTGCGCCTTCCTCGCGGAGGAACTGGGGATCGGGGAGTTCTACGCCTCCCCGCTCAACGTCGGCTCGGGCTGGGTCGAGACGTCCCACGGCCTCCTGCCGGTGCCGCCGCCGGCCGTGGCCGAGCTGCTCAAGGGGGTCCCGGTCTATTCGGCCTGGGCCGAGGCCGAGCTCGTCACGCCGACAGGGGCGGCCATCGCCAGGACGCTCGTCCGCGCGTTCACCAGGTTCCCCGAGCTCGTCTACGACCGCGTCGGCTGCGGCGCGGGGAGCCGCGACTTCCCCGATCTCGCCAACGTCCTGCGCGTCTTCTCCGGCGACGCCCGGCGGTTCGAGGCCGCGAAGCGCGTCTTCCTCATCGAGGCGACGCTCGACGACGCCTCGCCCCAGCTCCTGGCCCATTTTCTCGAAAAGGCCTTCGAGGAGGGCGCCCTCGACGCGACCCTCTCTCCCGTGGTCATGAAGAAGAACCGGCTGGGGACGAAGCTGACCGTTCTCGCCCCCGCCGATAGGCTGGATGCGCTCGTCGAGGGGATCTTCAAGGAGACCCCGTCGATCGGTGTCCGGTACTTCCCGGTCGAGCGGCGGGTCCTCGAGCGGCGCTTTGAGAAGGTCCGCGTCGCGGGCCGGACGGTCGGGGTCAAGGTCGCCTCCCTGGGCGGGCGGGACGTCAACGTCCAGCCCGAGTACGAGGATTGCCTCGAGGCTTCCCGCAAGAGCCGGCGGCCTCTGAAGGAGATCGCGCAGCTGGCGGTCCGCGAGTACTGGCGGACGCGCTAGCGGGGCCGGCCGGAGCGGAGGGAAGACGATGGATATCAAGAGAATCGAGAGAGGGGTCAAGCTCGTCCTCGAGGGCGTCGGCGAGGACACGCGGCGGCCCGGCATCCGGGCAACGCCGCAGCGGGTGGCCCGGATGCTGGCCGAGATCCTCGGCGGGACCGAGGCCCGCGCCGCCCGCACCCTGCACGTCATCCAGGGCGAGAAGCACGACGAGATGGTCCTCATCCGGAACATCCCCCTCTACTCGATGTGCGAGCACCATCTCCTGCCGTTCGCCGGCGTCGCCCACGTCGCCTACATCCCGAAGGCCGGGTGGATCGTCGGATTGAGCAAGATCGCCCGCGTCGTGGAGGAGCTCTCCCGGCGGCTTCAGGTCCAGGAGCGTCTGACGAAACAGGTCGCTGACCTCCTCGACCGGCACCTGAAGCCCCTGGGCGTCATGGTCGTCATCGAGGCCGAGCACATGTGCATGTCGATGCGGGGGGCCAAGAAGCCCAAGTCGATCACGGTGACCTCGGCCGTGCGCGGCTCCTTCCGGACCAACGCCGCGACCCGGGCCGAGGCCCTGATGCTCATCCGAGGAGGACCCATCGGTGGAAAAGAAGTCTAGGCCGACATTCTACGTCACGACCCCGATCTACTACGTCAACGACGTGCCCCACATCGGGCACGCCTACACGACGATCATCGCCGACGCCCTGGCCCGCTTTGAGAGGCTGGCGGGCAAGGACGTCTTCTTCCTGACGGGCACCGACGAGCATGGCCAGAAGATCGAGAAGGCGGCCGCGGAGAAAGGCCTGACGCCCGAGGCCTTGGCCGATTCCGTCGTCGGGCGGACCCGGGACCTGTGGCGGGCCCTGAACATCTCGAATGATTTCTTCATCCGGACGACCATGGATTTCCACGAGCGCGGCGTCCAGAAGCTCTTCCAAAAGCTCCTCGACCAAGGAGACATCTACAAGGGCGAATACAAGGGCTGGTATTGCGTTTCCGACGAGAATTTCCTGGCCGATGACGTCGCCGGCGACGCGGACGGCGCCAAGACCTGCCCCGACTGCGGCAAGAAGGCCGTGGTCGTGTCCGAGGAGACCTATTTCTTCCGGCTCTCGGCCTACCAGGAGCGCCTCCTCGCCCACTACGCCTCCCGCCCGGAATTCGTCCGGCCGCCGAGCCGGATGAACGAGGTGACCAGCTTCGTCCGCGGCGGGCTCAAGGACCTCAGCATCACGCGGACAACGGTCAAGTGGGGCGTCCCCGTCCCGGGCGACCCGGCCCACACGATCTATGTCTGGTTCGACGCCCTCCTTAACTATGTCACCGGGGTCGGCTACGACTGGAACATGAAGCTCTTCGAAAAGTTCTGGCCGGCCCAGGTCCATCTCGTGGGCAAGGACATCCTGCGCTTTCACGCCGTCTACTGGCCGGCCTTCCTGATGGCCTCGGGCCTGCCCCTGCCGGGCACGGTCTTCGGCCACGGCTGGTGGCTCAAGGACGACACGAAGATGTCCAAGTCCCGGGGCAACGTCCTCGACCCCCAGGTCCTGCTCAGGACGTTCGGCCCCGACCCCATCCGCTACTTCCTGCTCCGAGAGATCCCCCTCGGCCAGGACGGGAACTTCTCGCACGAGGGCTTCCTCCACCGGGTCAACTCCGACCTGGCCAACGACCTGGGGAACCTCGTTCAGCGGACGCTGACCATGATCCGGAGCTATTTCGGGGACGGCCCGCTCGACCCCGAGCCCGAGTCGGAGAAAGACCGCCGGCTCCGGGACGACTTTGAAGCCCTCAAGGCCCGGGTCTTCACCCTCTACGACGACTGCGCCCTGAACCGGGCCCTGGAGGAGGTCTGGGCCTATATCGGCGCGGTCAATAAGTACCTGGCCGAGGAGCAGCCCTGGATCATGGCCAAGGACGCCGGCCGCAGGCGGCGGCTGGCCCGGGTCCTCGGCCAGGCCGCGGCGGCCATCCGAGGCGTGAGCTATCTCATTCTCCCCGTCATGCCGGGGTCGGCGGAGAGGATCTGGGAATTCCTGGGCGAGCCGAAAAAGCCGGCCGAGGTTGCCTTCGCCGACCTTCGCTTCGAGGGCCTCGGGCGGGGGCAAAAGGTCCTTGCGCCTCAGGCGCTCTTTCCCCGAGTCGACCTGAAGACGTTCCTGGCCGAAACGGTCGAGACAAAGGAAGAAATCCCGGTCGCGGCGGGGAAAAAAGGCACCGAAGCGGGAGTTCACGAGGCCACGGCGCCCTTCGCCGGCGCCGCGGCCAAGAAGGAGGGAACGGCAGCCATGGACATCATCACGTACGAAGAGTTCAAGCGCATGGACCTGCGGGTCGCCCACATCCTCTCGGCGGAGCGGATCCCCGGGGCGACGAAGCTCCTCAAGCTCGAGGTCGACATCGGCGCCGAGAAGCGGCAGATGGTCGCCGGCGTCGCCGAAACCTATGCGCCCGAGGACCTCGTCGGCAAGAAGCTCATCGTCATCTGCAACCTGAAGCCGGCCTTCATCCGCGGCATCGAGTCGCAGGCCATGCTCCTTGCCGCCGTGACCCTGGACAACAAGGCCATCATCCCCTTCTTCGACCGGGACATCCCGGCCGGGTCCGTCGTCAAGTAGGGGTCTCCGCGCGACGTCAGGCGCCGAGGACGGCCCGGATCCTCGTTTCGGGCACGGCGCCCGGCCGGAGGATGCGGGGCTCCGGGGCGGTCAGGTCGAGGAGGGTCGAGGGCGCGCCGCCGGTGGTCCTCCCGCCGTCGACGATGAGCTCGACCTTGCGCTCGAAGGCGGCCGCGACAGCCGCCGGCTCCGCCATCTCCTTTTCCCCGGACAGGTTGGCGCTCGTCGCCGTCAGCGGCTGGCTCAGCTCGTAGGCCAGCCGCCGCAGCCACGGCACGGGCGGGATGCGGACAGCGACCGAGCCTCCCGGCCCCTGAAGGAAAGCGGGCAGGCCGGGCGCCGCCCTGAGGACCAGGGTCAGCGGCCCCGGCCAGAATTCCGCGGCCAGGGCCCGGAACGCGCCGGGCAGGGGCCCGGCCATCTCCCCCACCATGTCGAGGTCCGCCGCGATGAGCGGCAGGGGCTTGCCGGGGTCGCGGCCCTTGAGCTCGAAAACGCGGGCCACGGCACGGGCGGAGAAGGCCGCCGCGCCCAGCCCGTAAAAGGTCTCGGTCGGGTAGGCCATGACGCCCCCCCCGGCCAGGACGGCCGAGATCTCCTCCAGGGTCGCGGCGCCGACCTGCGCAGGGTCGATCCTCAGGATGCGCGTCTTCAAGTCCCCTGTTCTCCCCTCGGGGGCATGGTAAGGGGGCCCCGGTGAAATGTCAATCCCGCCCTTCCCCGGAGGACACCTGACCTTTTTTCGCCACACCCCCGGGCGGACCTCCCCTGTCGGACGGAGGAGTTTTTCTGGCACAGTTTTTGCTATAATGTACGGGCGAGGAGAAAAAACAATGAAAAAACTGACCGTCCTTATCGCCGGCCTCGTCCTTCTCATCCCCTCCCTGGCCTTCTCCGACATGATGACGCTGAGGCTGGGCTACTACATGCCGAAAGCCCTCACCGACAGCTACCTTTCCTCCCACCCCGACAGCCTGTTCGCCATCGAGCTCAACCAGATGAGCTTCCTGGCGAGCGACTTCCGGGGCTCCATCCTCGGCGGCGGCTACGAGTTCTTCCTGACAAAACAGCTCAGCTTCGCCATCTCCCTGGACACCTTCACCAAGGAGAACGGCGGCTACTACCGCGACTGGGTGGGGATGTCGCTCAACACGACGGATTTCCCCGGCGACTGGGCCTTCCCCTACCCGGCCTATTCGGGCGACTTCGAGATCCAGCACTCCTTCCATGTCGCCATGACGCCGGTCGAGTTCTCCATCAAGTTCGCCCCGCTCGGCCGCAAGACCCGCGTCATCCCGTATGTCGGCGGCGGGGTCGGCGCCTACTTCCTGAGCGCCAGGATCAGCGGCGAGATCCCGGACTTCAGCGCCGGAGTCCTCGTCAGTGACTCGAACCAGCCCGACCTCGGCGAGTTCTATATCTACCCCGTCAGCCTGGTCAACGCCCATGAGACGCGCCTCGTCCTCGGCGAGCATGCCTTCGCCGGCGTCATGATCCCCATCGGCTACCGGCTGACCCTCGAGCTCGAGGGCCGCTACCACTTTGCCAAGGCCAATTTCCGGAACGCCTTCCCGGCCATCGACTACGGGCCGATCGACCTCAGCGGCCTGTCGCTCAGCGTCGGGATCAACTACTGGTTCTAGGCGAAGGGCGCTCCGCGCGCTCCCGGATGGACCACGGGCCGGACGGACTCCGGCCTTTTTTTTTGGTTCTTCACCCGATTCCGGGAGAATCTCTCTCCCCGGCTTCGCTCAGGGCATCGCCTCCAGCTCCCCGGCCGTCCGACCGAAGCGAACCAACGTGAGCGGAGGGCGGATATCCCCGGAGAGACACGGAGGGGATTTCTGCGAAATATCCGAAGAGAGGGCTTTTCGATGATATTTCTCAGAAGCGCTCCTCCGAGCCGCTCCATCGCGCTTCTGATGGTCGCTCCGGTGTGCTTCGCCCTCCGCTCCCAGCCGGTCCCCCTCTCCGGCAACGGGGATCTTCGAGGCAACGCCCATCGCCGCCACGGGAGGAAATCCCGGAGATGGGAGATGAGCCTTTTTTTGCCCGCGGGAGCCCCGCGCCCCCGGAGCGCAGGGCGGCGGCCGGGCGGGCTAGCGCTCCTCGGCCACGGCCAGGGTCTTGTCGAAGGGGACGACGAGAGTCCCCCAGGCGGAGGTGATCTCGAGCTCCCCCGCGAACCGGCTCGGAACGGGCGGCTTCTGCAGGAGGTCCCGCGTCTCCGCCCCGGTTTCGAAGAAGTCCAGGACGAGCGGGAAGTCGAAGACCTTCTCGCCGGTCCGCGGCAGGCTCTTGTCCCCGGGGACGAGGCCGGCCTGGACCACCTTTTCCCCGAACAGGAGCCGATAGCTCATCCGCGACACGACGAGCTCGTAGGCGTTCGGGTTGCGGAACCGGACGCTGAAGACGAGGTCGGCCCCGCCCACGGTCAGGTCGTTGACCTTGAGCGGCAGGAGCTCGACCTCGGGGTCCTTGAAGACGGGGAACTCCCCGGGGAAGGCGAAGCCGACCTTGTCCTCCCGCTTGCGCTCGTCGGCGAATACCATCTCCCCGGCGACCTCGCACCGGCCGCTCGTTTCGACCGGCCCCACGGCTGCCACGAGCAGGGCATAGGTGATCTTCACCGGCAGGGCGATGAGCGTTTCCTGCCCCGCGGGGACGGCCAGCGGCTCGTCCAGGCCGACGGACATGTTGAGGAACTCCTTCTGGTTCACGACGACCCGGTAGCGGTAGCGGACGAGGGCGCGGTCCGTCGCGGCGCGGTTGGCCACGGCGATGCGGAAGGACAGGGTCAGCCCGGCCGAGCTGATGTCCCTGATGACCTTATCCCTGAGCGAGAGGACGATGTCTTCTCGCGGCTCGGGGATGGAACGGGCCCGGAGTTTCGACGCCCCGGACAGGGCGAGAAGAGCCATCCCGGCCGCCAAGGCGGCCCGGAGCGTCCCCGCCGTTCGCCCGAGAGTGCGCATGATTCGGTCGTCAAGGATACACGAAAGGACCGGCCGAGACAAGCCCGCTCAGGCCGGACCCCGGTCCCCGGCCCGCCGCGGACGTCCTTGCGCTCCCGCGGCCCGTCTTCTATAATGGGCCCGCACCGGCGGCGCCGCGGCCGCCTCGAAAGGAGGCCTGCCTTGAGGAGAATCTGGCTGCGATCGGGCCTGGCGGCCCTGGCCTGCGCCCTCGTCGTCGGCGCCGCCTGCAGGAAGCAGGCGCCCTCGAAGGGCGAGCAGGTGGCCGAGAAGCTCGGCCGGGACGAGGCCGTGTACCTCAAGCGGACGGCCGGCGGCGCCGAAGAGACCGTCCTGGCCATGGATTTCAGCAAGGTCGTCCGGCCGGCCTCTGTCGCCGAGTTCATCCAGCTCTTCCACTTCTCCCCCGTCCGCCAGGGCAAGACCGGCACGTGCTGGTCCTTCTCCACGACTTCGTTCCTCGAGGCGGAGCTGAGGCGGATGGGCAAGGCCGAGGTCAAGCTCTCCGAGATGTTCATCGTCTACTGGGAGTACGTGGAAAAGGCCCGGCGTTTCATCCGGGAGAAGGGTGCGTCCTTCCTCGGCCAGGGCTCGGAGCCGAACTCGGCCATCGAGCGGGTCCGGCAATACGGCCTCGTCCGCGAGGACGACTACCGAGGCCTGGCCGCCGGCCGCTCCGAGCACGACCACGGCGCCCTCTTCCGCGAGTTCGAGGCCTATCTCTCGGGTCTCAAGGCGAGGGGCGACTGGGACGAGGCCAAAGGCCTGGCCGGCGTCCGGGCCATTCTCGACCGGCATCTCGGCCGGCCGCCGGAGACGATCAGCGCCGACGGCCGCGCCCTGACGCCGAAGCAGTACGCCGAGGAGAGCCTGGGGCTCAACCCCTCCGATTACGTGGCCTTCATCAGCTTCGCCTACCTCCCCTTCCATACCCGGGGGGAATACAAGGTGCCCGACAACTGGTCCCACGGCGCCGACTACTGCAACCTCCCGCTCTATGAGTTCCCGCTGGCCCTCCTCCGCTCCCTGCGGCGGGGGTACACGGCCGTGCTGGCCGTGGACTTCTCCGAGCCCGGCTACAGCGGCGAGAACGGCATCGCCGTCATCCCCTCCTTCGACATTCCCCAGAACTTCATCGACCAGTCGAGCCGCGAGTACCGCTTCACCTCGGGCGCCTCGACGGACGACCACGCCGTCCACTGCGTCGGCTACAAGGAGGGCGTGGCGCCCTGGTTCCTGATCAAGGACTCCTGGGAGAACGCCTACTGGAGCGCCCACAAGGGCTACTACTTCTACCGCGACGACTACATCCGGCTCAAGTGCCTGATGTTCATGGTCCACAAGGACGCGGTCAAGGAGGTCCTGGCCGAGTTCCGGTGAGGCCCCGCGCGGGAGCGGGCCCGGCCGGGAGGGCGCGGCGGGCGGCGATGAGACTCAAGATCGAGTTTCCGGAGCGCCGGCTCTTCGTCCGGCTCTTCGGCGGCGACGTCTACGCCGTCGGCGGCGCCGTGCGCGACCTCGTCCGCGGCACGCCCTCGCCCGACGTCGACATCCTCGTCGCCCGGCACCCCGCCGCCGACATCGTCCGCCGCCTCCGGGCCCATGGCCGGGTCGGCCTCGTCGGCCGGAGCTTCGGCATCATCAAGTTCACGACGGACGGCCGGACCTACGACGTGGCCTTGCCCCGCCGGGACGCCCCCCGCGGCCAGGGCGCCAAGAGGCACAGGGATTTCGTCATCGCCGCCGACCCCGGCCTGCCTGTCGAGAAGGACCTCGAGCGCCGCGACTTCCGCACCAACAGCATGGCCCTCCGGCTGCGGGACGGGCTGCTCGTCGACCCCTTCGGCGGCCGCGCCGACACGCTGGCCAGGAGGATCAGGCTGACCAACCCCGGCGCCTTCCCGGACGACCCCCTGCGGGTCCTCCGCGTCGCCCGCTTCGCCTCCGTCCTCGGTTTCTCCGTCGACCCGGGGATCTACGTCCTGGCGCGGAAGGTCGACCTCTCGGGCCTGAGCGTCGAGCGGGTCAACGAGGAGCTGTTCAAGATCCTCCTCCGCTCACGGCGGCCGTCGGCGGGCCTCGAGGAGCTCTTCAAGCTCGGCGTCCTCGGCCAGCTCTTTCCCGAGCTCGAAGCCCTGGCCCTGGTCATCCAGGACTCGGTCTTCCATCCGGAGAAGGACGCCTTCGGCCATCACACCGTCTGGCACCACACCAAGCTCGCCGTCGACCAGGCGGCGGCCGTGGCCCGGGTCATGGGGCTGGCCGAGCCGAAGACCCTGACCCTCCTCCTGGCCGCCCTCTACCACGACCTCGGCAAGCGGACGACGACCCGCTGGGAGTACAAGCGCGGACGGATGGCCATTACCTCCTGCGGCCACGATGTCCTCAGCGGACGGATGGCCGAGAAGGTCCTGGCGCGGTTCCGCATCCATTCCTGGAACGGCTACCCGGTCGGCCGGATGGTCCCCCTGCTCATCAGGACCCACCACCGCGCGGCCGAGCTCTGGCAGAACCGGGAGTCGGTGACGAAGAAGGCCTTCAACCGGCTGGCCGCCGACCTCTGCGGGGAGATCGAGCTGATGATCGCCCTCGACGCGGCCGACCGGGCCGGGCGCCGCGAGCGCCTCGTGCGCGGCCTCGACCGGGAGGCCCGCTGGCTCGTCCGCAGGTTCGAAGAGCTCCGCGTCAATCGCGAGACGATCAAGCCCCTGATCATGGGCCGCGACCTCATCGGCCTGGGCGTCCCCCCGGGTCCCGGCATGGGCGACCTCCTGAGGAAGCTCTACCGGGCCCAGCTCGCCGGCGAATTCGAGACGCGGGCCCGCGGCCTGGCCAAGGCCCGCCGCCTCGTAGAAAGGACCGCGCCATGACCATCCTCGTCGCCGGCGGCGCCGGCTACATCGGGTCCCACACGGCGAAGGAGCTGGCGCGGGAGGGATTCGACGTCCTCGTCTTCGACGACCTCTCGAGCGGGCGGCGGGAGCATGTTCGAGGCCGGCCGTTCCTCCAGGGCGACCTCATGGACCGGGAGGCCGTGCAGGCGGCCTTCCGCGGCCGGACGATCGAGGCCGTCTTTCATTTCGCCGGGCTCATCCAGGTCGGCGAGTCCTATGCCGATCCGCGGAAGTACTACACGCACAACCTCCTCAGCACGCTCAACCTTCTCGACGCCATGCTCGAGGCCGGCGTCTCGAAGCTCATCTTCTCCTCGAGCGCGGCCGTCTACGGCGCGCCCCGGGAGACGCCCATCCCCGAGTCCCATCCCCTCGACCCGGCCAACCCCTACGGCCGGACCAAGGCCATGATCGAGCGCATCCTCGAGGACTACGACCGGGCCTACGGCCTGCGCTCGATCTCGCTCCGCTATTTCAACGCGGCCGGGGCCGACCCCGACGGCGAGATGGGCGAGACGCACGACCCCGAGACCCACCTCGTCCCCAACATCCTCAAGAGCCTCCTCGGCACGGCGCCGCGCCTGGGCGTCTTCGGCGGCGACTTCCCCACCCCGGACGGGACGGCCATCCGGGACTATATCCACGTCACCGACTTGGCGGCGGCCCACGTCCTGGCCCTCAAGGCCCTTCTTCGGGGCGGGGCGAGCGCGGCGGTCAACCTCGGCACGAACACCGGTTGCTCCGTGCTCGAGGTCATCCGCAGGGCCGAGGCGGTCACCGGACGGCCCGTCCCCTACGATATCCGCCCGAGGCGGAAGGGCGACGTCGCGATCCTCCTCGCCTCCAAGGAGAAGGCAGAAGAGCTCCTCGGCTGGAAGCCGGCCCTCTCATCGCTCGAGACGATCATCGCCACGGCCTGGAGCTGGCACCGGAGGAACGGTTGACTCCGGCCCCGGGCCGTGCTATAGATTTGTGCCAATAATGAAGATGAGAAAGACGGAGGTTTTCGGCGTTCTGACCCTGGCCCTGGTCCTCTCCGTGGCCGCGGCCTGTTCTTCACCCGCCCGGACGGCCCGGACGACCCCCAAGCCCGCGGCCAAGACGCCGCAAAAGACCGAGCCGGCCAAGCCTGCGCCGGCCGGCACCGCAAAGCCAGCGGCGCAGCCGGCCGAGCTCCCGGTCCTGGCCAAGGAGGACATCAACGGGGAGGCCCAGTCCTCCGCGGAAAAGAACGGCGAGACGGACAAGGAAGCCGCCGCCCTGCTCGAGGAGGGCTTCGCCGCCTGCCAGGAGGCGCAGGCCGCCATCGACCGGGGCGACGTCGACGAGGCCCTGGCCAAGCTCGACGAGGCCTACGCCGTCATCCCCCGGCTCAAGCTGCCGCCCGAGTCCGCCCTCGTCCAGGAGAAGAACGACCTCCGCATCCTCGTCGCCCAGAGGATCCAGCGGGCCTACGCGACGAGCCAGAAGATGGGCCTCTCGCGGCCGGCCGCCGCCTCCATCAACAACGCCGTCCCTCTCGTCGATAACCAGTGGGTGAAGAAGGAGATCGACAGCTTCCAGGGCCCGGAGAAGGCCTGGTTCGTCGACGCCTACAAGCGGTCCGGTCTCTACCGGGACATGATCCTGGCCGAGGTCCGCAAGGCGGGGTTGCCCGACCAGATCGCCTGGCTGCCCATGATCGAGAGCTGGTTCCGCGTCCGGGCCCTCTCGCGCGCCCGGGCCCTCGGGATGTGGCAGTTCATCTCCTCGACGGGCTACCGCTACGGCCTCAAGCGCGACAAGTACGTCGACGAGCGGATGGACCCGGAGAAGGCGACCCGGGCGGCCATCGAGCACCTGACCGCTCTCCACGACATGTTCGGCGACTGGCTGACGGCCCTGGCCGCCTACAACTGCGGCGAGGCCTACGTCCAGAAGGTCATCCGGGCCCAGCGCATCGACTACCTCGACAACTTCTGGGACCTGTTCAATAACCTCCCATGGGAGACGGCCCGCTACGTCCCCCGTTTCATCGCCTCGCTCCGGATCATCTCCGACCCGGCCAAGTACGGCTTCGACCTGCCGGCTCCCGAACCGGCCCTGACCTACGAAACAGTCCGTGTCAGCACGCCGGTCAAGCTGGCCGGGCTCGCCCAGTCCCTCTCCCTCGACCCCCTCGTCCTGACCATCCTCAACCCCGAGCTCCGCTTCGACTCGACGCCGAACTACGCCTACGACCTCCGCGTCCCGGCCGGCTACGGCGAGAGGTGCCTGGCCTGCGTCGCGACCCTCCCCCAGTACGTCCCGCCGGACGTCGTCACGGACCGCTACCGGGTCATGAGGGGAGACACGCTGGGCGGGATCGCCCGGAAGTTCCGGACGTCGGTCGACGCCATCGTCCGCATCAACGACCTGCGCAGCCGGACCCTCATCCGCGAGGGCCAGGTCCTGCGCATCCCCGTCAGCGGCCTGCCCGCCAACCCGGCTCCGCCGGCCGGCGTCAAGGCGGGCGACACCGTGACCTACGTCGTCAAGGCGGGCGACACGTTATCCAGCTTGTCCCGGATGTTCAGCACCACGGTCGAGAAGATCAGGGCCGCCAACAACCTGACCTCGGACGAGCTCGCCGTCGGCCAGAAGCTGACCATCCAGGTCGGCCGGTCTTAGCCCCCCTTACCAGACGCTGCCTTCGACCCCCAGGCCCGGCCTGCCGTTGAGGACGAGCTGGTCCTTGACCGTCTTGACCCCCTTGAAGGGGTCGGTGGCGGAGAGGAGGTTCCCGTCGAGGTCGGCGTGGTCGAAGAGCGGGGTGATGGCCGCGGCGGCCGAGATGGCGAGCGAGGTCTCGACCATGCAGCCGATCATCAGCTTCAGGCCCAGGGCCCGGGCCATGGCGACCATGCGCACCGCTTCCTGGATCCCGCCGCACTTCATGAGCTTGATGTTGAGCCCGTCGAAATAGGGTGCGATGCGCGGGATGTCCGAGGCCTTCATCAGGCTCTCGTCGGCGTAGATGGGGAGCTTGGCGCGCTCCTTGAGCCAGGCGTAGTCCCTGAGCATCCCGGCGGGCATGGGCTGCTCGACGTACTCGACCCCCATGCCGGCCATCCAGTTGATGTTCTCCAGGGCCTCTTCCTTGGTCGTCCAGCCCTCGTTGGCGTCGACCCGCAGGGGTTTCGA
>DATKJS010000073.1:0-10566 GCA_035543515.1 Terriglobales bacterium | reverse complement strand
GGGCGGTTAGCTCAGTTGGGAGAGCGCGGCGTTCGCAACGCTGAGGTCGGGAGTTCGAGTCTCCTACCGTCCACTTTTTTTTATCCGGCCATCGGCCGGCGGCGCGGATGATGAGATGATGTCTCGCGAAATCCTGATCCTGGCCGGCACGGCCGCCTCGGTGGGTCTCGTCCACACCGTCATCGGGCCCGACCACTACCTCCCGTTCATCGTCATCGCGCGGGCCCGCAACTGGACGCTCCGCAAGACCCTCTTCGTCTCCTTCCTGGCCGGCCTGGGGCATATCGGGAGCTCGGTCGTCCTGGGCTTCCTCGGCATCGCCCTCGGCATCGCCGTGGCCAGGCTCGAGGGGGTGGAATCGGCCAGGGGCATCGTCGCCGCCTGGCTTCTCATCGGCTTCGGCTTCGCCTATTTCGTCTGGGGCGTCCGCCGGGCCTGGAAGAGGAAGCCCCATTCCCACCCGCACCTCCATTTCGCCGATCACGACGGGACGCACGACCATGTCCACACGCATGCCGATGCGGACCATATCCATGTCCACGAGGCCGAGGGGAAGGTCAACATCACTCCGTGGGTCCTGTTCACGATCTTCGTCTTCGGCCCCTGCGAGCCGCTCATCCCGCTCGTCATGTACCCTGCGGCCCGGCACAGCGCGTCCGGCGTCGTCATGGTCACGGCGGCCTTCGGCCTGACGACGATCGCGGCCATGCTCGCCATCATCACCGCGGCGTCCTGGGGGGCGAGCTTCGTCCGGTTGGGACGGCTCGAACGCTATTCCCACGCCCTGGCCGGCCTGGTCATCTTCATCTCCGGCCTGGGCATTCGATTCTTGGGCCTATGAACTCGGTCGCTGGCTGCCAGAGAGCGGGTGAAGACGGGATCAAGTCTACTCTTAAACGTTCTTGTGCAAGAAGCAGACCTGACCCTTCTTGAGAGCCGAGGGGACATGAAGTTCGTTGCCGACTGCATGCTCGGCCGGCTGGCCAAGTGGCTCAAGATCCTCGGCTTCGACGTCCTCTATCTCTCCAAGGCCGAGGACAGGGACCTCGTCGAACTCGCCCGCCGCGAGGGCCGGGTCCTCCTGACGCGCGACACGGGGCTCATCGAGAAAACGAGGAAGCGGAAGAACCGCCTTTTTATCGCCAGCGACAATTGGGAAGACCAGTTCGTCCAGGTCCTCGACGAATTTGGGCTCTGGGACGAGGTCCGGCCGAATTCCCGCTGCATCGAGTGCAACCGGCCGCTCAAGCCGCTCTCCCGGGAGCGGGCCCGGAACCTCGTCACGCCCTACGTCCTCGAGCACGCCTCGTCCTTCGCCCTCTGTCCGGACTGCGGACGCGTCTTCTGGCAGGGGACGCATTACGGCGACATGGAGCGCAAGATCGAGGCCCTGCTCAAACGCCGCCGGCCTTCCCGCTGACCGGGCGCCGCGCCGCGGCGGATTGACAGCGGGGCCCCGTTCAGTGAGATAATCCCCCTACGCATCGCCGAATCGACCGCCTTTTCGATCCTGACTTCGAAGGGAGGCCCGCCATGACGAAGAAAACAACGACCGCGATCCTGATCCTCGCCGCGTCGTTCTGGCTCATGCCCGCGCCCGGAGGCGCGCAGGAGGCCAAGCCCGGCCCGTCGGTCTTCTCCAAGGCCGATCTCTTCGGCCTGGGGCCCCAGCGCGTCTTCGAGGGCGCCTCCCTCCGGGAGGTCGCTTTCCCCCTGGGCGGCATCGGCACCGGGACCGTCTCGCTCGGCGGCCGCGGCAATCTCCGCGACTGGGAGATCTTCAACCGGCCGGGCAAGGGCGTCAACCTGCCCTTCACGTTCTTCGCCCTCTACGTCGAGCAGGGCGGCGCGAAGCGCGTCCGCGTCCTCGAAGGGCCGCTCGAGCCGCCCTTCACGACCGGCTTCGGCTTCCGCCGCGAGGACGTGCCCGGCCTGCCGCGGATGGAGAAGGCCCGCTTCAAGGGCGAGTACCCCTTTGCGGAGGTCGAGCTCACAGACAGCCAGATCCCTCTCGCGGTGACCCTCGAGGCCTTCAACCCCTTTGTCCCGCTCGAGCCCGAGAACTCGGGCATCCCCGCCGCGGTCATCCGCTTCAAGGTCCGAAACCTCGGCTCGTCGGCCGCCAAGATTACCATCGCCGGCTCCGTCCTTAACCCCGTCGGCTACGACGGCGAGGGCCAAGTCGGAGGCCTCGGCAACGACAAGTTCGGACAGAACGTCAACGAGCTCAAGCGGACGGCCTCCCTCCGCGGACTGGCCATGTCCTCCCAGAAGGTCAAGGCCGGGAGCCCGGCCTTCGGGACGATGGCCCTCGCGACGCCCTGGCCCGACATCACCTACCTCACGCACTGGGTCCGGGGCGAATGGTGGGACGACCTCCAGATCTTCTGGGACGATTTCGCGGCCGACGGCCGGCTCAAGGACCTGGCCGAGGTCTCGCCCTCGCCCGATAAGCAGTCCGACGTCGGCACGCTCGGGATCACGGCCACGATCGAGCCCGGCGCCGAGGTCACCCTGCCCTTCATCCTGTCCTGGAGCTTCCCGAACTTCCTCAATTATTTCGACGTCGTCCCTGAGCAGCGCGGCAAGGTCTACAAGAACCACTACGCCGAGCGCTTCGCCGACGCCTGGGCCGCCGCCGAGTACCTCCAGGCGAACCTCGACCGCCTGGAGAAGGAGAGCCGCCGGTTCCACGACGCCCTCTTCGCCTCGACCTTGCCGCCCTACGTCCTGGACGCGGTCTCCAGCCAGGCCGCCATCATCCGCACGCCGACCTGCTTCTGGCTCGAGGGCGGGAAGTTCTTCGGCTTCGAGGGCTGCGGCGACCAGGCGGGCTGCTGCCCGCTCAATTGCGGCCACGTCTGGAACTACGAGCAGTCGCTGGCTTTCCTCTTCCCGTCGCTCGAGCGATCCATGCGGGAGACCGACTTCCTGAACAACGTCAAGCCCGACGGCTCCATGGTCTTCCGGACGTCCCTGCCCCTCGGGAGCGGCGTCTACTGGAACTTCAAGCCGGCCGCGGACGGCCAGATGGGCCGGATCATCAGCCTCTATCGCGACTGGCAGCTCTCGGGCGATACGGCCTGGCTCCAGAAGCTCTGGCCCAAGGCCCGCAAGGCCATGGAATACGCCAACGCGTCGTGGGACGCGGACAAGGACGGGCTGATGGAGGGAGAGCAGCATAACACGTACGACATCGAGTTCTTCGGGCCGAACAGCATGATCAGCGGCTTCTACCTCGGCGCGCTCCACGCGGCGACGCTCATGGCCGCCGCCGTGGCCGACTGGCCCGCGGCCCGCAACTTTCTCGCCCTCTACGACGAGGGGCGGAAGAACTACGACGCGCTGCTCTGGAACGGCGAGTATTACGTCCAGAAGTACGACCAGGTCATGGAAAAGAAGTACCAGTACGGCGCGGGCTGCCTCTCGGACCAGCTCCTCGGCCAGGAGCTGGGCATGGTCGCCGGGTTGGGCCGCTACCTGCCCCAGGACAGGATCCGTTCGGCCCTGGGCGCCATCTACAAGTACAATTTCCAGCCCGATTTCCGGAACTTCTCGAACGCGCAGCGGACCTATGCCCTGGGCGACGAGAAGGGGCTTCTCGTCTGTTCCTGGCCGAAGGGCGGGCGGCCGCCGCTCCCGTTCCCCTACTCGGACGAGGTCTGGACGGGGATCGAATACCACGTGGCCTCGCATCTTATCTATGAAGGGCTCGTCGAGGAGGGGCTGACGGTGGTCAAGGCCGCCCGCGACCGGTATGACGGACGGCGCCGCAACCCCTGGGACGAGGTCGAGTGCGGCCACCACTACGCCCGGGCCATGTCGTCCTGGGGCGTGCTGCTGGCGCTCTCCGGCGTCTCCTACTCCGGGCCGGACATGAAGATGGGCTTCGCACCGAAGGTCGGGGAGGACGATTTCCGGACGGTATGGACGACGGGCTCGGGCTGGGGGACGTACGCGCAGACGATGACCGGCGGCAAGACGGCCTCGCTCAAGCTCGAGGTCGTGTCCGGCGAGCTTCGCCTGAGGGAGTTCGCGTTCACCGCGGCGGCCTCGGCTCCCAAGGCGAAGCTGATGTTGGCGAAGGGCGCGGTGGGGGACGCGGCGACGAGGCCGTCGCTCAGGCGGGACGGGAACGTCGTCCGCGTCTCGTGGCTCCAGCCGGTCGTCGTCAAGCCCGGCCAGCCCCTCGCGCTCGAAGTTCAGTACTGAGCCATAGAGGGACTGTCCCGGCAGGGGACTGTCCCTCTTTGATCTTCCTTCCTCCCGCCACGGAGCTTGGCCGATAAAGGAGCATATCCCCCTTCTATTTCAAGGGGGCGAGCGTCAACTCGAAGTCGATCAGCCCATAATTGGGGTCCGGGCCGCCGGCGAAACGACGGACCTCCTTGAAACCCAGGGACTCGTACATCCTGCGGGCGGGCAGGAAGAACGGGTGCCCGCTCGTCGTCACGCGGGCCGTCCGGATCTCCTTTTCCCTGAAGCGCCTCAGGATTTCTGAGATCTGCAGCGTGCCGAAGCCCCGGCCGCGGAATTCGGGCAGGACGCAATTCTGGCCAACGATGCCGTAGCTGGGCGCCTCTCGGGGGTCGTAGGAGGCCAGTCCCACAGTCTCGTCATCCAGGCGGCTGACGAACAAGCATTTTCCGACGGTCTCGGGATGAGCGAACGTCTCCCGGTCGAAATCGTCCCACTTCGCGGCTTCGCCGGCCCAATGCAAGGGCGATCTTTCGATGAGCTCGGCGTAGCTCCTCCGGACAATGTCGGCTAGCATGCCGGGGGAGAAGAGCGAGATCGGCGCGAACATCAGCGCACGTTTTTCATCGCTCTTTCGAGAGATCCGGTCCATGGCCGGGCTCCGATGACCCACCCACGTCTAACAAAAGCCCCGGCGGCTGTCAATGAGCCAAGCGTTTGAAGGAGGTCGAGCCTAGGGTGTTCCCTTCGGTGGGGAGCAAAGCAACTTGAAGCTGCGCTCTTTTTACCCCTTAATTGCGGCGGCCATAATCTGGTAAGATAGGGCCTCATGACCGCCCGGCCGTCCTGGAGGATCCAAGTGAAAAAGCACCTTGCTCGCTTCACCGCCATCTTTATTATCGTTTCGTGCGTTCTCGCCTTCCCCGGCCGCGCCCAGGCCGGGCCGAAGGGCTATCTCTTCATCATCGGCGGCGGCGAGCGCGACGCGCCGCTCATGAAGCGCTACATCCAACTGGCCTCCGGCTTCGGCACGGGCCGGGTCGTCGTCTTCACCATGGCCAGCGGCTCCCCCCAGGAGGTCGGCCCCGAGCTCGTGGCCGAGTTCAAGACGAACGGCACGAAAGACGTCGTCTATTACCAGCTGAGCCATGACGAAGCCATGAAGCCCGGGAGCGAGAAGATCCTCGACGGTGCCGGAGGGATTTGGTTTGCCGGCGGCGACCAGGCACGCCTGACGGCCGCGCTCCTCGACACGCCCATCCACAAGAAGATGCTCGAGATGTACCAGGCGGGCTGCGTCATCGGCGGCACGAGCGCCGGCGCCGCGGTCATGAGCGAGGTTATGATCACGGGCGATGAGAAGCGGACCGAGGGCAAAGAAGGGTCCTGGGAGGTCATCTGGGCCGACGACGTCATCCGGACGCGCGGCTTCGGCTTCGTCAAGGCCGCCGTCATCGACCAGCACTTCGTCACCCGCCGGCGCCTCAATCGGCTCATCGCCACCGTCATCGAGAATCCCAAGCTCGTCGGCGTCGGCATCGACGAGTCGACGGCCGTCCTCGTCCGGCCCGACGGCCGCTACGAGGTCCTGGGCGAGAACCAGGTCGTCGTCTTCGACGCGCGCCGGGCCAAGCTCGCGAAATCGCCGACGGGCCGTCTCGGAGCGCACGGCATGACGCTCCACGTCCTCCTCCCCGGCGACGTCTATGATGTCGTCACCGGAAAGGTCGCGGCGCGATGAGCTTGAAGAAGCTGAAGCTCCCCCACACGCTCCTCCTCATCTACATCATGGTCGTCCTGACCGTGGTGGCCACCTGGATCATCCCGGGCGGCAAGTACGAGCGCGTGGAGAAGGACGGCCGGACGATGCCCGTGGCCGGTTCCTACCAGCGGACCGAGAGCCGCCCGCAGGGGCTCTCGGGTCTTTTCGTCTCGCCGGCCAAGGGTTTCGTGGACGCCGCGGCCATCATCGTCATCGTCTTCATCTGCGGCGGCGCCTTCTCCGTCATCCAGAGGACGGGCGCCGTCTCGACGGTCATCCACAACCTGTCGCTGAAGTTCGGACAGAGCAGGGCGTTGCGGGTCCTCTTCATCCCGGTGACCATGATCATTTTCTCCTTGGGGGGAGCCATCTGGGGCATGTGCGAGGAGACCATGCCCTTCATCCTCATCTTCGTCCCCCTCTCGCTCTCGCTCGGCTACGACACGATTGTCGGCGTCGCCCTGCCGTTCCTGGGCGCGGCGTCCGGTTTCGCCGGAGCCTTCTTCAACCCCTTCACCGTCGGCATCGCCCAGGGCATCGCGGGGCTGCCGCTCTACTCGGGGCTCGGCTACCGGCTCATCGTCTGGGCATGCGGCACGGCCATCGCCATCGCCGTCGTCATGCGCTACGCGGGCCGGATCTCGCGCGACCCCAAGCTCAGCCCGACCTACGAGGAGGACCTGGGGAAGCGGAAGAAGCTTCAGGTCGGCGGAACGGGCATCGAGCGGTTGCCGCTGACGGCCGCGCACAAGCGGGTCATGGCCGTCTTCGCCGCGGGCTTCGGCTTCATGGTCTTCGGCATCCTGAAGTACCATTGGTTCATCCTCGAGATCGGCGGCGTCTTCCTGGCCATGGGCATCCTGTCCGGAATCGCGGGCAAGCTCTCGGGCGACGAGATCGGCACGTCGTTCGTCGACGGGGCCAAGGACATGGTCAACGCGGCCCTCATCATCGGCACGGCCCGGGCCATCCTCATCGTGGCCCAGGACGGGAGGATCCTCGACACCATCCTGGCCGGCCTGGCCGGGGCCATCTCGCGCTTCCACCCCCTCATCTCGGCCGAGCTGATGTTTCTCTCCCAGTGCGTCATCAACTTCTTCGTCCATTCGGGGACGGCCCAGGCCGCGCTGACCATCCCGATCATGGCGCCGCTCGGCGACCTCGTCGGCGTCACCCGGCAGACCGCGGTCTTTGCCTTTCAGCTGGCGGAATATATCAACCCGGTGCTGCCGACGTCGGGGGTGACGATGGGGGTGCTGGGGCTGGCCGGCCTCAAGTGGGAGAAATGGGCCAGGTGGATGGTGCCGCTCCTGGTCCTCTGGGTCTTGTTCGCGGCCCTGGCCCTCATTCCGCCGGTCCTCATGAAGTGGGGGCCGAACTAAGGGAAGAAGAGGGACAGTCCCCCTCGGGGACAGTCCCCATCTTGCCGGGGGGAGGTCCATCGCCAGTGGCGCCCCCGGCCGGCGCCGTCCGGGGTCGAAGCCAGCGACGCGCCTACGTCAGTCAGCCGGCGTCAGTCGAGATAGTGCATCGAGAGGGCTTCGTTCTGGCCGTCCTTCACCGAATACTTGATCTCGACCTTCTTGCCCTTCCTGAAGTCGCGCATGAAGTTCAGCGTTTTCCCGTCGACGTCGGTCACGGTGGTGCTCTTCCTCAGGATGAACGCGACCTTCTGACCGTCATCGCCCTTGACCTCGGCGAGAAGGTGCGGATTGGCAATGCCGCCCTTCATGTGGCCGGTGACGATGGTTCCGGTGAAGGTGTCGCCGGCGGGAGTCGGCGCCGCTTGGGTCGGCTGCTTCGCCTGGGCTCGGAGCGAGGCCGCGGGCAGCAGGCACGCGAGCGCGATGACGGCGGATACGGCCAAAACCTTCTTCATGTTTTCGCCCTCCTGTGGCTCCGAAGACTATACAACCTGCGCGAGGGGATTTCAAGCCAATGAGCCGGCCGGCGCGGGGTACGGAACGAGAAGGCCGAGTCCCTTCTTTCGACTGGTGCCTTCGCCGCGATCACCGGCGCGGCCGGGAACAAGCCCTTGTGCGACGGTGCCCACATCGAGGCCGGATCCAAAGCCAAACACCGATACCATAAGGAAAGAAGTCCCCTACGAAACATGTTTAAAACAAGAAGGACAGTCCCCGTCGGGGACAGTCCCCAACTATCGATTTGCTCAGGCAACCTTCCGGCGCCCCTCTTCATCTATATAGTTGAGGATGGAAGGGACATGCCCGACACCGTTGAGCTGAGCCTGGCGGCCCTGGGGAAAATCGTGGATAATAGGGTCCATGACAGGGCGGACGATAGGGGGACGCAATACTGTGTCCCCCCATCAGGCAAAGGGGCGGCGCGGCTCATGAGCCGGAGCGGGGCCGGGCAGCCCGTTTGGGGGACGGCCGACAAGGCCCTCCTGGCCGGGCTCATCGAGCGCGGCCGGGCCGGCGACCTCGGGGCCATGGAAGCCCTCTACGAGATGTTCAAGCGGCCGGTCTTCGCCCTCCAATATCGTCACACCTCGAACCGGGAAGCCGCCGAGGACCTCCTCCAGGACGTCTTCCTCAAGATCTTCACCCACCTGCGCGAGGTCCGAGACCCGGAGACCTTCCCGGCCTGGGTTTACCGGATCGCCCTCAACACGTGTTACAGCTACCTCCGGCAGAAGAGGGCCCAGGCCGGCCGGGACGTCTCCCTGACCGACCTCGAGGGGCGAATCCTCGACGACGGGCCGGAGAAAGTGGAGAAGGACCTCAAGGGTCCGCTGGAGTCGGCCATCCGCGCCCTGCCCGCCGGGCTGCGCAGCGTCTTCGTCCTTCACGACGTCCAGGGGTTCAAGCACGAGGAGATCTCGCGTCTCCTGAAGTGCTCGGTCGGCACATCGAAGTCCCAGCTCTTCAAGGCCCGCATGAAGCTGAGGGCCGTGCTCAGGGACCGGAAGGTCGCTTAGGAGAAAGGCCATGAAGTGTTCCAAGGCCCAGAGAGCCATCAGCGAATACGTTGACGGCGCCCTCGACACCCGCCGGGCCGCCGAGCTCGAGCGGCACGTCGCCGTGTGCCCCGCCTGCCGCGAGGTCCTGGCGGACTTCCGCGGCATGAAGGACGCCGCGGCGGGCCTCGAGGCGCCCGAGCCGGACCCGGCCGTCTGGCGGAAGATCGAGGCGCGGATGACGTCGGGCGCGGCGGCCGCCGGGCCTGCGGATCCCGTCCGCGTCCCCGGCCGATGGGCCTTCGGGCCCAGTGTTCCGGGCCTGAAGCTCGCCGGCGTCGCCGCGCTAGCCCTCGTCCTCGTCGCCTCCGGCCTCTATGTCGGACTGAGGATGGGCGGCCGGGGCGCCGCCCGCTACCCCAAGAATTCCGAGAAGTACACGCTGGCCAAGCTCGACGAGGCCGAGGCCTACTACAGGAAGGCCATCCGGTCGCTCGGCGAGGCCTTCGCCGCGGGGAAGGGGGCCATGATCCCCCAGGCGGCCGAGATGTTCGACCGGAACCTCGCCGTTATCGACGCCACGATCCAGGCCTGCCGGGAGGCCGTGCGCAAGTCGCCGGACGACCTCGAGGCCAGGAACTATCTCCTCGCGGCCTACATGGACAAGCTGACGTTCCTCGATACGGCCCTGGAGTTCTCCAGGAAGAACCCCGGGGCCATGCGGCGGGGAAAGAGCTTATAAAAGCGCGACACGAAGTCGACGAAGGAGAAGGAGGATGACCATGACGAACATGAAGAGGATGAGGACGATCGCCGTGCCGCTGGCAGCGGCCTTCCTGCTGACGGCAGCGGCCGGGCTGGCCCTGGGCCGCGAGAAATACGAGGAGAAGTTCGCCCGGACCGAGGCCCTGTCCAAGAACGGCAAGGTCTACCTGAACAACGTCTCCGGCGACATCGAGGTCCGGACGTGGAAGGAAGACCAGGTCAAGATCGAAGCCCTCAAGGTCTCCGAGGCGTCGTCCGTGGACAAGGCCAAGGAGAACGCCGCCCTAGTGCCGATCGAGGTGACGAGGGACGGCGACACCCTGCGCATCGAGACCAAGTACCCCGAGCGCCACGGCTTCTGGGGCGGGAACTCGGTCAACGTGTCCGTCGACTACAAGCTCTGGATCCCCGAGAAGGCCGCACTCGAGGTGAAGTCCGTGAGCGGCGACATCAAGGTCGCGGAGGTCGGCGGGGCCGCCCGCCTCGGCTCGGTCAGCGGCGACGTCGAGCTCGGCGGCGCGGCCGGGGCCGAAATCAACCTTGTCAGCGGGAACGTGACGGTCGAGAACATCCTGGGGGACGCCTACCTCAAGACGGTCTCGGGCGACGTCAAGGCGACCAAGGTCAAGGGCTCGGTCGAGGCCGAATCGGTCAGCGGCGATATCGAGCTCAAGGACGTCTCCGAGGCCAAGACCGTTACCGGCAAAAGCGTCAGCGGCAGCATCACCTACACGGGAACGATCCTGGCCGGCGGCAACTACGAGCTCACGGCGCACAGCGGCGACGTCACGATGAGGATTCCGGCGAACGCGGCCTTCGACCTCGAAGCCGACACCTTCAGCGGCACCATCGATTGCGATTTCCAGATCCAGGTCATGGGCAAGCTCTCGCCGAAGGAAGTCCACGGCACGGTCGGCGGGGG
>DATKJS010000072.1:0-12878 GCA_035543515.1 Terriglobales bacterium | reverse complement strand
CGCCTCGAAGGTGCTCGGCGTGCTGATGCCCTCGCCCTACTCCAGCCAGGGCAGCATCGACGATGCGATGGCGCTGGCGAAGAACCTGGGCATCGAGACGATGACGCTGCCGATCGAGCCCGGCATGCGCGCGCTCCTCGGCACGCGCGACTACGTCCGCAAGTGCGGCTTCAACTCGGTCGTGCTCGGACTGTCGGGCGGCGTGGACTCCGCGCTGACGGCCGCGATCGCCGCCGATGCCATCGGCCCGGACAAGGTTCTCGGCGTGCTGATGCCGTCGCCCTTCTCGAGCAAGGGCAGCATCGACGACGCGCTGGAGCTGTCACGCCAGCTCGGCATCGAGACGATGACGCTGCCGATCGAAGCGCCGATGAAGGCGATGGACGACACGCTGTCGCCGGCGTTCCGCGGGCTCGAGCGCGACGTGACCGAGGAAAACATCCAGGCGCGCATCCGCGGCAATCTGCTGATGGCGCTGTCGAACAAGCGCGGCGCCCTGCTGCTGACGACCGGCAACAAGTCGGAGCTCGCCGTCGGCTACTGCACGCTCTACGGCGACATGTCGGGCGGGCTGGGCGTGCTCGGCGACGTCGGCAAGCTCGACGTCTACCGGCTGGCCCGCTACATCAACCGCAAGGCCGGCCGGGACGTCATCCCCCGGGCGGTCCTGCGGAAGAAGCCCTCGCCGGAGCTCAAGAGGGGCCAGGTCGACCCCTTCGATTTCGACGTCGTCGGCCCGCTTGTCGACGAGATCGTCGAGAACCGCCGCGGCGCGGCGGAGCTCGTGGCCATGGGGTTCCCGCCGGAGGTCGTCGACGACACGCTCCGGAGGATCCGGCGGGCCGAATACAAGCGCTGGCAGGCGGCGCCCTGCATCAAGATCACGCGGAAGGCCTTCGGCATCGGCTGGAAGATGCCGATCGTCAACAAGTACCCCGGCTGACGGCGGCGGCGGATTCCCTGCGGGAGGGGGCCGGGGCCGGCCTATTTCCCGCGGCCGAGAAGATAGAGAACCCCCAGGATGACCGGCTGGTGGACGATGTAGATGAGGAGCGAGTGGCGGCCGGCGATGTTGACGAAGGTCACGGGCAGCCGCCGGGGAATGAGGCTCCGCCTTGCCGCGTAGACGGACTTGCCCAGCGCCGCGCCGACCAGGAAGACGCCCAGCCAGGGGATGAGGGGGAAATAGTCGAACGAAGAGAATGACGGGCTGTGGAGGCCGAGCGCGAGCAGCCAGTCGGAGCGGACGGCCAGCGCCTTATTCAAGGCCGGGAGCGCCGCGCCCAGTGCGAGGACGAGCGCGCCCCACGCGGCGCAGGCGGCCGGCCGGGCCTTGGCGAAGGCCGCGCCGTAGATGAGGATCGAGAGGGCCAGGCACTGGAGAATGCCGAACCAAACTGTCTGGGCCGGGTCGAAGACGTAGGTCGCGGCCGTGACGAGGAGGGACACGGCCAGCAGCTTCAGGCCCCGGCGCACGTTGTTCCGGCTGAACGTGCTGCTGATGCCTGACAGGATGACGAAGAGCGCGGCGAAGAAGAGCTCGGCCGCGACCCAGGCGCGGCTCGAAAGGTCGGTCGAGAAGCCGAGGAAACTCCGGACGCCCCTGAACTCGCCGAGGTCGAACAGGAGGTGGTAGCCGACCATGAGGATGATCGACAGGCCGCGGAGGAAGTCGACCTCCCAGATGCGCGGAGCGCCCTCCCCTTCCTTCATGAGGTCACTTCTTCGTCAGTCGGACGCGGGCGAAGGGCACGAGCTTTCCGCCCTCCTCGCCGTCCATCAGCCATTGCCAGGTGTCGACGGCCTTGTCGTAGGCGAAGGTCGTGTGGAAAAGGCTGCCGTCGCTCCCCTTGAAGACGAAGGCCATTGCGTCGACGCCCCGCTTGGCGTGGCCGATGGCCTGGCCCGCGAGCCCTCCCCCGCCGGTCGAGTCGAGCCAGAGGCAGGCGTATCCGTCCGAGCCCGGGTCCCGGCCGATGAAGACGATCGCCTCGTAAGCGGGACGGCCCGTGGCGTCCTTCTCGCGGGAGACCTCATGGAGGCGCACGTACTCGCGCCCGAGGACCCAGTCCGCGACGATATCGTGCGTCGTCTGTTGGCCGCCGATCGTGCCCCGGAGGACCCACGTCCCGACGAGACGTTCGACGAGCGGGTCCTGTAACGCCGTCTGCTGAGACGGCGCCGACGAGGCGACGAGGACGAAGGCGGCGGCCGCCGCGGAGATCCTTTTTATAGCGCTGGTGCTTCTCATGGTTCGATCCCTCCGAGCCTCAGGGCCAGCATTCTCGCATATTCCGTGAGGTCCGTCCAGGCGGCCGCGACGGACATCCTCGCCCCGGAGGGGTCGAGGCGCGTCATGCCGTCGTCCGTGACGACGAGCGCCAGCTCCTCCATCGAGAGAAGCGGCTTCGGTCCGGGATAGGCGAGATAGATCGCCACGGTGTCGAAGAGGACGCTCGACTGTGTCAGCTCATCCACGGCCGCCTTCTTCGCCCACAGGCGAAAGTTCTCCATCAAGGCGCGGATGAGCGGGTCCGGACTCGCCCGCAGGGCCCGGAAGGTGTCCCCGGTGAGGCGGACGAGGCCGCACGTGTCGAGCGGGGTGATGACCGTCCTCTTCCACGGCGCGAGGAGCGCCCCGCGAGCGGCCGGGACGTCGGCCGTGACGTTCCATTCCGGGCAGGGGGCGCCGCCGTCGTATCCCTTCCGGATGCTCCCCTGCATGCCGACGAAAAGCGCTTTGGCCGCGATGCCCGGGTCGAGCCGCAGGGCCTCGGCGACGGTCGTCGACGGCCCGATACAGATGAGGGTCAGGGGCTGCCGGGACCGGTTGATCTCCTCGACCATGGCCCGCGCGCCGTCCTCGCGGACCTTGCCGGCGTAGCTCTCTAGGCGGAAATCTCGGACCCAGGCCTCCTGGCCCCCGGTCCCCTCGCGCCCGCCCGCCCCCAGGCCGACCGGGACGTCCGTGCGGCCGGCCACGGTCAGGAGCTTGGCGATGAGCCTGCCCCTGTAGTCCGACTTGCCGTAGGTCGTCGTCACCAGCCGCAGGTCGAGCTCCGGGCTCTTGAGGAGCATGACCAGGGCCCAGGTGTCGTCGATGTCGTCCCCGATGTCCGTGCAGAGGATGACGGGGACCCGGGCGGACGCGGGGGCGACGTTCCGGTCAGGATAGCGGACGGCATGAAACGAGGCGACGGCGGCGGCAGATGCGGCCGCGAAAGAGACCATCCCCAAGACCAGAAATTCCGGCATCCGACACACGGGCCCCTCCCGGCAAGAGAGGATATGCCAGCCCCCGAGCGGGTGTCAACCATGCGATCTTGGCCGGGAACGGAGGGGCCAGCCCTAAGCATCCAGACGCCCGGCAATGTCGAGCGGATGACCGGGGCGGCAGGCCCCGTCGAACCGGTCAAGCAGGAACGGATGGGCCAGGCCGCTCCCGCGGCTCAGCTCTCCTTGAACTGAGCGAGAGAGTGAACTCGGTCCTTGCCCTCGATGTCGATAGTGCGAGTCCGCCGCCTCGGCGTCAGCGGCCGATCTTCTTCGCCGCGAGGTAGGCCGCGGCGATGGCGTTCGGGATGCCCCCGATCTGGCCCGCCCAGCAGGAGCCGATCCAGAGGTTCTTGACCGGCGTCGCCACCGTCGTCGTGAACGCCCCGCCCTTGTAGAAGGGCTTCTTCGGGTTCCACGACCATCCCGACGTCGCGCCGTCCGTGTTCCCGGTGTAACGCTCATACGTGAGGGGCGTGGCCGCATCCTCGAACTCGATCGCCGCACGCAGGCCGGGGACGAGGGCCTCGGCCCGGGCGACCAGCCGCTCCCTGACCTGGGCCTTCAGCGCACGGTAGGCCCCGGGGTCGCTCCGGCGCCAATCGTCCTGCCAGTGCGCCGGCGAGACTGCCTGGATCATGAGCGACGACCGGCCCTCGGAAGCCAGCTCAGGGTTGACGAGCGACGGCGAGTAGAGCGAGAACCCGTCCTTCTCGAAATGGTCCGCGGCCTTTGCGTCCTCGGGGTCCACGTCGCGATCGAGAGGCATGTAGCCGACCGTAGGGGTCTTCATCTTCGACGCGAGCTCGCTCCCGCTCATCCGGAGCCCCAGGTATACGGTGAAGATGCCTTCGGAGACGGCGGCTTCGCGGATCTTCTGCCGCGTCGCCTCCGGCACGGCCGACGGATCGTCGAGGAGGCTCAGGAACGTCTTCTTGTAGTCGCAGCCCGAAACCACCGCGTCGGCGGAGAACCGTTCGCCCTGCGACAGGACGCCCGCCGCCTCCCCGCCGCTCGTCAGGATGCGCTCGACCGGGGAGCCCAGCCGCAGGTCGCCGCCCCGTTCGCGGAACCTGTCCGCCAGGAGGTCCGCCCAGCGCTGCATCCCGTCCCGGACGTGCCAGTAGTCCTCGGCGAGGACGAGGAACATCCCGGCCTGCGTCGGCACCTCCATCTTCGGGTATCCCAGCCCCGTGAAGAACCGGTAGGCCGGTGTGCCGGGCTTGAAGTGCTTCGCGGCGAGCTCGTCCACGGACATGCCCTTGACGCGGCGCCGCCGGAGGGCAAGGCGCGGCCCCGCGACAGAGTAGGACAGGAGCGACTTTAAAAGCCCGAGCCCCCGGAACTGCGGGGGGATCGGCTTCATGATGAGCGGGCGCATGGCCCTGACGAGCGGCTCGATCTCGGCGAGGTACCCGTCGAGCCCGGCCCGGTCTCCCGGGAACGCGGCATAGAGCGCGTCCTTCAGTGCCCCCAGGGAATCGACGACGAAGTCGAAATGCGGCGAGGCCAGCCGCATCTTCATGCGGACGAGGGGGAGACGGCCGGAGAGACCCAGGTCGGCCATCATTTTCCCGAACACGCCGCTACCCTCGAACGATAGCGTTCCACTTTCGAAATAGTACCCCTGGCGCCGGAACCCGGCCGTGTATCCGCCCGGCCGCGTGAACGATTCAAAAATGGTGACCTTGTGCCCGCGGTCCACGAGAAGATTGCCGGCAGTGAGCCCGCCCAGCCCCGCTCCGACGATGGCGATCGTTTTCGGCATGATCCCTCCTGGCTTTCTATTGTAGGCCCTGGCTCTCTATTGTAGGTCATTCGCCCGGGATTCCGCCAGCCCTCCGGTCGCGCGATTGACATCGGGCAGCGCCGGAAATGGAATCGGTCCGCGACCGGGCCGAACCGCCGGCTCTCTTTCGCCTTGGCGATCGAATCGACGCGGCCCTTGTCCTCGAGGTTGATGATCCGGACACCCTGTGTCGCTTGGCCGGAGGTGCGCCGAGACTGCGAATGGCGAGTGGTGCCGAGGAGGGGGAGGGACGGTCCAGGTTCTTGACACCTTTCCGGGGCCTGGATATCCTTGTCTTCGTGACAGGAAGGGTCGGTAAGGAATTCGCGGTTCTTCCGCGCGATGTCCGCGCAAGAACACTGCGGCTAAGACGGGGGCCCAGCGATAGGAATACCTGCTTGGGGCGGGAAGAGGCGAAGGTGCGAGCCGGTGCTTGAGGCGCGGTCCGTGGCCGTAGAGGCGCGCCAGGAGGGGCGCACCGTCACCATCTTCGAGGGCGTCTCGCTGGCGCTCGAGGCAGGGGAGATCGTCGACCTCGTCGGTCCCAGCGGATCAGGCAAGACCACGCTGCTGCGCGTCCTCGCCCGCCTTCACTCGAGGACGAGCGGCACGTTGCTTCTCGACGGCGTCCCCGACGGGGACATCGGCCCGGTCGCCTGGCGCCTCGCCGTCGCTCTCGTGCCGCAAAAGCCGGTGACGATGCCCGGCACCGTGCGGGACAACCTCCTGCTTCCGTGGACGCTCAAGGCACGCGAGGGGCAGACGGCGCCGAGCGATGGCGAACTTAGGGAACTCTTGTCTTTCGTTAGACTCGATGACGTGGGGCTTGCCCGCGACAGCAGCCAGCTTTCGGTCGGACAGGTCGCGCGTGTCGCGCTTTGCCGGTCGTTTCTCACGCGCCCGAAGGTCCTGCTACTCGATGAGGTCGATGCCGCGCTCGACTCCGAGTCTGCGAGTGCCGTCGCGGCCGTGGTGGCGCGGCTCGCCCTGGACGGCACGGCCTGCCTTCGTGTCCGCCATCGTCCGCCCGATGGCCTGGCGGCCCGTCGCGTGAAACTCGCCGACGGCGCTCTGTCAGAGGAGGCCGTCTAGATGGGGGCAACGACGGGAGGCGTGACGTCGATCGGCGGCGCCGAACTCTTGATCGCGTCGCTGCTCATGCTTGTCGCGGGGTTCGCCTCTTATCGGATGAAGCTCGGCATGGCCAAAGACATCGTCGTCTCGATGGTCCGCCTCTTCCTTCAACTGCTCGCCCTCGGCTTCGTCCTGCGATGGGTGTTCGGCAACCAGACCTGGTGGCTGGTGTTGCTCATCCTCCTGGTGATGGTCGCATCTGCGACGCAGATCGCCTCGACACGCGTCACCAAGGCGCCTGGCGGGCTCAAGCCGGCCATGTTCCTTTCTCTCTTTGTCACAGGGCTGACGATGGCGTTTGTTGTGACAGGGCTCATCATACGAGTGAAGCCTTGGTATGGCGCGCGGACCGTGATCCCGATCGCCGGCATGATCCTCGGGAATAGCATGTCCGCAATGGCGGTGGCCCTCGATAGGTTGTTCGCCGACATGGACTCGCGCACCGACGAGATCTTGGCCCTCACGGCGCTCGGCGCGACGGCCCGCGAGGCGGCTCAGCGTTCGATCCGCAACTCGATCCGCGCCGGTCTCATCCCGACGCTCGCTTCGATGGCGGCGGCCGGAGTCGTTTTCATTCCCGGCATGATGACGGGGCAAATCCTCGCCGGCGCCGATCCGCTCGAGGCGGCGAAGTACCAGATCGTCGTCTTGCTCATGGTCTCGGCGTCCACCACGGCCTGCAACATGCTCGCTGTCCTGCTCACCTATCGCAGGCGCTTCGACGTGGAGGGCTTCTTTATCGAGGCCGGCATGCGTGATCCTGAGGAGGGCACGCGTCGCGGCCTGAAGCCATGGTTCGGGAAGCGCTCGAACTCCAAGGCCTCGCGCTAAAGACGGGCGTTTCCTCAGCTCTCCCGCACTTTCGCGATCGAGCAGACGCGGTCCTTGCCATCGAGGTTGATGATACGGACGCCCTGGGTCGCCCGGCCCGAGGAGCGGACCTGGCGAAGGGGCCGCAAACCTGGCCTGAAGACGCGGCAGTCGTCGCGCGTCCGATTTCGGCCTCGATCCTCCGATGAGGCCCGCCTCAGCCTACTTGATCTTCTTCCCGGGCTGGTTCTGCCCGTTTTGGTGAAGCACCAGCCCGGTGACCGTTCCGCCTTCTCCCTTTACGAAGGAGATCTGCGCGTCGACGACCTTCAGGAAGAACTCGGTCTCCGACTCCGCGAACACCGGCAGCTTCGACTGCCCGGAGGCCTGGATGAACAACGCGTTGCCCTCGAGAGTGACGGCAATGACGAATGCCGGGCTGAGAGCGTACTCCCCGACGTAAGTCTGGAGCACCTTGGGATCGACCGTGACTTCCTTCCTCGGCGCGGGCGGCGGCGTGACGGGGAATCCGGCATTGACGAGATGGAAGCCGATATCGTCGATGCTGCCCGACGAGTTATGGAGCACTACGACGCCCGCGCGCGTCCTCTCATCGAACCCGATGAAAGAGTGATAGCCGCCTGTTCCCCCGTTGTGCCAGACGACCGAGACGTCGCCGAGCTGCCGGATATGCCAGCCGAGCCCGATGCTCAATCCCGGCGTCGTAGTGGCATGGCGAGCCTTGTGCGTGTCGCGCAGCGCCGCCGGGAGCCCGCTCCGTTTGACATCCAGGTTCGCGGCCAGGAATTTCATCATGTCGTTGACGGTCGACCGCAGGGCCCCGGCGCCGGCCAAGGTCGGAATGTCCCAGTTGGCGACCGGTTCGCCGGTCGGCTCGTGGCCGATCGCCAGCCTAGCGCGCAGCCTGGGCGACAGCGTGATGACCGTGTCGTTCATGCCGAGCGGCTTCAGGATCCGCGCGGTCACGAGCTGTTCGTAGCTCATCCCCGCGCGGAGCGCGAGGGCGTGGCCGAGGAGCCCGACGCCGAGATTCGAGTACTCGTACTGAGCTCCGATATCACGGGTCAGGTGATAGGAAGACAAGAAGTCATACATCTGCTGGACCGAATAGTCGCCGTAAGGATTCTTCGGGTCCTTGGGGGTGAAGTTCGAAGGCATGCGGGGAAGACCCGAGGACTGCGTCGCCAGGTCGACGAGCGTGATCACCTTGCCTCCCCGGGACGGAACCTTCACCGTCGCGGGCAGGAACTTGCTGACAGGATCGTCGTACTTCACCTCGCCGCGGGCGACCATGTCGGCCAGAAGGGCCGCGGTGAAGACCTTCGTGACGGACCCGATCTCGAAGACCGTGTCGCCGTCCAGCGCCGGCTTCCCGTCCGGACCGGCCGTCCCGAACGCGACGACATGCCGCCGCCCCGCTTCCAGGATTCCAACGACGATGCCCGTATTCGGCCGGATATCGACCCGCTCCTTGAGCATGGCACGGATGGCGGCGTCGGAAGGCGCCGCGGGAGTGGCCATCGAACGCGAGAACGAGACGAGCAGCAAGAGAAAGGCAACGGATCCAACGAGCGGCCGGGGCCGCGAACCACGAATCGCCATTCTTGTTCCTCCAGCAGCGTCTTTCAGGATTCCGATGATCGGGAAGTGAAAGGGTATCCGCTCCTCGGCCAGGTGTCAAGCGGCATCTCGGGAAGTCACGGTTTCCAGGATGGGAAGTCTCATTTTGCGGGTGAGACAACGATGGGGGTGCGGTTCAGCCCGGAATGCGGCCGAATGACGCCGGGCCAATCCCCTCTCCCGGCAACAGAAGAGGGCTGCGGCTCAGCTCTCGCGCACCTTTGCGATGGAGCAGACCCGGTCCCTGTCCTCGAGGTTGATGATGCGGACGCCCTGGGTCGCCCGGCCGGACGAGCGGACCTGAGTCGTCGGGATGCCGATGACCTTGCCCTCGACGGTGATGACGAGGAGGTCCTCCTCGTTGATGCCGACCATGGCCAGGGCGTGGCCGATCTTGGGCGTGATGCGCAGGTTGAGGACGCCCTGCCCGCCGCGGTGCTTGATGGGGTACATCTCCGCGGCCGTCTTCTTGCCGTAGCCGCGCTCCGACGCCGTGAAGATGAACTTCTCGTCCGGGCCCACGATGATCATGCCGATGACCCGGTCCTTGGGCTTGAGGCGGATGCCCCGGACACCCGAGGCCGACCGGCCCATGGGCCGGACGTCGGATTCCTTGAACTGCAGGGCCCGGCCGAGCCTCGTGCCGATGACGATCGTGTTCTTGCCGGTCGAGAGCTGCGCCGAGAACAGCTCCGATTTCGGGCGGATGTTCATGGCCAGGATGCCGCCGCGCCGAACGTTCCGGAAGTCCGACAGGCGCGTCTTCTTGATGACGCCGTCGGTCGTCAGCATGACCACGTACTGGTTCTCGCTGAACTCTTTGACCGGGACGACCGAGGCCGGCTTCTCACCCGGCTGGAACTCGACCAGGTTGGCGATGGGCTTGCCGCGGCCCGAGACGCCGACGTCGGGGACGTCCAGGGCCTTGAGCCAGTAGAGCCGGCCCTGGTTGGTGAAGACGAGGAGGTAGCTGTGGGTCGAGCAAACATAGAGGTCCTCGACGATGTCCTCGGCCTTCATCTCGATGCCCCGGCGGCCCTTGCCGCCCCGCGCCTGGAACTTGTAGGACGTGAGAGAGGTCCGTTTGATGTAGCCGCTCGAGGTGTAGACGATGGCGACGTCCTCTTCCTTGACCAGGTCCTCCGGCCGAAGCTCCGAGACGGCCTCGTCGCGGATCTCCGTCCGCCGCTCGTCGCCGTACTCCTCCTTGACCTCCTTGAGCTCCTGGACGATGATGGCGTAAACGAGCCGCTCGTCCTTGAGGATGCGGCGCAGGTCGGTGATCCTCTTCTTCAGGGCGGCGTACTCCTCCTGGATCTTGAGCCGTTCGAGCTGGCTCAGCCGCTGCAGCTGGAGCTCGAGGACGGCCTGGGCCTGGACCTGGGTCAGGCCGAACTTCTCCATGAGCCCGCGCCGGGCCTCGTCGACGGTCTTCGAGCCCCGGATGAGCTTGATGACGGCGTCGAGGTTGTCGAGGCAGATGACCAGGCCCTCCAAGATGTGCGCCCGCTCCTCGGCCTTGCGGAGCTCGAAGCGCGTCCGCCGCAGGATGACCTCCTTGCGGTGCGCGATGAAGTACTTCATCATGTCGACGAGGCCGAGCGTCTTCGGCTGCTTGTCGACGATGGCCAGCATGATGATGCCGAACGAGACCTGCAGCTGGGTGTGCTTGTAGAGGTTATTGAGGATGATCTCGGGCAGCTCGCCGCGCTTGACCTCGATGACGATGCGCATGCCCTCGCGGTCGGACTCGTCCCGGAGGTCGGAGATGCCGTCGAGCTTGCGCTCGTTCACCAGCTCCGCGATGCGCTCGATCAGGCGGGACTTGTTCACCTGATACGGAATCTCCGTGACGATGATCGCGGAGCGGCCGGTCTTCTCGTCGGTCTCGACGGTGGCGCGGGCCCGCAGCGTCAGGATGCCGCGGCCCTCCCGGTACGCGTCGCGGATCGGCGCCTGGCCGCAGATGAAGCCGGCGGTCGGGAAGTCCGGTCCCGGGATGTACTGCATCAGCTCGTCGATCGTGAGCGCCGGGTTCTCGATCAGCGCGATCAGCCCGTCGCACACCTCGCTCAGGTTGTGGGGCGGGATGTTGGTGGCCATGCCGACGGCGATGCCGGCCGACCCGTTCACGAGCAGGTTCGGGATCCGGGTCGGGAGGACGAAAGGCTCCTGGCTCGAGTCGTCGAAGTTGGGGACGAACTCCACCGTCTCGCGGTCGATGTCGGCGAGCAGCTCCTCGGCGAGCGCGGTCAGGCGGCACTCGGTGTAGCGGTAGGCCGCCGGCGGGTCGCCGTCGATCGAGCCGAAGTTCCCCTGGCCGTCGATCAGCGTGTAGCGGACGTTCCACTCCTGCGCGAGGCGGACCAGCGCGTCGTAGACCGCGGAGTCGCCGTGCGGGTGGTAGCGCTTCAGCACCTCGCCGACGACGCCGGCGCACTTTGAGTAGCGCCGGTTGTGCAGTAGGCCCTCGCGGAACATCGCGTAGAGGATGCGGCGGTGGACGGGCTTCAACCCGTCGCGCGCGTCGGGCAGGGCGCGCCCGATGATGACCGACATCGCGTAGTCCATGTAGGACTCGCGCATCTGGTCTTCGATGTTGACGGGGAGGCGGGTGGGATCCATCAGACGTCGAGGTTACGGACGTTGAGCGCGTTCTCTTCGATGAACTTGCGCCGCGGCTCGACCTCGTCGCCCATCAGCGTCGAGAAGATGATGTCGGCCTCGACGCCGTCCTCGATCTTCACCTGGAGCAGCGTGCGAGTTTCGGGGTTCATGGTGGTCTCCCAGAGCTGCGCCGGGTTCATCTCCCCGAGGCCCTTGTAGCGCTGGATGTCGAGGCCCTTGCGGGCTTCGGCCATGATGTGGGCGACGGCGTCGAGCAGGTTCGGGAGGACCTGCGCCTTGTCGCCGGTGCCGAGCTGGAAGGGCGGCTCGCCGGCGGCGGCCAGCTCGCGCGCGATCCGGCGGACCTCCTCGAACTCCGCCGTGAGGCACAGCTCGCGGTCGACCACGGTCCGCTGCGCGCTCCCGTTGGCGCGCGTGCTCGCGACGATGCGGAAGCACGCGTGCTCGCGGTCCTCCTCGAGCGAGAAGGCGAGGGGGCTCAGGTCGGGCGCGGCGACGGCGAGGTACTTCTCGGCCGTGCCCACCATGGCGCGGAGCGCGGCCTCGTCGGCGAGCGTCGCGACCTCCATTTCCGGCTGGCGGGCGAGGGCCTTCACGACGTGACGGTTGCGGCCCTTCCGCTCCAGCAGGTCGAGCAGCTTCTCCAGGCGGATGGCGCGCTTCACGAGCTGCTTGAGCGGCGTGCCCGTGACCGGCGGCCCGCCCTGCCCTCGCAGCTCGAGGTCGCCGACGCCGAGCTCGATCAGGTGGTCCTCGAGCGCCGCCTCGTCCTTGAGGTAGTGCTCGGTCTTCCCCTTCTTCACCCGGTAGAGCGGCGGCTGCGCGATGAAGAGATGCCCGGCGTCGATGATCTCCTGGTAGTGCCGGTAGAAGAACGTGAGCAGCAGCGTCCGGATGTGCGCCCCGTCGACGTCGGCGTCGCACATCAGGATGATCGTGTGGTAGCGGAGCTTGGCGAGGTCCTTGTCGTCCTTGCCGACCCCGGCGCCGAGCGCGGTGATCAGCAGCCGGATCTCCTGCGACGAGAGCATCTTGTCGAAGCGCGCCCTCTCGACGTTCAGGATCTTCCCGCGCAGCGGCAGAATGGCCTGGTTCTTCCGCGCGCGCCCCTGCTTGGCCGAGCCGCCGGCGGAGTCGCCCTCGACGATGTACAGCTCGGAGAGCGCCGGGTCGCGCTCCTGGCAGTCGGCGAGCTTGCCGGGCAGCGAGCCGCCGTCGAGTGCGCCTTTCCGGCGGGCGAGCTCCTTGGCCTTGCGCGTGGCCTCGCGCACCCGCGCGGCCTCCAGCGCCTTCGCGATGATGCGCCGGGCCTCCGGCGGGTGCTCCTCGAGGTAGACGGCGAGCTTGTCGTTGACGAGCGTCTCGACCGCGCCCTTCACCTCGCTGTTGCCGAGCTTGGTCTTGGTCTGCCCCTCGAACTGCGGCTCCGGGACCTTGACGCTGATGACGGCCGTCAGGCCCTCGCGCGCGTCGTCGCCCTGGATGGCGTCGTCGTCCTTCTTCAAGATGCCGTTGTTGACGGCGTAGGCGTTGACGGTGCGCGTGAGCGCGGACTTGAAGCCGATCAGGTGGGTGCCGCCCTCCACGGTGTTGATGTTGTTCG
>DATKJS010000071.1:0-2845 GCA_035543515.1 Terriglobales bacterium | reverse complement strand
TTCTTCCCGGGCCTGCAGCATTTCTATAAGGCCGTACCGCCCGGGCTCAATCCCATGGCCGCCTTCGGGCTGGAGACCGAGAGCGATCCAGCCGTCGCAACGGCCATCGCCGCTTGGCTGGCGAGAATCGCCCGCTGATCTCCGGGCCTCAGCCGGAAAGCGGATCAGCGTATCCTTTTCGGCTCCCGCTCTGTCTTAAATATGATAGAGTACTCCGAGATCCCGAATTGAGGAGGCCATGATGACACGGAAATCGTCCTTCCGCACGATCCGGCTTCTGCTGGCCGGCGCCGCGCTGTTCGTGACCTTAATCGCATCCGCGACGGCGGCACCCCAGGGTACCGCTCCATCCCTCGAAGCCGAGGTCGACGCCCTGTTCGCCAAGTGGAACAGCCTGGATACTCCCGGAGCCGCGGTCGTCGTGGTCAAGGACGGCATGGTCGTCTACCGGAAGGGGTTCGGCTGCGCCCAGCTTGAATACGGCATCCCCATCATGCCGTCGACCGTCTTCCACGTCGCGTCGGTTTCCAAGCAGTTCACGGCCATGGCCATCACGATGCTCGAGGAGGCGGGCAGGCTCTCCGCAAACGACGACATCCGCAAGTACATTCCCGAGCTCCCCGATTTCGGAAAGACGGTCACCATCCGGCATCTTCTCAACCACACGAGCGGGCTTCGCGACCAGTGGGACTTGCTGATCCTGTCCGGCTGGCGGATGGACGACGTCATCACCCAGGCGGACATCATGGACCGGCTCAGGCGCCAGAAGGAGCTGAATTTCGCCCCGGGGGAGGAGTATCTTTACTCGAACTCCGGATTCACGCTCCTGGCCGAGGTCGTCGGCCGGGTGAGCGGGCAGCCGTTCACGGACTGGACGCGCGACAACATCTTCAGGCCCCTGGGCATGACCTCCACGCATTTCCACCTCGACCACCAGGAGATCGTCAAGGACCGCGCCTATTCCTACGAAGGGGAACCGGGCAAGGGCTTCAAGCAGTCCGTCCTCAATTATGCCAACGTCGGGGCCACCAGCCTCTTCACCACGGTCGAAGACATGGCCAATTGGCTGCGCAACTTCGACGACAAGCGGGTCGGCGGGCCGGCCGTGCTGGCGAAGATGTTGACCAAGGGCGTGTTGAACAACGGAAAGGAGATTCCCTATGCCCGGGGGGTCCAGGTCGATGAGTACAAAGGGCTGAAGATGATCGGGCACAGCGGCGGGGACGCGGGGTTCCGGAGCGACGTGATCTATTTCCCCGGGGAGAGGTTCGGGGTGGCCATATTCTCGAACCTCGGTTCCTTCCCGCCGGGAACCCTGACCCGGCAGATCGCCGACATCTATCTGGCCTCGAAGTTGAAACAACCGGAAGCGCCCGTCCCCGGATCCAAGACGCCGTCGGGGAAGCCGGCTCCGAAGGAGTTCACCCTCCCGGCCAAGGCGCTCGAGGCCTTCGTCGGAACCTACTGGTTCGAGACGAACCTGAATGTGCGGCAGGTCGTCGTGGATAAGGGAAAGCTCTTCTATGTCAGGTCGCCCCAGAACAAGTCGGAGCTGGTGATTCTGTCCCCGACCGAGTTCAAGTTCAAGGACGCGCCGGACGAAGTGAGAGTCCGTTTCTCCGACCCAACCGCGAAGGGTTTCGACACGGTCGCCGTGATCGTCGGCAGCGAGCCGCCGGTTGTGGGCAAAAGGACGGTGCCGTATTCGCCGTCGCCGGATGACCTGAAGGAGTTCACGGGGAAGTTTTATTCGGATGAGCTCGACACGCGCTATGACCTTTCGCTGAAATCAGGGGCGCTTTTCGTCCAATCCTCACGCGGCGAGCCGGCCCCATGCGAACCGCTGAAGAAGGACGTGTTTTCGGTCGCCGGATACGCGAGGATCCGGTTCCAGAGGGATGAGGGCGGCGCGATCACCGGCTTCACCGTGACGACGGGCCGGGTCCGCAACCTCAAGTTCGTCAAGATGAAGTCATAGACAGACGCCGGAGGGAACTGAACGCCTCCCGGTCCTTCCCCCGTCCGTTCTCCCCTTGTCAAACGGCCAGGCGCGGCATAAAATCCCCCCCGTCATGCGCCGCCGAGCCCTTGAGGCGCCAGCCGTCCCGATCCCGCAGCGAAAGGACCCCCCATGTCAAAGACCCGAGGCGTGCTTGTCTCAGCAGTCGTCTTAATAGCTTCAATCGCAATCTTCGGCACATCGGCGCGTGCCCAGACCGACAACCCCGTCGAATTCGGCCGTCGCGCCTTGAACGACGCCCTGGCCGCCCGCGGCCTCAAGGCGGCCGTCGAGATCAAAATCGCCGGGACGGGAAGCCCGGAGAGCTTCACCATTTCCTTCGTCAACGGCGCCGCCCGGATCAGCGCTCCCGACGCAAACGGCGCCATGTACGGTGCGCTGGAACTGGCCGAGCGCGTCCGGCGCCGCGGGGCCGACGCCCTCCGCGGTCCCGACGTCACCGGCCGGCCCTTTCTCCGAGACCGCGGCTGGAACATGTTCCTGACCCTGCCCTGGGACTACGCCAGGAACGACACCGATTACGACCCGCGCGCCCTCGTCGACCCGGCCCGCTGGTGGTTCGCGAACGACGGTTTCTGGCGCACCCTCCTCGACCAGATGGCGACGGCCCGAATGAACTGGCTCGACATCCACGGCGCTTGGGACATCAGCGTCACCGACGCGCCCAACCTCTACGCCTATTTTATTCAGAGCGAGCGTTTCCCGAAAGTGGGCGTTTCGCCCGAGATCAAGGCGGCGAACCTCGGCCGGCTCAACAAGGTCATCGCCATGGCCCACGCCCGCGGCATCCGCGTGAGCCTCATGGCCTACGAGGCGCGCTTCCAC
>DATKJS010000070.1:0-29610 GCA_035543515.1 Terriglobales bacterium | reverse complement strand
TCAGGCCGGCTCGTAGAAGGTTTTCCGGCCATGGCGGACGCCGCGGATCCTGCCCGCGGCCAGCAGATGGGCGACGGTCTTGAGGACCTCGTCGCGATGGGCGGCGAGAGACGCGGCGATGTCCTCCGACGTCACCGGCCTGCGCCTGACCATGGCCAGGATGACCTCCTCGGAGGCGGCCGTCCGGCCGCGAGCCAGCCGGGGCCCGAAGTCGGCCACGACCTCGGCCCCGCCGCCGAGGGCCCGGGCGATTCTCCCGAGCTCCCGCGGCGAGAGCGGCGCGGCCGAGGCTTCGGCCGGAGGGCGGACGACGGTGTTGAGCTGGACGCGGTCGGGCCGGATGGCCGCGATCGCCTTCTTCAGGGCCCGGACGTGGGCCGGGGAATCGTTGACTCCCCTGACCAGCATGACCTCCAGCCAGATCTGGCCGGGGAACTCCCTGCGGAAGCGGGCCAGGCCGTCGATCATGCGCGCAGCGTCGAGCGAGGGGTGGGGGCGGTTGACGGCGCGGAAGAGCGGGGACGTGGCCGCGTCAAGGGACGGCACGACGATGTCCGCGGCCCTGATGTCGGCCCGGACGTCCTTCCGGCCGAGGAGCGTCCCGTTGGTCAGGACGGCGACGGGGACGCCCGTCATCCTCTTGATGCCGCGGATGAGGCGGCCCAGGTTCCCGTTGAGCGTCGGCTCCCCGGAGCCCGAGAAGGTGATGTGGTCGATGCGGCATCCCGAACGCAGGGCCTCGCGGACCTGGGCCAGAACCTCCCGGACGCCGACATAGGCCCGGCGTCGGACCGTCTTGCGGTCTGTCGGCCCGAGCTGGCAATAGACGCAGTCGAGGCTACAGGTCTTGAAGGGCAGGATGTCGACGCCCAGGGAGAAGCCGAGACGGCGCGAGGGAACCGGCCCGTAGACGAAGCGGGGCGGGGCGGCCGCCCGCCGTCGGGCCTTTGGCGCCCCGCCCATCATGCCCTGTCCTTGTACGTCTGGAGGAACATCCGCAGGGAGCGGTCGTAGGTCTTCTCGACCGCGGCCGGGAACAGGCAGGCCGGCAGCTCCTTGTGGCTCCAATGGTAGGCCAGGCACTCGCAGCAGAGCCCCTTGCGGCTGCAGGGCTCCCAGCTGCAGTTGCATCGCTCCAGGTTCTTCTTGCTGCGGCATTCGCTCATGCGGCCCTCTCTCCAATTAAGGATATTATCCTTATTATAGGGGAGTCCGGCGGCTCGGGAAAGGGGGGGGCTGTCCCTCCGGCGGGGCGAATTCATCTTCTTAGCACCCCGGAGGGGTGGCCAGGCGCCAGTCACCGCCCGCGCGAGGCGGAAGGGGATTGCGCGAGAGCGCTGAAGGGGTCCAGGGGGAGGCCTCCTCCCGGTCCGAGGACGGCTCCCGTTAGCCGAGGATAGAAAGAACGGGGACATGTACCTTCGGTACGTGTCCCCCTCTTCATGACTTTGTTCCCGAGTCTTTCCCAGAACCGGGGCTACGGGTGGTTCCGCCCCGCTTTTGATGGTCGCTCCCGGGGGGGCGCTCCCTGCCGGTGGAGCCGAGGCCGGACGGGGACGCACCGGGACAGGACCCGTCCGGGAAGGAACGGAGTCGAGGGCATTGCGTTTAGCCCCGTTTTCGTGTATCATGCGGGAATTCAACGAGTTAATGAGGCATGCCATGGCACGCATGACGGACAAAGAGGCGAAGGCCGGCCTGAAGGCCAGGCTCCCCGGCCTGGAGACGTTCCGTAGCCAGTTCCCGGACTACGAAATCACCATCGAGATCCCGGAGTTCACCTCGGTCTGCCCCAAGACGCGCCTGCCCGATTTCGGGACGATCGTCATCCGCTACGTCCCCCGGGCGAAGGTCCTCGAGCTCAAGTCCCTGAAGGAGTACGTCCTGGCCTACAGGAACCTGGGTATCTTCTACGAGAACGTCGTCAACCGGTTCCTCGAGGACATCGTCCGGGCCTGCCGGCCGAAGAGAGCCGTGGTCACCGGAGAGTTCAACGCCCGGGGGGGGATGAGGTCCGTCATCGAGGCCCGCCACCCGCGGTCCGGACGCCGGCCCTCCTGAATGCCGAAGCTGACGAACGGTTCGCGCATCGGGGGGACGGACCTCCTCATGCTCATGACCGTCTTCTTCTGGGGCGTCAACGTGTCGGTGGTCAAGATCGGCCTGCGGGGGCTCGCGCCCCATGTTTTCAACGCCGTCCGGCTGGCGCTCGCCTCGCTCGCCTACCTCGCGATTTTCGCTCTCGGCCGGCGTCGCTTTGCCCTGGCCAAGGGCGACGGCTGGAAGGCCGTCGGACTGGGTGTCCTGGGCATCACCGCCTACCAGCTCTTTTTCATCGAGGCCATCCGCACGACCAACGCCTCGACGGCGGCCGTCATCATGGCCACGAGCCCGATCTTCATCGCCCTCCTCAGCACCGCCCTGGGCCAGGAGCGCCTGTCCTGGGCCGGCTGGCTGGGCATCTTCATCTCCTTCGCCGGCTTCTTTCTCGTCGCCGCCGGAGACCGCGGCGGCCTGGCCCCGACCTGGAGCGGGATGCGCGGCGCGGTCCTTATCCTTCTGGCGAACGTCTGCTGGGCGGCCTACACCGTCCTCTCCAAGCCCGTTCTCGAGCGGAACTCGCCGTTCGGGCTGGCGGCCCTGGGCACGGCCGCGGGGACCGCCCTTTACCTCCCGTTCGCCGCTCGGGACGCGGCCGCCGTCGCCTGGCAGCGAGTTTCCCTGGCGGAATGGGGGGCGATCGGTTATTGCGGCCTCATCTCCATCACCCTCTGCTTTTTTATCTGGTACGATTCGGTCCGCAAGGTCGGCAGCGCAAAAACGGGTGTCTATAGCAACCTGACGCCCATCTTCGCCGTCGCCTTCGCCGGCCTCTTCCTCGGCGAGCGCCTGAGGGGTGCGGAGGCGGCGGGGGCGGCCGTCGTCCTGGCCGGCGTCTACCTGACGCGATCGGGCTACCGGTTCTTCGAGCGGCGGCCGGCGGTCGAGAATCCTGTTGATATTTCCGGGCCGACTTCCTAGAATGGGATGAGACGGATGACGACGATCGAGATCTTCAAGTCCCTGCGCCCCCAGCAGTGGATCAAGAACCTCTTCGTCTTTGCCCCCCTCGTCTTCTCCCGGAACCTCCTGAACGGCCCGCTCCTCCTCAAGACGGTCGAAGCCTTTGTCGCCTTCTGCCTCGTCTCGAGCGCCCATTACATCTTCAACGACCTTCGCGACATCGAGGAGGACCGCCTTCACCCCGTCAAGCGCCTGCGGCCGCTGGCCTCGGGCCGGCTCAAAAAGGGTCCGGCCGTCGCCGCCCTCCTCGTCCTCGCCGCCGCCGGGCTCGGGCTGGCCGCGTCGCTCGGCCTGCCGTTCTTCCTCGCCGTCCTCGGCTACCTCGTCCTCCAGACCGTCTATTCGATGTGGCTGAAGCACGTCGTCATCATGGACATCTTCGTCATCGCCGCTGGCTTCGTCATCCGTGTCGTCGCGGGCGGCCTGGCCATCGGGGTGGAAATCTCCTCCTGGCTCCTCCTTTGCACGATGCTCCTCGCCCTCTTCCTGGCCATGGGCAAGCGGCGCTACGAGCTCGTCCTCCTCGACAAGGACGCGGCCAGCCACCGGCCGATCCTCCGGGAATACAGCACGGACCTCCTCGACCAGATGATCTCGGTCGTCACGTCCTCGACGCTCGTCGCCTACTGCCTCTACACGATCTCGGCCGAGACGGTGGCCAAGTTCGGGACACATCATCTCGTCTTCACCGTGCCCTTCGTCCTCTACGGCATCTTCCGCTACCTCTACCTCATCCACCGGAAGGGGGGCGGCGGGACGCCCGAGGCCCTCATCATCCGGGACAAGCCGCTCCTGGCGGATATCTTCCTCTGGGTTGCGGCCGCGGCCCTGATCCTCCATTTCCGATGAGACGCCCGTGACCCGAGCCAGAGTCGCCGTCCTTCGCACGAGCCCCGCGACCGTCCTCGACGACTACGGGCGGCTCATGGCGCTGGCCGATTACCGGCGCTTCCTGGCCGAGGACCGCGACACTCTCCTCAAGCTCAACCTGTCTTGGACGAAGTACTTCCCGGCCTGCTCGAGCGAACCCTGGCAGGTCGAGGGCGTCGTCCGGAGGCTTCTCGCGGACGGCTACCCGAAGGAGCGGCTCCTTCCGGTCGAGAACAAGACGGTCGTGACCAACCCGCGCCGGGGCGCCCGGAACAACAAGTGGCTGCCCGTCCTCGAGCGCTACGGCCTCGGCTTCACGCCGCTGCCCGAGGTCGAGTGGACGGTCTTTCCCTTCCGCGGCCCGCTCCTCAAGCTGAACGAGATCTTCCCCGAGGGCATCGAGATCCCCAAGATGTTCATCGGCCGCAACGTCCTCCATCTGCCGACGGTCAAGACCCACGGCCACTCGACGACGACGGGAGCGGTCAAGAACGCCTTCGGCGGACTCCTCAAGGAGGTCCGCCACTATGCCCACAAGTACATCCACGAGGTCCTCGTCGACCTTCTCACCATGCAGCGGGAGCTCCACCCGGGCCTGTTCTGCGTCATGGACGGCACAGTCTGCGGCGACGGCGCCGGCCCGCGGACAATGGCCCCGTGCGTCCAGAACATCATCCTGGCCAGCGGCGACTCGGTGGCCATTGACGCCGTCGCGGCCAAGGTCATGGGCTTCGACCCGATGACCATCCCCTACATCCGCATGGCCCACGAGCGCGGCCTTGGCGTCGGCGACCCGGCCGAGATCGAGGTCGCCGGGGAGGACGTCTCCGGGCTCGATTTCGGGTTCTGCTCGAAACGGAGTTTCGTCATCTGGGGGGATCAAACGATCCGCAAGGGCTGTCTGCGGCCGTTTGAAAAGCTCCTCCTTCATTCGCCGCTCGTCGTCTGGGCGCCGTTCGCCAGCAACGTCTATCACGACCTGATGTGGTACCCGACGGTCGGCCGCCGCCGCATCCGCCGCTTCATGAAGACGGAGTGGGGCGCGCTCTGGAAACGCTATTAGAAGACGGGGGACCTTCCCCCGGCGGACAGTCCCTCTTCTATTTGAGCGCCAACCCCCGCGTTGCCTCGGGTGACGCCCGCCTGGAAAGGTCCGAAGGGGAATGGCCGGAGCGTCATGTGCGGCTTAGCGCAAGCCGCGCTCTGGAGCGGAAGTCATCCCCGAAGACCTTTCCGAATAAGAAATCCAGGCCGCGCTATTTCAGATGATAGACTTTGTGGAGCTGGAGGCCGACGCGGACGTTGACGAGCCCCTGGCGCGAGGCCTCTTCGAGGAGCCGGATTGCCTTCCTCATGCTCCAGCTCGCTTTGCTCTGGGGCTGGAGGATGACCGGCGTCCCCGGCGGGAAGGCGCGGCGGACGGCGCGGACGTCGTCGACCGTCAGGCCGCGGCTGACGACGAGCTTGACCTCCTTCGCCTTTCTCCGGAAGAGGGGATGGGAGGCGTAATCGGGCGGCTTGGGCGAGACGGTGTACCAGTCGGCGTCCGGCCGCGGCGCGAACGTCCCGTTCGTCTCGACCTGGACGGCCAGGCCGTCCCCGCGCAGGGCCCGGATGAGGGGGGCGACGGCCTGGCGCAGGGGCTCGCCGCCGGTCAGGCAGGCCCAGCGGGCCGGGAAATCCCGATGGAGAGCGCGGACCTCGGCCACGATCTCGGCCACGGTCCGGGCCCGCCCCCGCCCCCAGGCCCGCTTCGTGTCGCAGAAGGAGCACCGCAGGTTGCAGCCGGCCAGCCGGACGAAGATCGCCGGCTCGCCCATGCGCAGGCCTTCGCCCTGGACGGAGGCGAAGACCTCAGTCGTCCTCAGCGTAGGTGGCCGACGCATCATCGGACTCCCAGACGGTCACGGCCCGCACGGGGTAGAGCTTGCGGAGCTCGCCGAACAGGTGCCGGGCCAGGTTCTCGGCCGAGGGATTGAACGGATAGGCCTCGTTGAGGAGCGTGTGATCGGGCAGGGCCGCGGCCAGCGCCTTCTTGATCTCGGCGAAGTCGAAGCCGAGGCCCGCCGCGTCGAGCTCCGTCGCGCGGACCTCGACCTCGACCTGGAAGGTGTGGCCGTGGAGCTTCTCGCACTTCCCCTTGTAGCCCCGGAGGAAATGGGCGGCGGAGAACCTGTCCCTGACCTTGAGCGTCCAGCTCATGGCGCGCCTTCCTTTCGCAGCCGCGCCAGGAGCGGGTCTTCGCGGCCGACCTCCCGCCACGCCTCGCGGCGCAGGAGGCAGGACGAGCAAGCCCCGCAGGGGGCCTCGCCCCCGGCATAGCAGGAAACGGAATAGGAGTAATCGGCGCCGAGGCGGAGGCCCCGGCTGATGATCTCGGACTTTCTCAGCCTGACGAACGGAGCGAGGATCCGCGCTCTCGGGCCGCCGAAGGCCGCCGCCGTGCCCAGGTTGACGGCCTTCTCCATGGCCCGGACGAACTCCCGGCGCGTGTCGGGGTACTCCGGCGAGTCGAGGACGTGGAAGCCGCAGACGAGGTCGCGGACGCCGCGGGCCTCGGCCCAGGCCGCGGCCACGGCCAGGAAGATGCCGTTCCGGAAGGGGACGTAGGTCGCCGGCGGGCCGGCCGGGATCTCGGCGCGGCCGCGGACGCGGGGGAGGGGGATCCGCGGGTCGGTCAGCGCCGAGCCGCCGACCTGTCCCAGGTCGAGCCGGAGGACCGTGCGCGGCAGGCCGAGCCGGCGGAGGAGGCGGCCGGCCAGCCGGACCTCGACCCGGTGGCGCTGACCGTAGTCGAAGGTTAACGGAAGGACCCGGTCGTAGCGGGCCAGGGCCCAGTAGAGGGTGGTCGTCGAATCGATGCCGCCCGAGAAGAGAACGACGCAGGAAGCTTTATTTTTCACCGAAGCCTGCCCCGATGATAAATGACATGTGGACCATTTTCAAGCGGCCAGCGCCGGCACCAGATGCGGGGGGTCGGAGGAGGCCCGTCCCGACGCGTCATGAGGTAAGGTGGCACCAAGGCCGTCCTTATCCCCCGGTCCCGGGAACCTGTCCCGGTTCCCCCGGCGGAAATTCCGCCGGGCCCCCCTCCGGCCGGGAGCGGATTGCGAGGAGCGACCATCAGAAGTGCGGCGGCGAGACCCAGAGCCGTACTTCTGAGAAGAAAAGAGAAGAAGCAGGACGGTTCCTCTTCAGACGGCTTCGGCGCCACCTGGGCTGGCCCCCGCCCGATTGCCTGAGGAACCTAGGGTTTGCCTCCATCCCAGAGCGCGGCTTGCGCTAAGCCGCACATGACGTTCCGGCCATGCCCCGATTCCCTTTCCGGCCGGAAGCTGGCACCGCCCACGTCTCCTGATGAGGCGGCACCGATACGGGGCCGGGACATTTGACAGGGCCGGGTCGCGATGGTATATCTTGGCATCCAACCCATGGACAAGCACCCCGTCGAGAAAGGCATCGAGGACGTCGTCCGGACGTACGAGCTCCTCGACCGGGTCCGCCTCGGCCGGGACATCCTCATCCGCGACGACCAGTTCGAGCGCGAGGCCCTTTTCGACGCCGCCCGCGCGGCCCGGGCGCGAGGGATCCGCATGGGCTTGCTCGACACCGGGCGCTTCGACGCGACCGAGCTCGAGGCGCTCATCGCCGAGCGGGTGAGGGTCCACACGTCCGACGAGGCACGCCCCCGCGAGGGCGAGCTCGACCGGCTCCTCGTCGCCTGCCGCCGGTCCCGGTCGATGCTGGCCTTCTTTCAGAACGGCCCCTTGGAGGCCGAGCCCGAGTCTCCGACGCTCTCCCTCCCCTCGCTCGTCGCGCTGGCCGCGGCCGGGATGGACCTCCACGTCTCCAACCGGACCGTGGCCCGCGAGCCCGCCGCAGTGGCCGCGCTGGCCGAGGCGTGCAGGAAGGGGCGCGCGTTCCTGGCGTATTACCATCACGGTCCGCTTCCTGAGGGCTTGACGGATGCCGCCGCCCGCGGCGCCTGGATCCACGTCTCCGACCGCGGCCTCGATACGCCCGGGGCCGTCGAGATCGGCCTCGGCATCCAAGGCGCGGCCCGCGCCGCCGGCTCGCGGCTCATCCTCTACGTCGAGCGGGGGATGCCGCTCGACGCTCTCGAACGCTTCTTCGCCTCCGGGGCCGCCGTCGTCTTCCTCACCGCGCCGAGCGACCGTCGCTCGCTGCAGAGGCCGCTCGAAGAGAAAGCCCGGAAGCGGAGGCTCCCGCTCCGGGCTTCCTATCTCCCCCCGACCTTCCTCCCGTGAGCCCGCCGGGACGCGGCCGGGCGCCGGAGCATGACGGGATAAAGGAACGATGAGCGCGGAAACCCTGGGCCACACGCTGCCGCTCTGGTCGGTCGTCCCGTTCGTCGGCCTGCTCCTTTCGATCGCGCTCCTGCCGCTCCGGGCGCCGCGGTTCTGGGACAAGCCCCGCCGCCAGGCCCTGGTCGCGGCGCTGTGGTCCGCGCCCGTGGCGGCCTATTTCCTGTGGCGGGCGCCTCTCGAGCTCCTCCGCTCGGCCAAGGACTACGCCTCGTTCATCATCCTCCTCGCGGCGCTGTTCATCGTCTCCGGCGGCATCGTCCTCCGCGGCGACCTCCGGGCGACGCCGCTCGTCAACACGGGCTTCCTCCTCGCCGGCGCGGTCCTGGCCAACGTCATCGGCACGACCGGGGCGAGCATGCTCCTCATCCGGCCGCTCCTCCAGACCAACCGCGAGCGGCGGCGGACGCGGCACATCCCGGTTTTTTTCATCTTCGCCGTCTCCAATATCGGCGGCTGCCTGACACCCCTGGGCGACCCGCCGCTCTTCATGGGCTTCCTCAAGGGCGTGCCCTTCTTCTGGACGCTTCGGCTCTTTCCGGCCTGGGCCCTCGTCCTGGGCGGCGTTCTCCTCGTCTTCTTCGTCCTGGACAGCCTCGAGTACGGACGGGAGACGATGAAGGACCTCATCCGCGACCGGGCCCGCGTCGTCCCCCTCCATCTCAAGGGCCGGCTGAACTTCGCCTGGGTCGCCGGCGTCGTCGGCGGGATGTTCCTGCCGTTCCCCTTTCGCGAAGCGGCCCTCGTTCTCATGGCCCTTCTCTCGCTCGCCACGACGAGGAAGAGCTATCGGGACGAGAACCGCTTCGGCTACGCCCCCATCGCCGAGGTCGCCGTGCTCTTCGCCGGGATTTTCGTGACCATGATCCCGGCCCTCCTCCTGGTCGGCGCGCGCGGCGCCGCGCTCGGCGTGACCAGGCCCTGGCAGTTCTTCTGGCTCACCGGCGGGCTATCCTCGTTCCTCGACAACACGCCGACCTATCTCACCTTCTTCTCCCTGGCCCGCGGGCTCGGACTCGGCGGGGGCGTCGCGGGCGTCCCGGCGGTCGTGCTCGGGGCCATCAGCGCCGGCGCGGTCTTCATGGGCGCCAACTCTTACATCGGCAACGGCCCGAACTTCATGGTCAAGCGAATCGCCGAGCACTACCGATATGCCATGCCGTCGTTTTTTGGCTACATGGCCTATGCCGCGGTTGTGTTGGGACCGCTCTACATCATCGCGACGCTCGTCTTCTTCCGCTGAGCCGGCCGCGGTCCGCGGCTCCGCGCTGCGGAATCCACGCACCGTCGTTTTCGGCGCCACGAATAGCGTCGGAAATCTTGTTCTCTACAAAAAAAGGTGGCCGTCCCTCAAAAAATTCTTGACATTTGGTATAATAGGTCTATAAATAAATTGAATTTTGAATCGGAGAACGAGAAGGAACGAGACTGAAGGCCGCTTCATGGTTACGGCGCTCGGAACTTACGAGAATTTCAGTTGAAGGGTCATGAGCGATGAAAGTAGCATTGCTTTGCAGCTCAAAGTCCGGGATGGAAGCGACGCTCTTTCGTCGCCCCGACGAACGGCGTGACGAGGAGGACGAGCCTCCATCGCCACCCGACCTGCTCGCGGAATGCGATTCGGACGAGACGATCGACGCCGTCGAGCGGGCCCTCCAGGAACGCTACCAGGTCTTCCGCATCGAAGCCGATGAGAAGGCCTACGCCCGGCTGAAGCGCCTCCGCCCGCATCTCGTCTTCAACATCGCCGAGCGCCTCTACGGGCCGAACCGCGAGTCCCACATCCCGACGGTCTGCGAGATGCTCGAGATCCCGTACACGGGCTCGGACCCGCTGACCCTCGGCATCGCTCTCGACAAGTCGCGGGCCAAGGAGATCCTGTCCTATTACAAGATCCCGAACGCGCCATTCTGGATCGTCGAGGCGCCCGGGGTCCTGCCGAGCAACCTCAAGCTGCCGGCGGTGGTCAAGCCGCTCTTCGAGGGCTCGAGCAAGGGGATCAAGAACAACTCCCTCGTCCGCACGCCCGCCGAGCTCTACGAGCGCGTCGAGGAGGTCGTTGCCGCCTACCGGCAGCCGGCCATCGTCGAGCGCTTCCTCGCCGGCCGGGAGTTCACCGTCGGCGTCCTCGGCAACTACCCGCGGCACGAGATCCTGCCCATCGTCGAGATCGACCACTCGCAGCTTCCCGCGGGCGCCGCGCCGATCTACTCGTACGAAGCCAAGTGGATCTGGGACAGGCCGGCAAAGCCGCTCGAGATCTTCCGCTGCCCGGCCGACCTCACGCCGGAGCTGAAGCGGAAGGTCGAGACGGTCGTGACGCGGACCTGCGCCGTGCTGCGGATCCGCGACTGGTGCCGGATCGACGTCCGGCTCGACGAGAAGGGAGAGCCGAACATCCTCGAAGTCAACCCCCTGCCGGGCATCCTGCCGAATCCCGAAGATAATTCCTGCCTGCCCAAGGCGGCCCGGACGGCGGGGTATTCATATTCGGACCTGATCCACCGGGTCGTGGACGAGGCGGTTAAGCGCTGGGGCCTCCGGACGACCCGCGTCCGGCCCACGGCGGCCGAAAGGCCGGCGGTCCAGGCAGCCCGAGCATGACCCTTCCGTCCCACGTCGGGATCGTCTTCAACGCCTTCGAGCCCCGGCCCACGGCATCCGGCGAGCGCCTGTCCGAGGAGTCGGTGGCCGAGATGGCCCAGCAGGTCTGCGAGGCCGTCAAGTCCCTGGGCCTGAAGACGACCCTCATCCCGCTCCAGCGAAGCCTCTTCAACTTCCTCAACCGGGTCAAGGACGAGGCCCCCGATGTCCTCGTCAACCTCTGCGAGGGCTACTACGGAAGACCGCAGTGGGAGTCGAACGTCGCCGGCATCTTCGAGCTCCTCGGCCTGCCGTTCACCGGGAACAACTCGAAGACGCTGTCCATCTGCCAGGACAAGCACAAGGCCAAAGCCGTCCTCAAGTCCTGCAACCTGCCCACGGCCCAAGCCCAGCTCATGCTTGCGGCCGACCAGCCCGCCGACCTCAAGTTCCCGATCATCGTCAAGCCCAACAACGAGGACGCAAGCCTCGGCATCTACCCCGAGTCCGTGGTCCACGACGAGGAGAGCTTCCGCCACCAGGTCCAGCGCATCCTCGACAACTACCGGCAGCCGGCCCTCGTCGAGCCGTACATCGAGGGCCGGGAGTTCAACGTCTCGGTCATGGAGAACGAGGCCGTCGTGCCCCTGCCGGTCTCGGAGATCGACTTCTCGCAGATGCCGAAGGGCGCCCCGAAGATCTGCAGCTACGAGGCGAAGTGGTTCGAGGACCACCCGCTTTACCAGAAGACGCCGCCGATCTGCCCGGCGCCGGTCGACGACGAGCTGCGCGGCAAGCTCCAGGGCATGGCCGTCGACGCCTTCCGGACGATGGGCTGCCGCGACTACGCCCGCGTCGATTTCCGCATGGACGCCAAGGGCCGCCTGTTCATCCTTGAGGTCAACCCGAACCCCGACATCAGCCTCAACGCCGGCTACGCCCGGGCCCTCAAGGCCGCCGGCGTCGAGTACGCCGAGTTCTGGAAGACGATGCTCCGGAACGCCGCCCGGAGGAAGGACGCTGATGATTCGCCCAATGCAGCCGGCCGATAAGCAGCCCGTGCTGGCCCTCGTCCGGGCCACGGGGATGTTCACGCCCGCCGAGGTCGATGTGGCCGAGGAGCTCATCGACATCTATCTCGGCGTGCCGGAGCAGCCGGACTACCGGGTCGTCGTCGTCGAGAACGAGAGGAAGGAGGTCGTCGGCTACCTGACCTGGGGACCGACGCCGATGGCCGTAGACGTCTACGATCTCTACTGGATGGCTGTTGCGCCGTCCGAGCAGGGGAGGGGCCGCGGCAGGGAGCTCGTGCGGTGGCTCGAGGCCGAGGTCGGGCAGCGCCGCGGACGGATGATCATCATCGAGACCTCGTCCCAGCCCCGCTACCACCCGACGCGGCAGTTCTACATCAACCTGGGTTATAGGGAAGTCGCCCGGATCCCCGATTATTACAAGCCGGGCGACGATCGCGTCATTTATGCGAAATCCATTCGATGATAAGGAGTCTTGAGGAGATGGACGACTGGCAACGTATGCTTCGGGGCAGTCTCAGGAAACCCGAGGAGATCGCCCGCACCTTCGGACTCGACCTGGAGGAGGTGAGGCGGATCGCCCGCGTCTTCAAGATCCAGATCACTCCGCACTACGCCAGTCTGATCAAGGAGAGGGGCGACCCGATGTGGCGGCAGATGGTCCCCGACCCGGCCGAGCTCAAGGAGCACACCGGCGAGGCGGACCCGCTCCTCGAGGACGAGGACTCCCCGGTGCCGGGGATCGTCCACCGCTATCCCGACCGGGCCCTGTTCCTTGTCTCGCACAGCTGCGCCTCGTACTGCCGGTTCTGCACCCGGAAGCGCAAGGTCGGCGACCCGTCGAAGATCCATCCCCGGTTCATTGAGGCCGGGGTCGAATACATCCGGAACCATCCGGAGGTCCGGGACGTCATCCTCTCGGGCGGCGACCCGCTCATGCTCAGCGACCACCGGCTGGAGGAGATTTTGAAGGCCGTGAGGGCCGTCCCTCACGTCGAGATCGTCCGGATCGGCACGCGCGTGCCCTGCGTCCTGCCGCAGCGGATCACCGAGAAGCTCGTGGCCATGTTCCGCAAGTACCACCCCCTCTACGTCAACGTCCACTTCAACCACCCCGACGAGATCACGCCCGAGGCGGCGCGGGCCCTCGGCCTGCTGGCCGACGCCGGCATCCCGCTCGGCAACCAGACGGTCCTGCTCAAGGGCGTCAACGACGACCCGGCGACGATGAAGCGGCTGATGCAGAAGCTCCTCGCCGTCCGCGTCCGGCCCTACTACATCTACCAGGCCGATTACGTCAGCGGAACGGAGCACCTGCGGACGACGGTCGAGAAGGGGATCGAGATCATGGACGCGCTGCGGGGCTGGACGTCCGGCCTGGCCGTGCCGTATTACTGCATCGACGCGCCCGGAGGGGGCGGCAAGATCCCGGTCCTGCCGAAGTACGTCCAGTCCATCAACGACGAGCAGGTCGTAATGCGGAACTACGCCGGGGAGATCTACGTCTACCCGCAAGCCAAGCTCAAGGCGAAGCGCCGGCCGCGGACCGCCCCGGCGCCCTGCTACACTCTCGACCGCCCCTCTCTGCCTTAATTAAGAAGGGGTCAAACCTACAGATTACAGAAAAAACCTGTAATCTGTAGGTTTGACCCCTTCTTCTGCCTAGCCGAACACCTGCTTCTCAATGTCGGCGACTGCCTGGATGAGGCTCTGATTAAAACGCAGCGCGCTTCTTGAGTACCGAAATGCTTCGGATACTGCCGAGATACTCATGTGGAAGAATTCGCTGAGTTCCTTTAAGCTATAATCCGTATTCTTATGGCTCACGAAGATTGCGACTCTTTTTGCAAGCCTGTTTTTCTTTCCCAAGGTGAGTTCGGCGGCCGTAACGATTCTCGCCAACTCGGGTTTGACTTTGGGCCTTCGAAGTTGAGGGAGTTCACGCTCTGGAACGGACGATTCTGGTCGCAGAAAGGTCCGCCGCACGCCGTCGATGAAACGCGGGTCGCCGAGGATTCCCGTTGATTTCGCTGGCTGAAGGGGATGCGATTGCTTCTGACCAAGACGCCAGTTGACGTATTCGGAGTACCTGCGTTGAGCATCCTCTGTTTTGCTCCCGAAACAGCTCAGGACCAGGGAAGTCCTCGTCCAGGGGCGGGAACCCATAAGACCCAAGTACTCGCGATAATTCGACCAGGTATACTCGGCTGGATCCTTGGTCAGGCCGGCCCGCACGGGATTGAGGTGAATATAAGGCACGATCTCGCGGGCATAATGCTCGGCCTGCACTAAGATCGCCTTGAAACGCCCTTGGAAAGGGTGCCCGCACCGGTCCCACTTCTTGTTGAAGTAGACGGAATAACTCGTATTGATTAAATGAATGACCCGGGATAGGTCTCCATGCGGGGTCTCGACGAAAAGATGATAGTGATTGTTCATCAAGCAGTAGGCATGGATCAGGGATCCGAATCTCAAATAAGCATTTCCTAAGGTGCTTATAAAATAATGGCGGTCGTCGTCAGATAAGAAGATATCCTGCTTCCGGTTTCCTCGGGAGGTGACGTGGTAACACGCCCCCGGGAACTCGATTCTCAGCTGTCTGCACACAGCCAGTTCATTTCCTTCGCCAGAGAAATAACGATCGCCGGAGGGTTTTTTCTCAGTTCAGACGGGGTCAAACCTACAGATTACAGGTTTTTTCTGTAATCTGTTGGTTTGACCCCGTCTCAGTTGATGGCGGAGAGATAGGCGCTGAGGCCGACGGTCTGCACGATCCGGAGCGCCTCCTCCCTCGCGACGCGCCGGCCCGCCCTCAGCGATTCGAGGATCCGGATGATGGAGAAGGCGACCTCGGCCGTCTGACCCGCCTCGCTCGGCCTGTCCTTGAGCCAGCCGATGGCGTCGAAGAGGACGGCGTTGGCCTCGGCGTACGTGATCGGGTCGCGCCGGCCATGCGCCGTGACCCAGCCGGCGCGTCCCAGCACGTCGTTCGCGTGCGACTGGATGAGAAAGGTGGCGCGTCCGATGAGTTTGAGGTTCGACGGGCTGACGTTGGTCATCGTGTTCCCGATGACCTTGCCGAGCTTGGCCATGACCGCGGTCGAGTGGGCGTTGAGGATCATCTTGGCCGCGACCTGCGCCTTCAGCCCGAAGGGGTCGCCGGCCGTCCCCACGCGCACGGGGACGACGACGAGCGCATCCGCCCGTCCACGCCAGGCCTGCCGGACCCGGCCCACGGCCGCTTCCGTCCCCTCCGTCCGGCCGTCTGTGACGAGCAGCACGCCCAGGCCCGCGCCTTCGCCCGCGCACACGTCCATGAACCTCCGGAAGGCCGAGTCCGCGCGCCCGAACTCCGCCTCTTCGGGCGAGAAGGCGACCATGACGCCCAGGTCGCCGGGCTTCGGCCCGCGCCCGTCGACGTTCGCCGCCGACATCGAGAAATCGTAGAGGCCCTGCTGGTCGTCCCCGGCCTTCTTCAGGCTCTCGAGGGCCGCCCGCCGCAGGTAAGGGTCGTCGATCCCCGTTTCGAACGGCCCCCGGTAGAGGGTCGCGTCGAGGCCGCGGAACGGGCGCCCCAGGAACGCCCGCCAGGCCTCGCCGGGCGTCGCCGCCCCGGTCCATACCTGGATCCAGCACTTCCGCGACGGCTCCCGGACCGTATCGATCGGGAAGAGCCGGAAGGTCGGGCTCCGTTCGGTGCCATCGATGAATACCGTGATCAATCCCCTGGCCGCGAAGTAGGTCGAGAAACGCCCTCCGGCGTAGGTCGCGGCCTCAATGTCGGTCAGCCGGGACAGAGCCGGGAGCGCCTCGCGCGCGGCCTCGAGGAGGCCGCCGAATTCCCGGAACCGCGCCGCCGTCTTGAGGGGGGGGTCGAACCCAAGCCGCCGCATCACCCGCGGCTCGAGGAACCGGCCGAGCGTCCGCTCGAGGGCCGCCTCCAGGACCGTGCCGACGACGTATGTCTCGATCGTCGTCGCCTGCATCCGCGTCGAGCCGGTGACGGCTTGCGGCCCGGTCGTCAGGTTGACCTTGGTGATCCCCGGCTCCTCCAGGACCTCTCGGCTCCGTTCGAACGGCTTCAACCGCTCGTCCGGGTTGTTATAGACGAAGTAGAGGTTCTTCCGGCTGACCGCCGGGTCATAGCCCGGCTCCGCCGTCGACTGGCCGTGCGCCGCGAGGATCGTGCCGATGACCGAAGACGTCTCGCCGCCCTCGGTGACGCAGATGACGACGTCGCCCTTCGTGATGCGCCGGTCGCGGAGCTGGAGCCGGCCGATGAGCTGCAGGTCCTCGAAGCCCTCGAGGGAGCTGATGAGGGCGCGGTCGGCGCCCGTCATTTCCCCGATGAGCTCGTCCTCGACGTCCTCGGCGAGATGCCCGGCGAGCTTCGGCCAAACCCCGCCTTCCGCCCGGACCTTCCTCCAGAACGGCCGCCAGAAGGCGCTCTCCATCTGCTTGGCCAGCCGCCCCGTTGCGCCGCAGCCGTAGATGTAGACCTTCTTTTTCGCCAGGAGGGCCGTCTCGACCGCGGCGGCCGCCCCGTGGAGCGTCTCGAGCGCGCCTGCGTCGGCGGCCATCGCCTCGAGCTTCGCCCGGATGTCGTCGTCGACGGACGAGAGCATTCGGAGCCCCTCGAGCGTGTCCTTCCGGACCCGCTCGCCGAGGTCCCAGGTCCTCGGGTGCCGCTGCTCGGTCAGCAGGGTGTGGAGCTGGAACTGGGTTTTGTTCCTGACGTAGTCAAGGGATTCGGCGGACGGCTCCAGGCCGAGAAGCCTCAGGATCCCGCTCCCGGCCTCCCGTTCCGACGGCTGGGATGAGAGGAGCCCTCTGGCCGCAACGGCGGAAACCGGACCGGGGGCGCGGGAAGGCCCGGAGCGGCGCGGGGCAAGAAAGGGCGGGGCCGCGAGCAGGCCGAAGAAGAGCCCCGGGACGGCGAAGGCGCCGGCCTTCGCCGCCTTGCGGACGGTCATGGCTCCTTTCCATACTGGTGTTCGTCGTCGAGGATGTCGCGCTCCTGCCAGTCGCGAATCCAGTCGTCGATGCGGAAGACGCGCGTCGCGCCATCCTTCGTCGAGCAGACGATCCGGCCGAGTCCGGAGTTGATGATCATTTTCTTGCAGATGAAGCACGGGAAGGCGTCGATGGGCTTGTCCGCCCCGGGCGCGCTGCCGTAGATGTAGATGTCCCCGCCGAGGAGGCTGACGCCGGCCCGGGCGGCGTTGATGATGGCGTTCTGCTCGGCGTGAACGCTCCTGCAGAGCTCGTAGCGCTGGCCGTGGGGGATGCCCAGCTTGTCCCGGAGGCAGAAGCCGTGCTCCAGGCTGTCCTTGGTCTTGCGGGGCGCCCCGACGTATCCGGTCGAGATGATCTGGTCGTCCCGGACGATGATGGCCCCGATGGCCCGCCGGAAGCAGGTGCTCCGCGTCGCGACCTCACGGGCGATGCCCAGATAATAAAGGTCCTTGGATGTCCGTTTCAACTTCATAGGAGTTTCTCCAACTGGCGGTGCAGGTCCTCGATCGTCCCGTCGTTCCAGATGAGGACGTCCGCTTCGGCCATGCAGGCTTCGAGCTGCTGGGCGCCCTCGCCCCCGGCCCGCTCCTCCGCCTCCTTCGTCAGGAACGCGTCGAGCGTCGCCGCCGATTCGTTCCGGCCGCGCGCCCGGACGCGGGCGAAGCGGACCTCGGGCGGGGCGTCGAAGGCGAGGAGGAGGAACCCTTCCTGGGCCCTCAGGAAGGCGACCTCGCGCAGGTTCCGGATGCTGTCGATGACCGACGGCCCCGTCACCCCGGCCATCGTCCGCCGGGCCAGGACGTCCGGTCCGAACGCGCGCCGCAGGTCGTTGCCGATGCGGATGAGGTTGTCGCGCGTGGCTTCGAGGCCGCGGGCCCGGAGCTCCTCCCGCAGGATATCCGAGAGCGAGGCGTAGCCGTAGCCCCGGTCCCGGAAGAAGGCGGCCGCCTCCCCCTTGCCGGCGCCGTTCGTGCCGGTCAGCCCGATGAGCCTCGGCCTGTCCGTCATTTCTTAAGGATCCGCGGCAGTCCCTTGACGTAGTTCAGGAGGGAGCCGGTCGACCGGACCCGGCTCCAGCTCGGCAGGAGGCCCCGCGCGGACCGCAGCTTCGCGCCGAGCGAGGGGCCGTGAAAGAGCAGGATGGCCTTCTCGAACATGGTCGCCAAGCCGCGGTCGTAGGGAAACCACCAGGGCTGGGACTTCTTGCCGATGTAGTCGTGGCTGACGTACTTGATGTTGACCAGCTCGTGGAGCCCGAAGGGGCCGTGGCAGCGGCCCATGCCGGTCTGCTTGATGCCGCCCCAGATGGCGTGCGGCTCGACGAACGAGTACATGTGGTCGTTGACGGTCACCGAGCCCGCCTCCAGCCGCTCCGCGAACCACTCCGCCCGCCTCCGGCTCCGGGTCCAGACCGAGGCCGTCAGTCCGTACCGGCTGTCGTTGGCCAGGGCCACGGCCTCCTCCGGGGAGTCAAAGGCCATGATGGGGAGGGTCGGCCCGAACGTTTCCTCGGCCATGACCTTCATCGCATGATCGACGCGGTCAAGGACGGTCGGCTCGACGAAATAGCCCGGGAGCGTCTTGATCCGAGCCCCCCCGGCGAGGACCCGGGCGCCCTTGGCCCGCGCGTCCTCGATATGGTCCATGACGACTTCGAGCTGCCCGGCGTTGGCCATGGGTCCCATGCCGACGCCGTCATCCAGCGGGTTGCCGACCGTGATCTGCCGCGTGAGCTCGACCACCCGGGCCGTGAACTCGTCGGTCCGCGGCCTCGCGACATAGACCCGCTCGACCGAGCCGCAGCTCTGGCCGCAGTTCATGAAGGAGGCCCAGACGGCCCCCCGGGCGGCCCGCTCGAGGTCGGCGTCGTCGAGGACGATCATGGGGTCCTTGCCGCCGAGCTCCAGGGTCACGTTGGTCAGGTTCCGGCTGCAGAGCTCCATGATCCTCTTGCCGATGCCGACGCTGCCCGTGAACATGACCGTTTGGACGTCCGGGTGGACGATCATGCCCTCGGCCTGGGGCACCCGGCAGACGACGACGTTGAGGACCCCCGGCGGCAGCCCCGCTTCGAGGAAGACCTCGCCGAGGAGGAGGGCGATGAGCGGCGTCGTCGTCGACGGCCGGAGGACGACGGCGTTGCCCGCGGTCAGGGCGCTGATGACGTCGCTCATGGGGATGAGGAAGGGGAAGTTCCAGGGGGAGATGACCAGGGTCGGGCCCAGCGGATGGTAATGGTAGGAGCTTTTCTTGTTGTAGAACAGCGGCACGTGATGGCGGGTCCGATGGGGCTGGAGGAGATGCTCCTGGTTCGCGGCATAATAACTCACGGCCTGGAGCGAGCCGAAGACCTCGACGGCCAGCGACTCGGGGTAGGGCGAGCCCTTTTCCATGGAGATCAGGCGCGCGGCTTCCTCGGCCCGGCGAGCCAGGACCTTTTCGGCCCGCTTGAAGATTTCCCCCTTCTTCTTCGGCGGCAGGTCCCGCCACACGGGGTAGGCGTCCCGAGCCGCCTGGATGGCCCGAGCGCACAGCCCGGGGCCGGCCAAGCTGACCTCGCCCACGGGCTCGAGCGTCGCCGGGTTCTCGGAGACGAGCCTGTCGGCCGTCTCGATGCGTTCGTTGCCGATGATCAGGCGTCCGTCCATCTCGTCAGAACCGTCCTTTCATGGGCCCGCCTCGTCCCTTCGCCGCTCGGCCGCGGCCCGAGGCGAACGGCCTCCGCCGGACCGCGCGTTTATCCGGCCGGCGTCTCCTCGGGGGCCCTGGCCTTCGCCTTGGCCTTGCCGCGGCCCACGACGAGGGCGATGAGGATGCTGAGGCCGTAGAGGGCGAGCATGGGGATGGCCACGATGCTCTGGTTGATCCAGTCCGGCGTCGGCGTGATGACGGCGGCGATGATGAAGACGACGAGCACGGCGTACTTGAAGTTCTTGATCATCCACTGGGCGGTGACGATGCCCATCTTGGACAGGAAGAAGATGAGCGTCGGCGTCTCGAAAGTCAGCGCGATGCTGAGGAGCATTTTCAGGGCGAAACCGAAGTACTGGTCGACGGTGATGACGGGCCGGAAGTTCCCGCCGAGCTGCAGGAAGAACTGGCAGGCGAAGGGAAAGACGACGAAATACCCGAAAGCCGCCCCGGCCGCGAAGAACAGAGTCGTCATGACGACGAAGGGAACGACGTACTTCTTTTCCTTCTGATAGAGCCCCGGGGCGATGAAATACCAGAACTGCAGGAAGATAAACGGGGAGGCGACGAAGGCGGCCGCGAGAAACCCCGTCTTCAGATAGAGCATGAAGGGGTCGATGAGGTGGGTGTAGGCGAGCTTCTCCCCGGCTGGAAGGAACTTCGTTACGGGCCGGGCCAGGATGTCGAAGATCTGCTTCGAAAAGATCCAGCCGGGGATGAAGGCCACGAGGAGGGCCAGCGCGGAATAGAAGAGCCGCTTCCGGAGGTCCTCCAGGTGCTCGAGGAAGGTCATCTCATCCGGAGATTTTCTGCCCTTCCCCATGCTCATGTTTCGTTTCGTCCTTGGCGGTGTCTTCGGTCCGGGCCGGGGCCGCGGGGGCCGGGGGGGCGACGCCCTTGAGCTCGTTCTTGAGGTCGGTCACCCCGGTCGCGTCCGCGAGCCCATGAACCCCGTCGCGCAAGCTGTTCAGACCGTCCCGGAGGTCCTTCTGAACGTCCTTGATCTCGGAGGCCTGGATCTCCTCCTCGATCCGACCCTTGATCTCCTCGGAGGCCTTCTTGAACTCCCGGAGGGCCTTGCCGACGGACTTGCCGATCTCGGGCAGCTTCTTCGGGCCGAAGACGAGCAGGGCGATGATGAAGATGAGGATGAGCTCCGTGGGTCCGATGCTGCCGAACATTGTGGCCTCGTAGCCGACATTATACCACGGGGGGGCGCCGACAGATAGGCCCATCTCGGGCCCAACTTTACTTTAGGGGGGGGCTTTGATAAGATGTTTTTTCGTTCACGACCATGAAAAAGCGGGTCCTGCTCCTCTCCCTGGCGGCCGTCCTCCTCCTCGGGCTTCCGTCCCGCGACCAGGACCAGTGGACGGCGGCCACGGACAAGGTCCGCTCGGTCGCCGCCCTGCTCGAGGCGAACTACTACAAGCCGCTCGACGAGCAGCAGCTGGCTTACGCCGCGATCCGCGGCACCCTGGACACCCTCGACCCCCATTCGTACTTCCTGGACCCGGAGAGCTTCTCCCGGCAGCGGGAGGAATATACCGGCAAGTATTACGGGCTGGGCATCCAGATCCAGAAGCAAGGCGACAACATCATCGTCATTTCGCCGATCGAAGGCACGCCGGCCTGGCGGCTCGGCATCCAGCCCGGCGACGTCATCTCCCGCATCAACGGCGAGTCGACCGTCCCCATCTCGAGCTACGAAGCCATGCAGAAGCTCCGCGGAGAGAAGGGGACCAAGGTCACCATCACCATCGTCCGCGACGGCATGGACAAGCCGTTCGACCTGACCATCACCCGGGAGGAGATCCCGCTCCTGAGCGTGCCCTATTCCTTCATGCTCGACGACGGCGTCGGCTACGTCTACATCCGCAACTTCGCCCACGAAACGCCCCGCGAGTTCGAGGACGCTCTGGCGAGACTCTCGGGCCAAGGGATGAAGAGCCTCATCATGGACCTCCGGTTCGACCCTGGCGGGCCGCTCGTCCAGTGCATCCAAGTGGCCGAGCTGTTCTTCCCCAAGGGGACGCTCATCGTCTCTATGAAGGGCCGCAACGAGGCCTATGACCGCGAGTTCCGCTCCGAGCGGGACGGGCCGTACGGGAAGCTGCCGCTGGTCATCCTCATCGACCAGGGCACGGCCAGCGCCTCCGAGATCGTCAGCGGCGCCGTCATGGACCACGACCGCGGCCTGATCGTCGGCGAGGACTCCTGGGGCAAGGGGCTCGTCCAGACGGTCTTCCCCCTGGCCCCCGACGCCGCCGTGGCCCTGACCGTGGCCAGGTACCTGACGCCGAGCGGCCGCTCGATCCAGAGGGACTACAGCCAGATCGACGATTACCTCCTGCTCGCGAAGAGGGCCCCCGATGCGAGCCGGGAGGTCAAGTACACTGACCACGGCCGCAAGGTCCTGGGCCAGGGCGGCATCACGCCCGACTACAAGGTCGATTCCCTCCTCAAGCCGTTCACGGGGCGGCTCCGGCTGAGCGGGGCCTTCTTCGCCTACGCCCGCAAGCTCGTTCAGCACCAGACCGACCTCGGGCGGACGCTCGTCTTCCCCCAGGACCCGAAGCCGGCCGGAGAAGCCGCCGCGGAACAGGTCCTCGTCGCCAAGCCGTTCCCCGTCGGCCCGGCCGTGATCGAGGATTTCCGGAAGTACCTCAAGTCGCGCGACATGACTTATGACGAGAAGGCCTTCAAGGACGCCGAGGAGGAGATCCGGCGGGAGCTCGAGCGGGAGATCGCCGGGGCGGTCTGGGGCCTCGACGAAGGCGTCCGCGTCTCGCGGCGGTCCGACCCGGCCGTGCTCAAGGCCATCGAGGTCATGCCCGAGGCGGCCCGCATGGCCGAAGGCCGGTTGTCGGCGCTGGGCAAGGGGGGGCCGCGCCGGCCTTGAGGGCGACCGTCCGGCGGCCGGCCGCGGGGGCGGGGCCGAGGGAAAGGAGTCCGGGATGAGAATCGCGCTCGCATCGGACCACGCCGGCTACGACCTCAAGGCCGGGCTCGTGGAATACCTCCGGGGCCGGGGCATCCCCTTCGAGGACTTCGGCTGCGGCCCCGGCGAGACCGTGGATTACGTGGACTTCGGGGCGAAGGCGGCCCGGGCCGTCCTCGCCGGCGCCTGCGACCGGGCCATCCTCGTCTGCGGCACGGGCCTCGGCATGGGCATCGTCGCCAACAAGTTCAAGGGCCTCCGGGCCACCCCGGGCGCGAGCGACTACGCCGTCGAGATGGCCCGCAAGCACAACGACTCGAACTGCCTGACCCTCGGCGGCCGGACGCACACGCCCGAGATCGCCGTCCGGCTCGTCCGGATCTGGCTCGAGACCGGGTTCGAGGGCGGCCGGCACGCCGGCCGGGTCGCGAAGATCGCGGCGATCGAGGAGGAGAACTTCAAGTAGGCGATCGGAGATCGCGGAGGAGTCAGCGGATGGCATCGTTCATCGAAAAATCGCGGGTCCTGGCCGCCGGGGTCGAGCGGAACAGCGCCTGGCGGCAGAAGGGATGCTTCAACCTCATCCCCTCGGAGTCGACGCCGTCGTTCCTGGTCAAGGCGTGCGAGATCGCCGACCCGTCGGGCCGCTACGCCGAGCACCGGACGATGAAAGGGGAGGAGGTCTACTTCTACCAAGGGACGGACTTCATCCGGGACATCGAGGTCGAGGCCCAGCGCGAGCTCCAGCGCTATTTCGGCTGCACCGACGTCGAACTGCGGCCCGTCAGCGGCCAGATGGCCAACGAGGTCGTCTTCAAGGGCGTCGTCAAGTTCATCAACCGGGGCCGGAAGGCGCCCCAGCTCTCGAGGCGCCTGCGGCTGGTCATGAACAACGAGCTCATCTACGGCGGCCACCTGAGCTCCCAGCCCATGGGGGCCCTCTTCAACTACGTCGAGGAGGACCCGGCGACGGGCAAGGAGCGGGTCGTCAATTTCCCCGTCCTCGCGGGCAACCCCTATAGGGCCGACCTCGCCAAGCTCGGCGAGCTTTTGGAGGGCCAGCGGCCCGAGCTCATCATCTTCGGCAAGAGCATGTTCCTCTACCGCGAGCCGGTCAAGTTCGTGGCCGACATCGTTCGGGGCTGGCCGGAGCGGCCGGTCATCATGTACGACATGGCCCACGTCCTCGGCCTCTACGGCTCGTTCCAGGCGCCGTTTGCGGAGGGCGCGGACGTCGTCACGGGCAGCACGCACAAGACCTTCTTCGGCACCCAGCGCGGCCTCGTCGCGGCGAACATGCCGAAAGAGTCCCCCCTCCGGCCCCTATGGCAGGACATCCGGGGCCGGGCCTTCCCCGGCTCGACCAGCAACCACCACCTCGGGACCCTGCTCGGGCTGCTCATGGCCGCCTACGAGATGAACGAGTTCAAGGAGGCCTACCAGGCCCAGGTCCTCCGAAACGCCAAGGCCTTCGCCCGGGCCCTCAAGTCGCACGGCATCCCCGTCGAGGGGGACGAAGCGGACGGCTTCACCGAGACCCATCAGGTCATCATCCGCGTCAAGGCCTTCGGGCCCGGCATGGCCGTCGCCCGGCGCCTGGAGACGAACAACATCCTGGCGAACTACCAGGCCCTCCCGGAGGACGCCACGTTCCTCGAGTCGAGCGGCATCCGCCTCGGCGTTCAGGAGATGACCCGCTTCGGCATGGTGGAGAAGGACTTCGACACGCTGGCCGGCCTCATGGCCGACGTCATCATCCGGGACAAGAACGCGGCCGAGGCGGTCTCTCGATACCGGCAGGGCTTTCGAACCATGGGCTTCTGCCTCCCGCCGCAGGAGGCCGCACCCCTGGCCGCCCGGATCGTCGCCGCGGCCGTGCCCGAGCCGGGGTACGCGGCGCTCTTCGCCGAGAGCCTGCGCCGGGCCGCCGGGGACTGAGAGGGGGCCGGAGCCAGCGGACGGGAGGGTGAGACCATGAAGATCCTGATCGTCGGTTCGGGCGGCCGCGAGCACGCCCTGGCCTGGAAGACCGCCCGGAGCCCGCACGCCGAGAAGGTCTACTGCGCGCCGGGCAACGGCGGCACGCGCCTCGTCGCGGAGAACGTGCCCATCGAGGAGACCGACACGGCCGGCCTCGCCGGCTTCGCCGAGCGCGAGAAGATCGACCTGACCGTCGTCGGGCCCGAGGTCCCGCTCATGATGGGCCTCGCCGACGAGTTCGAAAAGCGCGGGCTGCGCGTCTTCGGCCCGTCCAAGAAGGCGGCCGAGATCGAGGGCAGCAAGGTCTTCGCCAAGCAGTTCATGGAGCGCCACAAGATCCCGACGGCCCGCTTCAAGGTCACCGACGCCTTCGATGAGGCCCGGAAGATCGTCGGCTCCGGCGAGTTCGGCTTCCCCCTCGTCATCAAGGCCGACGGCCTGGCCGCGGGCAAGGGCGCCGTCGTCTGCGCCAGCCGCAAGAAGGCCGAGGAAGCGGCCGGGGACATGCTGGTGGGGAAGAAGTTCGGCCCGGCGGGGGAGCGGGTCATCATCGAGGAGTTCCTGACCGGGCGCGAGGTCTCCTTCATCGTCATCAGCGACGGGACGCGGGTCCAGCCCCTGGTTTCGGCCATGGACCACAAGGCCGCTTACGACGGGGACCGCGGCCCGAACACGGGCGGCATGGGCGCCATCTCGCCCTCGCCGTTCATGACCGAGGCCCTCTTCCACGAGGTCATGGACACCGTCATCTACCCGGCCGTGACCCGCATGCTCGAGGAGGGCCGGAAGTTCAAGGGCGTCCTCTACGCGGGGCTGATGGTCACCGAGCAGGGGCCGCGCGTCCTCGAGTTCAACGGCCGCTTCGGCGACCCCGAGACCCAGCCCCAGCTCCTGCGGCTCGAGACCGACCTCGTCGAGCTCCTCTCGGCCGCGGTCGACGAGAACGTCCTGGCGACCGAGGCCCGCTGGTCGGAGAACCCCTCCGGCTGCGTCGTGGTCGCCTCGGGCGGCTACCCGGTCCGCTACGAGAAAGGGAAAGCCATCATGGGGCTGGACGAGGCGGCGGCCGTGCCCGGGGTCACCGTCTTCCACGCCGGTACGAGGTTCGAGAACGGCGCCTACGTCACGAGCGGCGGCCGGGTCCTCGACGTCTGCGCCTCGGAGCCGACGCTGGAGGCGACCATGACGAAGATCTACAACGCCGTCGGCCGGATCCGGTTCCCAGCCATGCAGTTCCGCCGGGACATCGGCGCGGTGAAGGAGGAACGGGCATGAAGGTCATGATCTTCCTGGGCAGCGAATCCGACTTCGAGGTCATCGAGGACGCCGTCCGGACTCTCAAGGATTTCGGAGTCCCGTTCGCCCTCGAGGTGACTTCGGCTCACCGCTCGCCCGAGCGGACCGTCAATCTCGTCCGGGAGGCGGAGGCGCAGGGCGCCGGGGTCTTCATCGCCGTGGCCGGGAAGGCCGCCCACCTGGCCGGGGTCGTGGCCGCCCACACCGTCCGGCCCGTCATCGGCGTCCCGGTCGAGAGCGCCGCGCTGGCCGGGATGGACGCCCTGCTCTCGACGGTCCAGATGCCCAAGGGCGTTCCCGTGGCGACCATGGGCCTCGGCAAGCACGGCGGCGCGAACGCGGCCCTGCTCGCGGTCGAGATCCTGGCGCTTGGCGACGAGGGGCTCGCAAAGAAGCTCGCCGACCACCGGGCCCGGATGGCGGCCTCGGTCGAGACGGCCTCGAAGAAGATCCAAGAGAAGCTGTGACCCTCCAGGATGCGCTCCTTCTCCATCCAGAACTTCGGCTGCCGGGCCAACCAGGCGGAGGCCTTCGCCTGGACCGAGGCCCTCGAAGCGCGCGGGCTGCGGTTCGAGGATGACTGGGCCCGGAGCGACCTCGTCCTCGTCAACTCCTGCACGCTCACGGCCCGGGCGGACCGGGACGTCCGCAGGTTCGTGCGGAAAGTCTGCCGGGAGCGGCCCGGGGCGCACCTCGTCCTCACGGGTTGCTGGGCCGAAGCGGGGAGGCCGAGGCTCGCGGACCTGCCCCAGGTCCTCGCCGTCGTCCCCAACGCGCAGAAGGACCGGCTGTCGGAGACCATCCTGTCCTTGATGGGAGAGGCGGGCACCGGACGGGGTGAGACCAAAACGGACAGGCCTGGCGCGGCGGCGTTCCGGGCCCGGGCCCCGCTCAAGGTCCAGGACGGCTGCGACGACCGTTGCAGCTTCTGCATCGTCCCGAGCGTCCGGGGGAGGAGCGTCAGCCTGGCGCCGGCCGACGTCGTGGCGCGCGTCCGGGACCTCGCCGGCCGCGGCTTCCGGGAGGTCGTCCTGACCGGGGTCCACCTTTCCTCCTACGGCGACGACCTGACGCCGCCGGGCTCGTTCGGCGGGCTCCTTCGTGAAGTCGAGGCCGTCAAGGGGCTGGGCCGGGTCCGCCTGAGCTCGCTCGACCCGCGGCGGATGGATGCGGGGCTCCGGGCCCAGGTCGCCGGCAACCCGAAAATCTGCCAGCACTTCCACCTCTCGCTCCAGCACGCCTCGCCGCGCGTTCTCCGCGAGATGGGCCGGGCGGGCGGGCCGGACCTCTACCGGGCCATTCTCGAGGACCTTCGGTCGCGTTCCCCCGAGGCTTCCCTCGGCGCCGACGTCATCGTCGGATTTCCCGGGGAGACGGAGGAGGATTTCGCCCTCCTCGAGGGCTTTCTCGGGGACTCGCCGCTGACCTATTTGCATGTCTTCTCCTACTCGCCCCGGGCGGGCACGCCGGCCGCGGCCCGTGCCCAGGTCCCGGAGCGGGTCAGAAAAGAGCGCTCGCTCGCGCTGAGGAGGCTCTCGGCCGAAAAGAGCCTCGCTTTCCGGGCCGGCTTCGCCGGCCGGGCGCTCGATGCGGTCGTCATCCGGAAGGGTCGGAATGGCGCCGGCCGGGAGACGGCCGACGGCGCCGAAGGGGCGGACGGGGCGGGAGAGCCGGTCGGGGCCAGGAAGGCTCCGGGGGCAGAGGGATCGACCGGAGCGGAGCTGCTGACCGGCAACTATTTCAAGGTCCTGGTTCCCTCCTGCGCGGCGCCGGAGCGGGAGATCGTCCGCGTCCGCATCGACCGCGTCCTCGAGCGCTCCACGGAAGGGGTCGTGATCGGGGCCGGGAAGGAAGGGGCGGAGTGAACAAAATCCACGTCTTGCCGGCCGAGGTCGCGCAGAAGATCGCTGCCGGGGAAGTCATCGAGCGGCCCGCGTCGGTCGTCAAGGAGCTCGTCGAGAATTCCCTCGACGCCGGGGCCACGGAGGTCCGCGTCGAGCTCCTTGAGGGCGGGAAGAAGCTGATCAAGGTCCAGGACAACGGGTCGGGCATGGGGAGCGAGGACGCCGCCCTCTGCTTCCGGCGGCACTCGACGAGCAAGATCGCGGGCGAGGAGGACCTCGGTCGGATCTCGACCCTCGGCTTCCGCGGCGAGGCCCTGGCCAGCATCGCCGCCGTGTCGAGGCTGACCCTGAGGACCCACGACGGCTTTGGCGACCGAGGTGTGACCATCGAGCGCGAGGGCGAAAAGCTCCTCTCGGTCACCGACGTCGCCCTGCCCCGGGGGACGATGGTCGAGGTCCGCGACTTGTTCTTCAACCTGCCCGCCCGGCGGAAATTCCTCCGCTCGAACACCTCCGAGCTCGGGCTGGTCGCCAAGTACGTGACGCAGGCCGCTTTGGCCGGCCCGGGGACGCGCTTCGTCCTCGTCCACGGCAGCCGCGAGCTCATCAACTGCCCGCCGGTCGGGACGCTCCGAGAGCGGATCTACCAGCTTTACGGGAAGGCCGTCGTCGAGGGCCTTATGGAGGTCGCGTCGGCCGAAGGGGAGGGGCGGCTCCAAGGCTTCGCGTCGAGGCCTCTCGCCGGCCGCGGGGACCGTTCGGTCCAGGTCTTCTTCGTCAACGGCCGGCCGGTCAAGGACCGGGTCGTCCAGGCCGCCCTCAACCAGGCCTACGCCGGCCTCCTCGAGCGGGCGCGGTCGCCCGAAGCCTTTCTCTACCTCACCCTGCCCTACGCGGACGTCGACGTCAACGTGCACCCGGCCAAGGCGGAAGTCCGCTTCCGCGACTCCCAGATCGTCTTCCGGCTCGTGCTTCGGGCCGTGGAGGACGCGGCGCGGCGGGAGCGCGCGGTCAAGGAGGCCTACCCGGTCGGAGGGCGGGCGGGGAGTGTCGCCGGCGTCGCGGAGGAGGGGGAAGGGGCGACGCCCGGGCTCGGCTTCGGGCCGGGGACGGCGACGGCCGCGGGTCCCGCCGGGGCGGCACTCGCGCCCATAAGCGCGCCCTTCGACGCGACGGAGGGGAAGCCGGCCACGGGTCCCGAGGTCCTGGGCCAGTTCCAGAACCTCTACATCATCGCCGCCGCGGAGGACGGGCTGCTCGTCGTCGACCAGCACAACGCCCACGAACGCGTCCTCTACGAGAAGTACCGGGAGATCGACCGTGCGAGGGCCTGGCCGCGGAAGATGCTCCTCATCCCGGTCGTCCTGGAGCTCACGCCCTCGCAGGCGGCCGAGTTCGAGGACAACGCCGTCCTGTTCGAAGATCTGGGCTTCCGGGCCGAAGCCATGGGCGGCCGGTCCTTCGCCCTCAAGGAATACCCCGACATCTTCCGGGCCGAGGAGGCCGTGGACGTCTTCCGGGCGCTTGTCGCCGAGGCCGGCCAGGACAAGGCCCGCGACCGGCGGGAGCATTTCCTGGCGACCCTGGCCTGCAAGACCGCGGTCAAGGCCGGCCAGCCCCTGACGCGCGAGAAGATGGGCTATCTCGTCAGCGAGCTCTTCAAGACCTCGCAGCCGGCCCTCTGCCCCCACGGCCGGCCCGTCGTCGTCAAGGTCCCCCGCTCCGACCTCGACAAGGGCCTCGGCCGTTGAGAAGCGCGACCTGACCCCGTCCGGAAATTGACAGCCCGGGGGACGGATGTTAAGATTGCGGACCGGACGGGGAGTGGCGCAGCCTGGCTAGCGCGCCTGCCTTGGGAGCAGGAGGTCGGCGGTTCAAATCCGCTCTCCCCGATAGTCTCCTCGCGGATTTCCCTCCTGCCGCGCCGGCGGGCGACGGCGGCCCCGGGGCGGCCGGGCTCCGCGGTCCGG
>DATKJS010000069.1:0-23548 GCA_035543515.1 Terriglobales bacterium | reverse complement strand
TTCGCGCAGCGGACGGCGTCGATGACGACTCCGGCCGAGTTCGGCGAGTCCTCGACGGACAGCCGGCACTCGAGGTTCGTCGGGACGTCGCCGAAATGGCGGCTCTCGATCCGCAGGAAGCAGACCTTGTTGTCCATCTGCCAGGGCACGTAGTCGCTCGGTCCGACGTGGACGTCGGCCGGCGCGATGTCCAGGCCGCGGTTGCGGATCTGGGAGACGACGGCGTTCGTCTTGGACTTTTTCTTCGAATCGAGCCGCTCCCGCTCGAGCATGTTCAGGAAATCCGTGTTGCCGCCCGTGTTCAGCTGGTAGGTCCGGTCGACGGGCATGCCGCGATCGAGGTAGAGGTTGACGAGCGTCCGGTGGAGGATGGTCGCCCCGACCTGCGATTTGATGTCGTCGCCGATGACCGGCAGGCCCCGCTCCTGGAACCGCTTCTGCCAGTACTTCTGGCTGGCGATGAAGACGGGGATGCAGTTGATGAGGGCGCACCCCGCGTCGAGGACCTGCTCGACGTACCACTTCGTGGCCATCTCGCTGCCGACGGGCAGGTAGTTGATGACGACGTCGGCCTTGGTCTCCTTGAGCGTGCCGACGATGTCGGCCGTCGGGCCGGGCGCCTTCTCGATGATCTGCGAGAGGTACTTGCCCAGCCCGTCGTGGGTCATCCCCCTCTGGACCTTGACGTTCTTGAAGGGAACGGACGAGAACTTGGTCGTGTTGTTCGGCGGCGTGAAGATGGCCTCGCTCAGGTCCTTGCCGACCTTGTTCTTGTCGATGTCGAACGCGGCGACGAACTCGATGTCCCGGATGTGGTAGCCGCCGAGGGCGACGTGCATGACGCCGGGGACGAAGTCGTCCTCCTTCGCACTCCTATAGTATTCGACGCCCTGGACGAGGGACGAGGCGCAGTTGCCGACGCCGATGATGGCGACACGGATCTTGCTCATGGGTCAATCCTCCTTTGGGGGGGTCCGGTCGCGTCCGGCCTTCCTGACGCACAGGATCCTCTGGACGGCGGTGAAATGGGAGACGACGGCGATGACGGCCACAACCACGATGAGGACGGGGTCGAGGGCCCGGAAGACGATGCCCGCCACGGTGCCGACGAAGAGGAGGACGAAGCGCTCGGCCCGCTGCATCGGGCCGACCCGGCACTCGACGCCCAGCCCCTCGGCCCGGGCCCGGGTGTAGCTGACCATGAACGAGCCCAGGAAGGCGAAGACGGTCAGCCAAAGGCCCCAGCCGCCCCGGAAATGGTAGGCCAGCCCGGCGTACATGAAGAATTCGGCGTAGCGGTCGAGGCTCGAGTCGAGCATGGCGCCGAAATCGCTCCGCCGGCCGCCGTTCGTCGCCACCTTGCCGTCGAGGATGTCGAGGACGCCGCAGACGAGGATGGAGGCCGCCGCCCAGCCCGGACGTTCGAGCGCATAGAACAGGCCGACGGCGACGCCGGCCAGAAGGCCCAGGATGGACAGCGCGTTCGGGCTGACCTTCAGCCGGACGAGCGGCCGGGACAGGCGGTCGGCGAGGCCGAGGGCCGTTGCGATCCAGGCGGCCGGCAGCAGGCGGAAGGATGACTTCTCTTCGGGGTTCATCTGCGTTCCGGTCATCTCCACGGTGAAATCAGAATCTTAATCCTTATAGAGGCCAAAATCAAGGGCTTGGAAGGTCCGCGGGCTTGCGGCCCGGCCCGGCTTCGGATAGAATGGCGGCGGGAACCGGGAAGGAGGACGACGATGAAGAAGGCCGAGCTTCGGGATTACTTCCGACAGGGCCGGATCCTGGTCGCGGCCGAGACCTACGCCATCGTCAAGTCGCGCCGCGCGTGCTCAGGCGCCTTCGCCGTCATCCGGGACGCGAGCGAGGTCAGCTCCGTCGTCGAGGAATCCAGGCTGAGGAACCAGAAGACCCTCGGCATCGAGGGCGACTGGCGCCGCATCACCTTCGACATGATCCTGCCGTTCAACCTGATCGGCTTCTTCGCCCACGTCTCGGGCGCCCTGGCCCGGGAGGGGATCCCCATCTTCACCATCTCCGCTTATTCCACGGACCACATCTTCGTCAAGGACAAGGACCTGGACAGGGCCGTCAAGGCCCTCGAAAAGCTGGGCTTCTCGGTCCGCCGGCTGTGACCGCCGGCGCCGGGACCGGCCCGGCTCCCCGTCGAGGAGGCTGAACATGCCGGCCGTCGTCGCCCTTCCCGAGATCCTCCAGGCCGTCCGCGGCATCGACACCCTACCCCTTATCGAGGAGGGGTTCGCGGCCTATTCCCAGGGCCGGGTCGTCGTCCCCCCGGTGGGCGAGTTGATCTTCGACCGGCCGCCGGGCGAGGTCCACATCAAGTACGGCTACATCAAGGGCGACGGCCGCTACGTCATCAAGGTCGCCTCCGGCTTCGCCGAGAACCCGGCCCAGGGCCTGCCCTCGGCGAACGGCCTGATGCTCCTCTTCCGGACGACCGGCGAGCTCGAGTGCCTGCTCCTCGACGAGGGGTATCTCACGAACCTCCGCACCGCCGCGGCCGGGGCGGTGGCGGCCAAGTACCTGGCCCCGCCGGACGTCGCCGTCGTGGGCATCCTCGGCGCCGGCGTCCAGGGCCGGATGCAGCTCGAGCACCTGCGCCGGGTCCGGAACTTCGCCGAGGCGCTCGTCTGGGGGACGGGCGAGGAGGAACTCGCCGCCTATCGCCGGGACATGGAGGCGCGGGGGTTCCGCGTCCGGACGACCCTCTCGGCCGAGGAGGTCGCGGCCACGGCGCGCCTCATCGTCACCTGCACCCCCTCGAGGCGGCCGCTGCTCAGGGCCGAGTGGGTCCGCCCCGGGACGCACATCACGGCCGTGGGCTCCGACACCCCGGACAAGCAGGAGCTCGACCCGGGGATCCTGGCCAAGGCCGCGCGCGTCGTCGTCGACAGCCTCAGCCAGTCGGAGCTCAGGGGGGAGGTCTTCAAGGCCGTCCAGGCCGGCGCCATCGGGCGGCGCGACCTGGTCGAGCTCGGCCGGGTCGTGACGGAGCCGTCCGCGCGCCGCGCCTCCGACGACGAGATCACCGTGGCCGACCTGACGGGCGTCGCCGTCCAGGACATCCAGATCGCCAAGGCCGTCTGGGAGGCCGTGAAGAAGGCCCGCGCCTCGTCCTGACCGGATCGCGCCGTCCCGGCCCGTCCGAGCGCGCGGCGGCTATTTTCCTTCGCAGAAATAGTCGATCATCCGGGCGATGGCCCGCTGGCAGACCCGGCAGAACTCCCCCTTGCGGCTCGTGATCATGATGCAATCCATCTGCGGCCGGTAGAGCCCCTTGGCCGCGTAGCCGGCGCCCTCGAAGACGCCGACCTTGTCCTCGAGCCCGGCGTACTTCTTAGCGACGGCATCGATCTTCGCGGCCAGGGCCTTGTCGTAGGCCTCGTACCTGGCTTCGACCGCCTTGACCTTCGCCGCCGGCTCGCCCTTCTTCCTCGCCTCCTCGACCGCCTTGGCCCGCTCCTCGCGGTTCTTCCGCTGCTCGGCCATGAGGGCCTCGCGCTCCTCCTTGCCGTACTCGGTCGGCACCCCGATGCCTGGCGAGAGCAGGTCCTTCCACTTGACGTTGGCCGGGTCGAGGAGGGCCGTGATGTTGGGCTCCAGCGGCTCGACGCCTTTGGGATAGAAATCGTTGTAGGAGACCTCGGAGGCGTAGTATTCGTCGGCCAGGCCGGCGAAGGAATGGCCGAGTTCGTGGATGAACGTCAGGGGGCTGACTGGGTTGTCGACCGTGGCGACACAGTAGTCAAAGCCGATGCTGCCGCCGCCGTAGCGCTTGCTGTTGACGAGGACGGCGATGGCGTCGTAGGGGACCTCGGCGGCGAGTTCGTGCATGAGGTGGTCCTCCTCGATGAGCATGTAGCGGTCGAGGTCGAAGGCGTTGAACGAGGCGTTGAGCAGGGTCTTGCGGTAGAGCCTTTGTCGCGGCTCGTCCATGGCCCGTTCCGGCGAGGGCCGGAAGACGCCGGAGATGTTGAACCTGTCCGCGGCGCTCTTGTACGGCTCGACTGTGAAGAGGTAGGCCGAGAAGCGGTCGACGTCGGCCTTGAACTTGTCCCTGTCCTCGGCCGTGTAGCCCTCGGCCAGGAAGACGAGGTCGACCTTGCCGTGCGGGTCGCCCGTCCGGCGGGCCTCGTAGACGAAGTCTCCTGCCGCGGCCGTCTCCCGGAGGATGTGGTAGTCGGACGGGTCGACGGCCTGGGTGAAGAGGGGGTGGAGGAGGTGGCGCTTGTCCCGGCCCTCGATGACGAAGAGGAACGGCCGCTTGGGGTGGGGGACGCGGATGGAGCGCTCGAAGACGCGCTTCGTCCCGTTCAGGGCCGGCGTCGTCGTCCGGTACTCGGCGAAGGTCGAGTCGAAGCCGCGGCTGTAGAGGAGGCGGTTCGAGGCGATGTCGTAGAGCTTGACGACGTAGTGGCCGTAATTGAACGGGTCGATGAGATGGGTCCGCGACTCGGGCCAGAGCGGCTCGAGGTAGACCTGGTCCAGGGTGACCGTTTCCTCGTTGGCGTCGCCCACCTGGTAGAGGTCGAAACGCAGGGCCTTGTCCAGGAAGTCGTCGTCGAAGGCGGGCAGGGTCGCGGCCCGGGCCGCGAGGACCGCGGCCGCGAGAATAAGGGCGAGGGACGTCAGGCGTCGGGTCATGGTCACCTCCGTGCTCCGGGAGGATTATACAACAACTTCCGGCTCAGGACGCTGGCGAGGCCGGAGGTCTCTGCGGCCCGCCCTCCCTGGCGTCCGTCCGGACCAGGGCCAGGCCGTAGGTCATCGGGATGCGGATGTCGCGCGCTTTCCGGTATTTCGCGATCCGGGCCAGGCTCGTCCCCCCTTGGCCCTTGACCTTCTCGTAGAGCTCCTCGTAGTCCCTGAAATGCTGGAAGTTCTCATATTCCTGTTCCCTCGCCACCGGGAAGCGGGCGAGCGAGGCCCAGCTCGCCGCCACCTTCTCCTCCTCGGCCGCGAGATAGGACCATTCCGACCCGGGCCGGTGGTCGAAGACGACGACGTCGGGGGCCATGCCCAGCGCCCGCTCGACTGCCGCGCCGGGGTCGGGCATCTCGTGGAGGCTGAACTCGAAGAGGACGGCCTCGGCCTCGAGGCCGACCCGGAAGAAATCCCCCAGGATGGGCGTGAACTTGTCCTCGAGCCCCGCCGCCTTGAGGCGCTCCCGGAGCTTTTCGAGCGCCCGGGCGTCGTTGTCGAGGGCCAGGACGTGTCCCGCGGCCCGGCCGTATTCGACGAGCTGGCCGCCGCCGGCGCCGACGTCGATGACGGTCTTCGCCCGGAACTCGTAGAAGGCGAGGAGTTGGGCGACGAGCCTGCCGTAATCCGTGGCCATGCCTTCTTCCGCGGCCGTCCCCTAGAGGTACTTCCGGACGACGGCTTCCATCTCGTCCGCACGCCGCTCCATCTCGGCGACCATCTTGAACTGGGTCCGGGCCCGGTCGAGGTTGTGGCCGTCGCGGTGGACCTTGAAGTAGACATCGCCGTCGAGGTGGTCGGCGAGGAAGCGGATGCCGCACTCGAGGGTCAGGAGCCGCGCCGAGAAGGCCAGCAGGCGCGTTTCTTCGGCCGTCAGGAAATCCCGGGCCGCGTCGAGGTAGCCCTCGGCCAGGCGGTCGAAGAGCCGGAGGTCGAAGCCGACCAGGCCGAGGTCGCGCTCGTCCTCGGCGGCCGTGGCGGCGCCGAGCCGGACCGAGTCGCCGAAGTCGTAGAGGACCGAGCCCGGCATGACCGTGTCGAGGTCGATGACGCAGATCCCCCGCCCCGTCCGGTCGTCGATCATGACGTTGTTGAGCTTGGTGTCGTTGTGGGTCACGCGCTCGGGAATGCGGCCGGAGGCCAGGCCGTCGACGACGACGCCGGTCTCGGCCTCCCGGGCCAGGACGAAATCGGCCTCGGGCCGGACCCCGGCCGCCCGGCCGGCGGCGTCGCGGGCGAGGGCCGCCCGGAAGGCCTCGAAGCGCTTCCGGGTGTGGTGGAAGTTCGGGATCGTCTCGTTGAGGCGGCCGCCGGGCAGCCGGCTGAGCATCTTCTGGAAGGCGCCGAAGGCCCGGGAGGCGGCGTAGACGTGGCGGAGGTCCTCGACCTTTTCGTAGGTCCGGGCGCCCTCGATATAGAGGAACATGCGCCAGTAGTCGCCGTCGGCCGTCCGGTGGAAGGATCGGCCGTCGCGGGCCGGGACGATGGTCAGCGTCTCACGCGCCGGGTCGCCGCCATCGGCGACGATGCGCTCACGGGCGAAGCGGGTGACTCGCTCGACGTTCTCCATGAGCTTCTCGGGCTCGCGGAAGACGCGGTTGTTGATCCGCTGGTTGACGTACCGGGCACGCCGGCCGCCGTCCTCGAACTCGGAGCAGTAAGTGTCGTTGATATGGCCGGACGGGATGGGACAGGAGGAGACCCAGCGGCCGTCGACGGCGAAGGCGGCGCAAATCGTCCTCAGGTCGGGCGACGGCTTCTTGTCCATGAAAACCTCGGCGTGTCCGCCCCCGGGCTGACCTCGGGGGCAGTTCCTCAGCCGCCCATTCTAAACGACCGGGGGAGCGGCTGTCAATTCGCCGACGGGGGAGCTCAGCGGGGGACGTCGCTGTAGCTGAAGAAGGCGATCCGCCGGCCGTCGGGCGACCAGGATGGGACGTTGATCGTGCCCTGGCCGCCGAAGATGTAGGCGAGGACGCGGACCTCGCCGCCCTCGACCGGCATCGACCTCAGGTAAACCTGCCTGTAAAAGGGGTGGTCGCCGGGCGCGACATCCTTCTCGTAGGACAAGAAGACGATCGACCGGCCGTCAGGAGAGACATGGGGGAACCAGTCCTGGAGGTCGCCCTTCGTGACCTGGCGCTGCATCTTCCCGTTCGCCAGCATCCGCCAGATGCGCATGCCGCCCTTGCGGTCGGAGTTGAAATAGATGAAGCGGCCGTCGGGCGTGAACTCGGGCCCGTCGTCCAGTCCCTTGGCTTTCGTCAGGCGCGTTTCCCTGCCGCCCCGAGCCGGGATCTTGAAGACATCGTAGTTGCCATTCCTCAGGCCGGTATAGACCAGGGTCCGGCCGTCGGGCGACCAGCCGTGGAGGTAGGACGGTCCCCGGGGCGTCACCCGCTTCGGCGCCCCGCCCTCGACGGGCACGGTGTAGATGATCGACGTGCCGTTCTCTCCGGGGAACATGTTGCTGAGGCCGAGCATCTTCCCGTTGAAGGACAGGACGTGGTCATTGTTGAGCGCGGTCGCCGAGCCCGTGTCGACGGCCGTCGTCGCGCCAGAGGCGAGGTCGTAGCGAAAAAGCCGGCCCTCGCTGTTGTAGAGAAGCGCCCGTCCGTCCCTCGTCCAGTTCGGGGCCTGGCAGTCCCTCGACGACTCGTCGAGGACCAGGCGGTCCTTGGTCACGACGTCCAGGACCTCGAGCCGGCTGCCGATATGATCGCGATAGGGGACGAAGCCGGGTTTCGGTGGGATGACGATGCGGACGTTCGAGAAGCGGGCCCGCTCGAGCGTCTCGGCCTTGTGGGCGCAAACATAGAGACCCGCGTAGACCTCGTCCCCGAGGGCGACCGCGGGGATGTCTTCCCGGATGTACGTTTCCCCGAAATGGGCCACGGACATGATGTAGGCCCCGTCGCGGCGCTCGAGCTGGACTTGGTTCGGCCCCTGGACTCCGATCTCGTCCTCGGAGGTTTCCTCGCCGCGCGCCTTCCGGTACTGGACGGAGGTCAGGCCGTCGCCGTGGACGGCGGCGCTGACATGGGCCGCGTCGGCATCGAGCGTCGAGCGGACCATCCAGCCGATCTTGCGGTGGGCGGCGCCGCCATCGCCGATGAATTCGACGCGGGCGCTGAGGATGAAGTCTCCCTTGAGGCGCTTCCAGAGGAAGTGCCCCTCATCGCTGGCGAACCACATGTTCAGCCCCGAACCGGCGACGGTGTATTCCTGCTTCTTGGGGTCGTAGGAGGCCGAGCCGGGGAGGTCGACGGGGCCGATATCGCCGTGCCCGTCGAAGACGCCTATGCGACTTTCGTGGCGGGCCTGGCCGGAGGCCGGGTCCGCCGGCTTCGCTGCGGCCCCCCCCGCCGGCGCCCCCGACGCGGCGGCCAGCAAGGGGACGAGGACGGCCAGCGCCGCGGCGGTGACCGCGGCGGCCCGGCGGGAGAAGGGTCTGTCCGTGTCCATCGGTCTCGGCTTCTTTCGGTCGACGTGCTCGACACGGAATGATAGACCATCGCCGCCGCCGGGTCAAACGTCCCCGCGGGCATCTGGCCGGGCGCCTGAACCTTTTGCCGCCCTCTTACGTCTTTAAGGGTAGACGACCGTTAGAGGTATGCCATGAAAAAATGGATCTTCCGCGGCTTCGCCGCCCTTCTCATCCTCGTTTTCTTCTATTTCCTCCTGGCCTGCGGGAAAAAGAAGGAGACGACCAAGTTCGTTGCCGTCACCCGGGGCGACATCCTGGAGAAGGCCCTGGCCGTCGGCACCATCGACCCCGAGAAGGAGACCAAGGTCAAGTCGACCATTCCGGGCATCGTGGCCGAGGTCCTGTTCAAGGTCGGCGACGCCGTTAAGGCGGGCGCTCCCCTGTTCACGATCTCCCCGAACCCGACCCCGCTCGAGTACGTCGAGGCCCGGCGCAGCATGGAAGTGGCCGAGGTGACGCTGAACAAGCTCAAGGCCGATTGGGGCCGGCAGGTCGAGCTCTTCAAGAGGGCCCTCGTTTCGAAGTCCGACATGGACGCCATCGAGAGCTCTTATCAGGAGGCGAACCTCCACTACAAGATCGCCCAGGAGCGCCTGGAGCTCTTGGAGAAAGGGCGTATCTCGATGTCCAACCGGGAGATCGACTCCATCATCAAGGCCCCGGCGACCGGCATCATCCTCTCCCAGAGCGTCTTCCTGGGGGACCCCGTCGTGCCGCTGACGAACTACCAGCCGGGGACCGAGCTCTGCTCACTGGCCGACATGGCCAGCCTGCGCTTCAAGGGCACGGTCGACGAGATCGACGTCGGGAAGATCACCACGGGCATGGACGCCGAGGTCACCATCGGCGCCCTGCCCGACGCCAAGATCGCCGGCCGGGTCCTGCGGATCTACCCGAAGGCGAAGAAGGAGGGCAACGCAACGCTCTTCGATATCGAGATCTCGATCGTCCGCGACCCGGGGATGGTCCTACGGGCGGGCTTCTCGGCCACGGCCAGCATCCGCGTCCGCGAGCGCAGGCAGGTCCTGACTCTGCCCGAGCGCCTGGTCACGTTCGAGAACGGCAAGCGCTTCGTCGAGGTCCCCGAGGGCCCCGCCCAGGGCCGGGGGGAGCAGAAGACGCGCAAGCTCGAGGTCCAGACGGGGCTCTCGGACGGGCTGGCGATCGAGATCGTCTCCGGGCTCAAGGAAGGGGACAAGGTCGTCGAGCGGCCGCCGCGCGAGATCAAGTGACCGGCGGGACGGAACGCCCATGGTCGGCATCTTCTTCCGCAACCTCTTCCGGGACCTTGTCCGGCAGCCGTTGCGGACGTCCCTGACCCTCTCCGGCGTCGTTTGGGGGACATTTTCCGTTGTCCTCCTCATCGCCTTCGGCGACTCCGTCTCCAAGGCCCAGATCAAGCGGTTCCACGGCATGGGCGCCGGGATCGTCCTCGTCTTTCCGTCGCGGACGACGCTCCCCTGGCAGGGCTTCCTGCGCGGCAAGGCCGTCCGACTGACGCCGGAGACGGTCGAAGCCATCCCGGAGAAGGTGCCGGGCGTCGAGCTCATCAGCCCGGAGTTCGTCGGCAGCCGCCTCATCAGCTACGGCCGGAAGGAGTTCCGGAACACCGTGCGCGGCGTCAACCCCCAGTTCGAGCTGATGCGGAACACCATCGCCGAGAAGGGGCGCTTCGTCGACGCGGAGGACATGGCCGGGCGGAAGCGCGTCTGCTTCATCGGGGACGTCCTGGCCACGGACCTCTTCGACCGCGAGGAGCCGGTGGGCAAGGCCGTCTTCATCGACGGCGTCCCCTTCACTGTCGCCGGCGTCATGCGCGCGAAGCTCCAGAACTCGAATTACAACGGCCAGCGCGACGAGCGTTGCGCCTTCATCCCGTGGACGACCTACTCGTCGCTCTACGGCTACAAGTACGTCTCGAACTTCATCTTCCGCCCCCGCGACCTCGGCCGGAGCAAGGCCGTCATGGACGGGGTCAAGGCCCACCTGGCCAAGCTCAACGGCTTCGACCCGGCCGACCCCGACGCCCTGGGCGTCTGGGACACGCTCGAGTTCGAGAAGCAGTTCACGACCTTCTTCCTAGCCTTCACCGTCTTCCTCGGGGTTATCGGCTCGTTCACCCTGCTCGTCGGCGGCGTCGGCGTGGCCTCCATCATGCGGGTCGTCGTCGACGAGAGAACGCGGGAGATCGGCGTCAAGCTGGCCGTGGGCGCCCGCCGCCGGACGATCCTCTGGCAGTTCTTCAGCGAATCGATCGTCATCATGCTCCTCGGCGGGGCCATCGGCTTCGGGCTCTCGGCCGGCGTCCTTCAGGCGACCAAGGCCATGCCCACGGGAGGCTTCACCGACTTCGTCGGCGTTCCGGTCCTCAACCCGGCCGTGATCGTCTCGACGGTCCTAATCCTGCTCACCATCGGCGTCGTCGCCGGGATGATCCCGGCCCGGACGGCCGCCTCGACCGACCCCATCGAGGCGCTCAGGAAATAGGGGGGAGACATGAACGCGACACTGCCCCGCTTCTTCTGGAGCGAGTACCGGAAGCGCCGGAAGAAGGCCTCCCTCATCACCTTCGCCCTGTTCTGGGGCACGCTCTCGGTCCTCCTCCTCATGGCCTTCGGCCAGGGCATGTCGACGCAGTTCCACGTCGCCTTCAGCGGGTTGGGCGAGACCCTGATCATGGTCTACGGCGGCCAGACCTCGCTCGAGTTCGAGGGGCTGCCCAAGGGCCGGCCGGTCTCCCTCTACCCCGAGGACGTCGACTTCCTGAAGGAGCGGATCCCGGAGATCCTGCGGATCGCCCCGGAATCGTACAACTACCTCCAGGTCTCGGCCAACGGCAAGGAGATCAACCGGACCGTCCACGGCACGACGGCCGAGTTCGGCCTGATGCGGACCCAGGTCCCCCAGCTCGGCGGGCGCTTCCTCAACGCCGACGACGAGGCCAAGGGTCGCAAGGTCGCCTTCATCGGCTGGAAGGTGGCCGCGGACCTCTTCGGCGGCGCCGACGCCGTCGGCAGGGAGATCGTCATCAACCGCATCCCCTTCACCGTCGTCGGCGTCCTTCAAAAGAAGATCCAGGACTCGATGTACAACGGGCCGGACGCCGACCAGGTCTATCTCCCGTTCCACGCCTACGAGCAGCTGGACAACCGCCGGCGCATCAACCAGATCCACATCCAGCCGCGCGACGAGGCCCATTCCAAGCTCATCGAGGCCCGAATCCGGACGCTCCTCGGCCGCAAGGACCGCTTTGACGAGGCCGACCGCTACGCCCTGAGCTTCTGGAACACCATCGAGGACGGCAAGCAGGGCATGGCCATCTTCAAGGGGATCGAGATCTTCCTGGCCATCATCGGCGTCCTGACACTGCTCATCGGCGCCGTCGGCGTCACCAACCTCATGTACGCCGTGGCCAAGGAGCGGACGAAAGAGATCGGCGTCAAGCTGGCCATCGGCGCCCGGCGGCGGGTCATCGTCCAGCAGTTCTTCCTGGAGACGATGTTCGTCTTCGCCAAGGGCACCTTCTGGGGCCTCGTCACGGCCTTCAACGTCGTCAGCCTCATCCGCCTGGTGCCCATCAACTACGATTCGTTCGGCATCGAGGCGTACCTCCTGCGCCCGGTCTTCTCGCTGCGCATCTTCGTCGCGTACATGATCGTCCTCGGCGTCCTCGTCTTCCTCTCGGGGATCTTCCCGGCCCTGAGGGCGTCGCGGTCGAACCCGATCGAGTCACTCCGCTACGAATAGAGGGTCAACATGATCGAACTCGAAGGCATCACCAAGGTCTACCGGGCGGGGAGCCAGTCCCTGGAGGCGCTCCGGGGCATTTCCCTCAGGATCGGGGCGGGCGAGTTCGTCTCCATCATGGGGCCCTCGGGCTCGGGCAAGTCGACGCTGATGAACATCATCGGCTGCCTGGACACGCCGACGGCCGGGGCCTACCTCCTCGACAGCGACGCCGTGGCCGGCCTGACCTTCGACCAGCTGGCGGCCGTCCGCAACCGCAAGATCGGGTTCGTCTTCCAGAACTTCAACCTGCTGCCGTACGCGACGGCCTGGGAGAACGTCGAGCTGCCGATGCTCTTCGACGGGAAGGGCGGACGCAGGCGGCGCGAGCGCGTGACCGAGCTCTTGAACGCCGTCGGGCTGTACGATTGGCGCGAGCATCGGCCCTCGGAGCTCTCGGGCGGTCAGCAGCAGCGGATCGCCCTGGCCCGGGCCCTGGCCAACGACCCGCCGATCCTCCTCGCCGACGAGCCGACGGGCAACCTCGACTCGAAGAGCGGCGAGGAGATCATGGCCCTCCTGACCGACCTGTGGAAAGAGGGCCGGACGATCGTCATGGTCACCCATAACGATCACATCGCCGCCTGCTCGGGCCGCATCATCCGGCTCTTCGACGGCCAGGTCGTCCAATAATTCGGGGACACAATACTCATTTCCGAATTTCTTTCCCAATTCAACCTCGCCTGGCCCCTCTCTGTCCGGGCCGAAATTCGGAAATGAGTATTGTGTCCCCATTATGTATAATGGAACGCGTGGCGGAGGACAGGGTCGATTTCGGCTATCGCCAGGTCAGCCCGGCGGAAAAGACGCGGCTCGTCCAGGAGCAGTTCGACCCCATCGCCCGCACCTATGACCTAGCCGACACCGTTCTTAGCTTCGGCCTGGACTCGCGCTGGCGAAGGCGGTCCATCCGCCTGCTCGGCCTCGAAGCCGGGGACGAGGTCCTCGACGTCTGTGGCGGCACGGCCGGCCTGGCCAGGCTCGCCGCCCGGGGGGTCGGCCCCGGCGGCCGAGTCGTCGTCTACGACCTCAACCGGGCGATGATGAAGGAGGGGCGGCGGCGGCTGGCCGCGACGAAGGCTGCGGGCCGCGTCTCCTTCGTCCTTGGCGACGCGGAGTCGATCGCCTTCCCCGACGCCTCCTTCGACGCCGTGACCATCGGCTTCGGCCTGCGCAACCTGACGGACCCGGAGAAGGGCCTGGCCGAGTTCTTCCGTGTCCTCAGACCCGGCGGAAAATTGATGGTCCTCGAATTCTCGCTCCCCGCGAACCTGCTCATCCGCGGCCTTTATCATCTCTATTCCTTCCGCTGGATGCCGTTCGCGGGCCGGCTCGTCTGCGGCACCGGCGCGTCCTTCCGCTATCTCGCGGAGTCCATCCGCGTTTTTCCGGCGCCGGCAGAGCTGGCCGAACGGATGCGGCGCGCCGGGTTCGCCGGCGTCCGCTTTCTCAGGCTGACGAACGGCATCGCCGTCGTCCATCTGGGCATCAAGCCCTGACCGCCCGCAGGGCCCCGGCCGGTGAGGCCGGAAGGAACGCAGAAGAATGCTTCATTTGACCCACGAGACTCCGGGCTCGGGAAGCGGATGTCCGTTGAGGCGGTTGAGGCAAACGGAATGATGGGCGGTCTGCGGGCGTCGGCTATCGACATCGAGAAAGCGCGGGCGGCGAGGTCCACCCGCTTCTTGCTGACGGGGGGGACCGGGTTCCTTGGGAGCCATATCGCCGTCGGGCTGCTAAGGCGGGGTTTCGCCGTCCGCCTGCTGGCCCGGCCCGACGGACGGGGGGCAGCCGCGGACCGGGTCGGCGGGCTTCTGGACTGGTTCGGCCTGCCCGCCGCGGCACGCGGGGGACTCAAGGTCGCCGAGGGCGACATCACCCGGCCGGACCTGGGCCTCGCGCCGGACGTCCTCTGCGAGGCGCTCCGGGACACGGACGAGATCATCCACTGCGCCTCGAGCACCTCGTTTTCCGAGCGAAAGAGGGCGGAGGTCGAGACCGTCAACACCCGGGGACTGTCCCATGTCCTGGCCTTTGCCCGCGCGAGCAACGCTTCTTTTTTCCATCACCTGAGCACGGCCTTCGTCGCGGGGAAGGCCGCCGGGCCCTGCCGCGAGGAGCCGGCGTCGCCCCCGGGATTCTGGAACGTCTACGAAGAGACGAAATGCCGGGGCGAGCGGCTGACGGCCGAGGCTTGCGCCGGCTCCGGCCTCGGCTTCACCATCTATCGTCCGTCCATCGTCTACGGGGATTCCCGGTCCGGCCGGAGCCTCCTCTTCAACGGCGTCTACTATCCCGTGCGGGCGGCTCTTTTCCTGAGGGACCTCTACGAGAAGGACCTCCGGGAGAGGGGCGGCAGGCGGGCCGCCGAGGTCGGGGTCCGTCTCGAGCCCGATGGAAGCGTCCATCTTCCCCTGAGGATCGCTGCGGCCGGCCGGGGAGGCGTCGACCTCGTCCCCGTGGATTACTTGACGGACGCCTTCTTCGCCCTGATGGAGGGCGCTCCCGAAGGCGGCATCTTCCACATCGTGAACGGCAGGGTCAAGCCGATCGAAGACATCATCGATTACAGCTGTCGGCTCTTCCGGATGACGGGCGTCCGGACCGCCGCCCCAAAGGAATTCGAGGCCGACCCGAGGAATCCCCTCGAGCGGCTCTACGATAATTATATCGAGGCTTACGGTCCCTACATGCGGGACACCCGCATTTTCGAGACGACGAAGTCGGGGCCCATCCTAAGACGCCGGGGCCTAGTTTGTCCCGAATTCGATTACGGCGTTTTCGCGCGGTGCATGACGTTCGCCGTCGAGGCCGGCTGGGGCTCCCGCCTCTTCGACCCGGCGGCCCCCGGCCCATGACCGGCGCTCCGGGGGCCCGGGAATGGGAGCTGGAGTTGTGCCTCTTCGGATTTTCGTGGTAACTTGGCGGAGAGAATTCCCGCAGCGGGGCCAGACTGAGGAGACCCGGTGAGCGAAAGCCCGCAGAACACGATCGGTGCCCTCGGCTGGCACGCCCTCCTCGATGGCTTTCCGTGGTTCTCGGGCAAGGGGAATTTCCCCCTGCCCGCGTATTCGGAGTTCATGCCGCCGCCGCGCCTCGGCCGCAAGCCCTACGGGGAACCCGAACTCCGCCCGTTCTCGGACGATGACCCTTTCGGCTGGGCCGTCACGGAGGTCGAGGAGGAGTACGAGCTCGGGCCCGGGCTCGAGCACCTGGCCGGGGAGATCGTCGGCGCGCTGAGGCGACTGGGCGGGGGCCAACCCGAATTCCGCATTCCGGGCTACCGGGGCCGGAACCTGGCCGACAATCCCTATTGCCCGCCCGAGCTCCAAGCCGCCTTCGGCCGCCTGCCGCGCGAGCGCTGCGTCGCCCTCCTGCCCCTCGCCCTGTCGCGGACCCAAGACGATAAGGGACGCGTCCGCTGGACCTTCTTCGGCTCGAGCGAGCAGGGACCCGAGCAGGCTTTCTGGCAGGGCTTCTACGCCGGGCCAGGCCGGGAGCTCCCGGCGGCGGACGCGCTTGGCTTTTTCGGGCGTCTCTTCGCCGCCGCCTGCGGCGGGCCCGCGGCCCCGCCCGCCTCCCTCCGCGACCTCGGCTTCCGCATCCTGCCGACCGAGCCGGACCCGCGCTTCCCGTACTGGCGGGCGTCCCCGCTCCCGTCGTGGACTGCGCCCCTCATCGTCGGCGCCTCAGACCCGCTCGAGGGAGTGCGCTGCCTGCTGACGTTCCGCCCCTTCGCCCGGCTGCCGGAGGAGGTCAGGAAGCGGTATCTCTCCGGCGACCTCGCCCTCCTGCCTTTCCCGGCGAGCCTCCTTTTCTGGGGCGAGCGGGACTACGTCCGCCTGCAGGACAGGCTCCCGTTGGCGATGCAAGTCCCGTTGCAGCGGCTGGCCGCGCGGCGCGACGCCCCCGGCGGCCTTCGCGTCCCCCAGTCGGGCTGGCTGCACGAGGAGGCCCCCGGCCGGCCGCGGCCCGACATTCCCGAGGGCCTCGTCCTCAACACCTTCAAGCGGACGAACCGCTGGGACCGGGCCCGGCGAAACGAGGACGATGTCGCCATGAGCCGCGTCGAGCATGGCATCAGCCGCACCCTTTTCAGCACCGCGCTCGACGCCCTCGGGCTCTACAACAAGCCCATGGCCCGGAACTGCCAGATCTGGGCCGAGGACTCGCGGCTCCTCATGGACGGCCCGCGCGCGACGCCGGCCGAGATCCTCCGCGCCTTCGAGGCCGTGAGCGCGGGCGGCCTCTTCCGCTACCGCTTTCAATACCCGGCCATGCGGGTCGGGAGGCGCGAGGTCTACTGGCACCGGCCCCTCGCCGCGAGCTGGTCGGGGGAGCGGTCGCGGGCCGAGGTCGTGCCCGGCGTCCCTGCGGGTTTCTTGACCGCTTATCCGACAGAGACCCCTGACCCGGCAAGGCCCATGCGGCTATGGCCGCGTCTCCTCCGCCGCGAGCCCCAGCTCGCCGCCCTCCGGGCCTACGAGCACCTCCGCGAGCACTACAGCCGGCAGACGCCGCTCAACGTCCTGGCCCTGCTCGGCGCGGCCGAGCTCAGCGGCGGCCGGCCCCTGCCCGGGGCGTTCGCCAGGAACCTGTTATGCCTGGCCGAGGGGGAATCCCTCGACGCCTGGCTCGCCGCCCTCGTCGACAAGGCCTCCGACCCCGCGCTCGGGCGGCTGGTGCGGCAGGCGGTCGAGCGCCTCCTCGAGCCGCCGTCTGCCTCTCCGGGTCCGGCCGCCGCCGCCGGACCCGCGGCGCCATCCGCCTTGCCCGAGGCCCTGACCTTCGCCCGGACCGCCACCCGCGCCTTCGAAGAGGCCCTGTGGAACGACATCGCGTTCCTCGCGCACGGCCGCTACGTCAACAAGGACAATGCCGATTGCGTCCAGGACGCGCCGACGCAGAGCCGGCTCACGCATCGACAGCGGGACCTCGAGGCCTTGGGGGATTATCTCCTCGGGCGCCACCGAGAGGCCGTCCGGGCGGCGGGGCTCAAAGGGAAGGCCCTGTGCGGCGAGGTCCCGTTCCTCTGGCGGACGGATTTCGACTTCACGCTCTTCGGCGGCTGGAACGACAACCGGGACGGCCGCGCCCACGAGCGCGACCTCCTCGTCGTCATCCCGGGGCGGGACCGGCGCGAGGCGGTCGTCCTGGCCGACCACTACGACACGGCCTACATGGAGGACGAGTACGAGAAGGACCGCGGCGGGTCCGGCGCCCGAATCGCCGCGGCCGGGGCCGACGACAACCATTCGGCCACAGCGACGCTCCTGCGGGCCGCGCCGGTCTTTCTCGAACTGGCCAAGGCGGGCCGGCTCGAGCGGGACGTCTGGCTGCTCCACTTGACCGGGGAGGAGTTCCCGGCGGACTGCATGGGGGCGAGACACTTCTGCCGGGCGCTGGTCGAGGGCACGCTCCGGCTCGAGACGGGGAACGGCGCCCCCGTCGACCTCTCCGGGACGCGGGTCGCCGGGGTCTTCGTCATGGACATGATCGCCCACAACCTCGACCGCGAGAAGGACGTCTTCCAGATCTCGCCGGGCGCCGGCGCCTCCGCGCTCGAGCTCGCCCGCCACGCCCACGACGCCAACCGGATCTGGAACGCGCGGGCCGAGGAGTGGAACCGGAGCCCCGAACGGCGCGGACGCGGGCGCGGGAAGAGGAGCGCTGACGGCCGGACCATCCCGCAGGTTGCCCTTCACCCGCGGCTGCGGGGCGAGGTCCGCACGGCCGGCAATCCCCTGAGCTCCCTTTACAACACGGACGGCCAGGTCTTCTCCGACATCGGCGTGCCGGTCGTGCTCTTCATGGAGAACTACGACATCGACCGGACGGGCTACCATGACACGAAAGACACGCTGGAGATGATCGACCTGGATTACGGCGCGGCCGTCGCGGCCATCGCCATCGAGGCCGCGGCCCGGGCGGCGGCCGGGCCCCCCAAGGTCAGTAGAAATACATGAGGTACTGGATCTGGCGCATGGCCAGGATGTCGCGCTGGGTCAGCTTCTCGTGCCGGACGGCCCCGGCCGGGAGCTCATAGATTCCCGCCGGCGGCGGGCCCTCGGTGATCCCGCTCGCGACCGTGCCGTAGCTGACCCGCTGCGTGTTCCTCGTCGCGACAACGGTCTCGGCGAGCGGGAATCCCTCGATCGACCGCAGCCCGCCGAAATAGGCCATCTGAGGGTTGAAGAACGAGACCATCCAGGTGACGAGGTCGCGGGCCATGGTCCAGTCGAAGGGGACGCCGGGGCAGGCATAGATCATCCGGTCGCGGTCGAAGAGATGCTGGTTGTCCGAAGCCAGCCACTCGGAGACGGCCGTGCCCTGGCACTCGGCCCCGAGGACCGTCATCTTCTGCGACGATTTGGCGACCGTGCCGTCGACCCGGCAGCGCCCGAGCGTGGACAGGAAGCCGGGGTCGACGAGGTCGCGCGCGTCGGCGGTCATCGGCGCCTCGACGTAGTAGGCGTCCGTCAGGTTGATGACCAAGATGCGGCTCCGGCTCTTGTCGAAGATGTACCGCCAGTCCTGGGCGGTGAAGGCCATGATATTGCGGCCGAACCACCATTCCCGGGCCAGGGTGAGGTTCGAGGCCTGCCGGCCCCATTCTGGGGCGGGCTCGACGCGGAGGGTGGCGGAGACGTGGAAATCGGCGCCGGCGGGGAGGGGGGCAAGGAGCGCGACATAGAATAGGACCACGGCGCCGGCGAGCAGGCGGACGGCTGAAGCCAAACCTAGGTCCGCGGAAACCCGGATCCTTTTCATCTCCCTCTTAACCCAATCATAACACGGCTCGGACCATCAATGCTACCGCATCTCTCGGCGGTCCACCCAAGCCGTCGGGACGCTCGTGGTGGGTTAAGATGGAGATCAAGATCAGGTAGCGCTGATAGGGGATAGCATCTCCGGGAAGAAAGGTCGGCGCGTCCGGATTGCCATCACCGGGGGCCGGAGTGGGCGAGGAAACCGTCGATCTCCTTGAGCTTTAGGATTGCCCGCTCGAGGGCGGTCTGGAGGTGGGCGACGGCGATACGCACGCCCTCGGCGTTCTTCGCCTCGGCCGCCTCGGTCAGCTCGGGGAGGAGGAGCGCGGCGTAGGTCGAGCGTGTGCCGAAGACGAGGTGCTTGAACCATGTCCGGCCGGGGATGCCCGTTTCGAGCGAGAAACATCGTTCGACCTCGATGAGAAGGCGGTTCGCCTCCGCCCTTCTTCCGGCCGCCAGTGCCGATCCGGGCGAGCCTCCCGGAATCCCCGTCACGTCCGGCTTCGGTCCAGGTCCGTGAGGCGGGCCGGGCTCGAAGAGGTACGGGCCGATCGCGGCCGCGGCCTTCCTCATCTCCTCGGCGAGAGCGAGCAGACGGGCGACCCCCTTTTTCGACGGGTCGAACTGTTTCGCCCACTCCTCGAGATACCCCTTGAGCTCCAGGGCGTAGGTCCCGTAGTCGAGCGGGACGAGCGGCCTCGACGCCAGGTCGACGGCGATGCGCGCCCAGATCTTATCCAAGGCCTCGGTGTAACGCATGCCGGGGTCGCCGAAGTGCGACATCCAGTAAAAATCGTCGTACATGGAATGGTAGACGCCGTAGTCCCCGTCGAAGGTCATGTCCAGGGCCGGGGCGCAAATGTGGTTGAGGAAGACCGTGTGGTCGGAGCCGCTGCCGATGGGGTTGACCCGTCCGCTGCCCGCGGACGCGGGAATTGCGCCCTTGACTTGGGGCCCGGACTTCCAGCGCTCGAAAACCGTCCGGCCCGTGGCCGGGTCGGCGACGCCGCGGAGCGCGGCGAGGATCGTCCACGACAGGCTGGGCACGGCCGAGACGCTGAAGTTCCGGCCGCAAGCCGAGCTGTCGACGTTGAGGTAGGCGACGAGCCCCTTCGCGAGCCGGTCGCGGTTCTCCTCGCCCCACTCGGTCGAGCCGGTCAGCGTGAACTCCTCGGCGTCCCAGCTCGCGAACCAGACCGAGCGCCGCGGCCGGAAGCCGGCCTTGCGGGCCTCGCCGAAGGCCCGGGCGATCTCCATCAGGCAGGCCGTGCCGCTCGACGGGTCGAGACCGCCGAAGACCCAGGCGTCGCGGTGGTTGCCGAGGAGGACGAGCGCCTCCGGCTCCTCGCTCCCCCTGACGCAGCCGATGACGTCCGTGATGCGGCGGACGGAGTTGTCCATCCTGACGTCGATGTGGACGCGCGGGCTCCCCCCGCCGAGGCGGTAGGCGGGGAGAAGGGCGCCCGCCCATTCCTTCGGCGCCTGGGGGCCGTCGAGCAGGCGGAGGATGGGCAGGGCGTCACGGGCCGAGAGGGGGACGCTCGTGATCCTCGGCAAGGTCAGGCTCGATTCGAGCGGCAGGCGTTTCGCGCCTGGAACCGAGGCCCAGCCGGGCGTAAGCGGGTCGCCGGGATAGATGAAGTCGAAGGGGATGCCGCCCCTCTGGATGTGGCTGATAGGGCCCCACGGCCCGTCGGGGAAGACAGGACCGCGGACGGCGCCGTCCTCCTTCGGGTCGGAATAGATGAGGAGGGCGGCCAGGCCCCGCTTCTCGGCCGTCTGCGCCTTGAAGCCGCGATAGGAATACGGCTCCGAATAGCGGACGAGGGCGATCTTGCCCCTGAGGTCGATCCCCCGCGCCTCGAGGAGGTCGTAGTCCTGCGGGTTTCCGCTGTTGGCGTAGACTACGGGCGCGGTGATGTCGCCGGAGGCGGAGTAGGCGTTGTAGGGGAGGCCGACGTCCGCACGCGACGTGTCGGGGTCCTGGGGGTAGCTATCCTCCCTGAGGCTCAGCGCGACCTTTTCGGGCGAGACGATCTCGACCCGGATCCTCTCGGGGAAGGAGAGAAGGACGTCGTATTCGGCCAGGTGCACGTCCTCGAGCCCGCAGGCCTTCCACTCGTCGAGGACGAAGCGGGCCAGCTCGTTGTTGCGGGGCGAGGAGGCGACATGGGGGACCGAGGTGAAATAGCGCAGGTCGCGGACGAGCCGCTCGGTCGAAAAGTGCCGGTCGAGGAAGTCGAGGTAGCTGCCGGACGGTTGGGCGGCCCTTGTCGCCGGCTTAGTTTGGGCATGCGGAATGGCGCGGGACGTGCGGGGCGAAAGGGAACAGAGGAGCGCGGCACAAGCCACGAACGCCGCTCCCAAGATGACCGTTCGCCGTTGACCTTCGGATGCCTGTTTCATCGGATCCCCCCGCGAGATGAGGTGCCGGCCGCAGCCGGCCGCCTTTGTTCCGACCCTCTCATGGGCCTTATTGTTCCTTTTCTGCGGCCCGAATTCAAGGCGCGCCACCGTACGCTCCGGGCGCCGCCGCCTTGACTTCGCGCGGCGGGCGAAATAATCTGTCCTCGGTCAGGGGAATGAGACCAACGACAGAGTGCATGGCGAGCTCGCGGTCGTCGGCATGACCCCGCATTCAGGCCGGCTCGATAAGGAGGCCCCCATGAAATTATCGAGATTTCGACACGCCCCGCTCCGGCTCCCGACTTCGATCGCCCTCTCGATCGCCGGCTTCTTGATCGTCGCCGCCCTCCCGCTTCGAGCCGCCTCGACCGAGCTCCGCTTCGCCGTGAGCTTCCCGGCCGAGCGGTCCAAAACTCCGCTCGACGGCCGCCTGCTCCTCCTCATCTCGACCGACGGGGCCGCCGAGCCGCGGCTCCAGATCTCCGAGGGGCCCGACACGCAGCTCGTCTTCGGGGTCGACGTCGACGGCCTCGCGCCGGGCGTCGAAGCCGTCGTCGACGCGTCGGCCTTCGGCTATCCCGTGCGCAGCCTGGCCGCGCTCCCGCCCGGCGAGTACTACGTCCAGGCCCTGCTCCACCGCTACGAGACCTTCCACCGCGCCGACGGGCACGTCGTCAAGCTGCCCATGGACCGTGGCGAAGGCCAGCGTTGGAACGCCGCGCCGGGAAACCTCTACAGCGCGCCGCGCCGGATGACCCTCGACCCGGCGAAGTCGGGGATGGTCCGGATCGCCCTCGACCAGGAGATCCCTCCAATCGCGCCGCCCAAGGACACGAAATACGTCCGGCACGAGCGCATCCGGAGCGAGCTCCTGACGAGATTCTGGGGCCGGCCGATGTTCGTCGGCGCCTGCCTGCTCCTGCCCGAGGGCTTCGATGCCCATCCCGGCGCGCGCTATCCCCTGATGGTCTTCCACGGGCATTTCCCGTACACGATCTCGGGCTTTCGCGAGACGCCTCCCGACCCGGACCTCAAACCCGACTGGAGTGACAGGTTCCACATCCCGGGCTACAACCGGACGCAGGAGGAACTGGCCTACGATTTCTACAAGGAATGGACGGGGCCCGCCTTTCCACGCGTCATCGCCATGGAGATCCAGCACGCCAATCCCTATTATGACGACTCCTACGCAGTGAATTCGGCCAACCTCGGCCCCTACGGCGACGCCATCGTCCGCGAGCTCATCCCGTACATCGAGAAAAAATACCGGGGCATTGGCCAGGGCTGGGCGCGGTTCCTTTACGGCGGGTCGACGGGCGGCTGGGAAGCGCTGGCGTCCCAGGTCTTCTACCCCGACGAGTTCAACGGCTGCTTCGCGGCCTGCCCCGACCCGATCGACTTCCGGGCCTACACCATCGTCGACATCTACCGGCACGAGAACGCCTACCACGTCGACAGCCGCTGGAAGACGACGCCGCGGCCCGGCATGCGCAACTACCTGGGCGAGGTCAGCACGACACTCGAGGAGGCGAACGACCTGGAGCTCGCCCTGGGTACGCACGGCCGATCGGGCGGGCAATGGGACATCTGGCAGGCCGTCTTCGGCCCGGTCGGCGCCGACGGCTATCCCGCGCCGGTCTGGGACAAGCTTACGGGCAAGATCGACCGCAAGGTCGCCGAGCAGTGGAAGGCCTACGACCTCCGGTACAAGCTCGAAACCGAGTGGAAGACGCTCGGCCCGAAGCTCAAGGGGAAGATCCACATCTATGTCGGCGACATGGATAATTATTATCTGAACGACGCCGTTTATCTCATGGAGGCATTCCTCAAAAGCACGAAGGACCCGCATTATGACGGTCAGGTCGACTACGGCGACCGGGCCGAGCACTGCTGGAACGGCGACCACGCGCGGCCCAACTATCTCTCGCGCCTGCGCTACCATCAGATGTACGTCCCGATCGCCGTGAAACGGATGGAGGCGACCGCGCCGCCCGGAGCGGACCTCAAGAGCTGGAGATACTGAGGGCGGCCCGAGGGGTGCGAGACGCTCGGCGGGGTTTGACGCCGGCGGAACTTTGGATTAAGTTGCCGGTGAGCCTAAGTCCTCATTTTCAGGGGCGGAAACGAGGACTTAAGCCTGAAAAAGTCCGGTTCGAAATGCCTAAAATTAGCATTATCTGCAAGATGCTGAGGTCCGACCCCCTTTTTGTCCTACTCGCCCTGGGCGCCGCCTGCGCCACGGGCGGGCGGACGGGGACCGGCGCGGCCGCGGTCGAGTCGAGCCCGTGCACGCGGGCGTTCGTCTTCGTCGAAAGGGGCCGGCCGGCCTGCGCCATCGAGATCCCCGAGAACGCCGCCGAACCCGAGCGGCGGG
>DATKJS010000068.1:0-34485 GCA_035543515.1 Terriglobales bacterium | reverse complement strand
CAATTCGACAGAAGGATGACCTTGGTCGATACGGCTTTCCTCGTCGTCGGGGCGGTCATCGGCTCGGGCATCTTCCTGACGCCGGGGCTCATCGCCGCTGGCCTCCCCTCCCCCGGCCTGCTCCTGGTCGTCTGGCTCGCCGGAGGCCTGGTTACGCTGTGCGGCGCGCTTTCCTTCGGCGAGCTCGGCGCCATGTTCCCCCAGGCAGGTGGGCAATATATTTATCTTCGCGAGGCCTATGGCTCGGCCGCCGCCTTCCTCTTCGGCTGGGGCTTCTTCGGTTTCATCATGTGCGGCGGGCTGGCCGCCCTGGCCGTCGGATTCGCCGAGTTCTTCGGCTCGTTCGTCCCCTCGCTCGCCGTCGGCGTCCCGATCCTCCATTTCTCGCTCTTCGGGCTGTCCTACACGCTCGCCGCCGGCCAGGTCGTGGCGGCGGCCTCCATCCTCCTCCTGACCCTCCTCAACACCTTCGGCATCCGGGCCGGCGTCGCTGTCCAGAACCTGCTGACCGTCTTCCGCATCGGGGCCGTCCTGGCCATCGTCGTCCTTGGCGCCTTGTTTGGGACGAAGAGCGGCGGCTCGAACTTCCATCCCCTTTTCCAAGGTATGCCGGCCTTCCCGGACCTTCTGCGGCCCCTGGGCTTGGCCCTGGTGGCCGTCTTCTGGACCTACGACGGCTGGTATTCCGTGAATTGCACGGCCGAAGAGGTCCGCCGCCCGGAGCGGAACATCCCGCGCGGCCTCGCCCTGGGTGTCGGCGGCGTCACCGTCCTCTACGTTGCGGTCAACGTCATCTACCTCGTCGCCCTGCCGCTCGGGCGGCTCAAGGGCGTCACGCGCGTCGGGGAGCTGGTCACCACGTCACTCTTCGGCGGCGGGGTCGGCGCGGCCATCTCGGCCGTTATCATGGTCTCCGTCTTCGGCTGCCTCAACGCCAACCTGCTCTTCGGTCCGCGGGTCTATTACGCCATGGCCAAGGACGGGAGCTTCTTCCGGGCCATGGCGCGGCTGAGTCCGCGCTGGCGCGTCCCGACCAGGGCTCTGTGGGGCCAGGCCGCCTGGGCGGCCGTGCTGTGCCTCACGGGGACCTACGAGGCCCTCTACGAATACATGGTCTTCGCCCTGCTCGTCTTCTTCGCCGCAACCGGGCTCGCCGTCATCGTCCTCAGGAAACGGCGGCCGGACCTCGCACGGCCCTACCGGACGACGGGCTACCCGTTCGTCCCGGCGCTGTTCATCGCCGTCAGCCTGGCCATCTTCCTGAACATGGTCGTCTCGGCGCCCCTGAAATCGGCCGCCGGCCTGGCCCTGCTCGGCGCCGGCCTGCCGGCCTACGCCCTCTGGCGACGGCGGCGCGCCGTCCCGGCCTCCCCCGACGCACGAAAAGGATAGGCACCGGCCCGGATTTGATTTAGAATGGGGCCTGTCACGCGCGGTGAGGCGAGATGACGGAAGTGCACCACAGCGTCGAGATCGTCCCCGACCGGACCAAGGTCAAGGCCCGCTCCGGCGAGGTCCTGGCCGACGTCCTGGCCCGGGCCGGGCTCCCTCTCAACCTCTACTGCCACAAGCGGGGCGTCTGCGGCAAGTGCGTCGTCCGCGTCCGGTCCGGCCTCCTGCCCATTCTCGAGGCCTCCGAGAAGGCCGTCCTGGAGAAGCACGGCTTCGGACCCGACCACAGGCTGGCGTGCCGGTTCGCCGTGCGGGGCGATATGGCCGTCGAGGTCCCTTCGGCCTCGCGCCAGGGCCGGGTCGCCGTCCTCGAGACCGGATTGTCTCTTCCGGTGACGCTCGACCCCCAGGTGAAGAAATACGCCCTGACCCTCGAGAGGCCGCCCCTGGAGGCCCCGGCTGCCGTGACGGAGGCCCTAGGCGCACTCCTCAGCCCGGCGGGTCCTGCCCTGCCTCTCTCGGCCCTGCAGCACCTTCGCGACCTCGGGACGTCCGGGCCCCAGGCGGTCACGGCGGTCCTCTACGGCGAGCGCGAGGCCCTGGACATCGAGCCGGGCGACACTTCGGAGCGGGCGTGCGGCCTGGCCGTGGACATCGGCACGAGCACCGTCGTCGTCGAGCTTATCGACCTCGTCCGCGGCACGACCCTCGGCCGGGCTTCGGCCATGAACCCCCAAGCCTCCTATGGGGCCGATGTCGTCTCCAGGATCACCTATGCGTTCCAGGAGCCGGACAACCTCCGGCGGCTGAAGAGGTCGATCGTCCACCTCCTCAACGAGCTCGTCTCCGGCTTGTGCGCCAAGGCCGGGCTGGGCGCGGACGCCGTTTACGAGGTCGTCGCTGCGGGGAACACGGCCATGAACCACTTCCTATGCGGGGTCAGCACGGACTCGCTGGCCGTCGCCCCCTTCCGCGCCGTTTTCTCGAGCCTCCCGCCCGTCCCGGCGGCCGAGGTCGGTCTCGACCTGCATCCCGGGGCCCGCGTCTATCTCGTCCCCAACATCAAGAGCTTCGTCGGCGGGGACATCACCGCCGGGCTGACGGCCACGGCCTTGGCCGAGAGGCCCGGAACCGCCCTCTTCATCGATATCGGCACGAACGGCGAGGTCGTCCTCAAGACCGGCCGCGACATCGTCGCCACCTCCACGGCGGCGGGCCCAGCCTTCGAGGGCATGAGCATCAGCTGCGGCATGCTGGCCGTGGACGGCGCCGCGTGCGGCGCGGAGTGGCGCGACGGCTTCCGGCTCCGGACGATCGGCGGCGGGCCCGCCCACGGGCTGTGCGGCACGGGGCTCATCGATGTCCTCGCCCTGGCCCTGGCCCACGGCCTTCTCGGCCGGGACGGCAAGATCGCCGGCCCGGAGAAGAAGCTCCGCCTGGGCGAGAAGCTCAGCCTGAGCCAGAACGACATCCGCGAGGTCCAGCTGGCTTCGGCCGCGGTCAAGACGGGCATCCGCCTGCTCCTCCGCGAGTGCGGCGTGCCGCTCCGCCGGGTGGACACCGTCTATATCGCGGGCGCCTTCGGGAACTCGCTCGACGTCGGCAGCGCCAAATGCCTGGGACTGCTGCCCGACCTTCCGGCCGACAAAATCGTCTTCGTGGGGAACACCGCCCTGGCCGGGGCGCGCAAGCTCCTCCTCGCCGCGCCCGAGCGGGCCGGGGCCGAGGCCGTGGCGAGGTCGGTGGCCCACGTATCCCTGGCCTCGCGGGCCGATTTCCAGGACGCCTTCGTCCGGGCCCTCGAGTTCGGGACCTTCGACGGAGGTGAACGATGAGCGTGACCCTGATCGAGCTGGCGGCGCGGCGGACCGTCCTCCTAGACGGCGCCTTGGGCACGGAGCTCATGGCCCGCGGCCTGCCCCAGGGCGCCTGCCCTGAGGCGTGGAACGTCGAGCGGCCTGAGGTCGTCCGAGAAATCCACGCGGCCTACTTCGCGGCGGGCTCCGACGCCGTCTCCACGAACAGCTTCGGCGGGAGCCGGGTCAAGCTCGGCGGCCACGGCCTCGGGGCCCGGACGGCCGAGCTCAACGCCGCCGCGGCCCGGTTGGCCCGGGCCGAGGCGCCGGCCGGGAAGTTCGTGGCCGGGAGCATGGGCCCGACGGGCAAGTTCCTCAAGCCCCAGGGGGAGTTCACGGAGGAGGAGTTTGAGGCCGCCTACGCGGAGCAGGCGGCCGCCCTGGCCGAGGGCGGCGCCGACGTCCTGCTCATCGAGACCCAGTACGACCTCCGCGAGGCCCTCTGCGCCCTGCGCGGCGCCCGCCGGGCGACGTCGCTCCCCGTCCTGGCCACGATGACGTACAACGCCGTGCCCCGCGGGTATTTCACGCTCATGGGCGACCCCGTGGCCCGGTGTCTGCAGGAGCTCGGGAGGGAGGGCGCGGCGGCCGTGGGGGCCAACTGCACCCTCAACAGCGAGCAGATGGCCGGGCTGGTCGCGGTCATGCGGAGCGAGACCGTGCTGCCGCTCATCGCCCAGGCGAACGCCGGAAAACCCGTCCTCGGGCCCGGCGGCGCGGTGACCTACTCCCAGGGGCTCGAGGATTATGTCCGCTTCGTCCCCGAGATCGTGCGGGGCGGGGCGAACATCGTCGGCGGGTGCTGCGGCACGAGCCCCGCCTACATCAAGGCCATGGCCGAATCCCTCTTCAGGAGTCGCACGTGAACCAAGACACTCTCTACGCGGAGATGCGCAAAGCCATCGTCGACGGCGACGGCGCCGCCGCCGGCCGGCTGGCCGGGCAGGCCGTGCGGGCCGGCCTGGACCTTCTCGGCGTCATCGAGAACGGCTACGTCCCCGGGCTTCAGCGGGTCGGGGAGCTCTGGGAGCAGGGCGAGTACTTCCTGCCCGAGCTCATCTCGAGCGCCGAGGCCATGAAGGCGGCCATGGCCGTCCTCGAGCCCGAGCTCCAGCGCTCGCAGTTGCAGGCGCGGAGCGGCGGCAAGGTCGTCATCGGCACGGTCGAAGGCGACATCCACGACATCGGCAAGAACCTTGTCGCCGCCATGCTCCAGGCCGGCGGCTTCGAGGTCTTTGACCTCGGCGCCGACGTCAAGCTCGAGCGCTTCCTCGAGCGGGCCGAGGCCGTCGGGGCCGACTTCATCTGCCTCTCGGCCCTGCTGACGACGACCATGGCCAACCAAAGGCGCCTGGTCGAGATGCTGAAGCAGAAGGACGTCCGGGCGAAGTACCGGGTCCTCGTCGGCGGCGCCCCGGCCACCCAGAAGTGGGCAGACGAGATTGGCGCCGACGGCTACGCCGAGAACGCCGTCGCGGCCGTCAAGCTGGCCAAGCGGCTGGGGCCTGCCCGGAGATAGGAGGGAGGATACCATGATCCCCACGACCCGACCCAAGCTCGAGCTCCTGAGCCCTGAGCTCGTCGAGAAGATCGTCGAGGAGGGCCTGGCCCTGCTCGAGAGGCACGGCGCCTTCATCGAGAACCCCGAGGCCCTGGCCCTGCTCAAGGCGGCCGGGGCCCGCCCGGACGAGTCGGGCCTGCGCGTCCGCCTCGACCGGGCCCTCGTCCGGGAGTGCCTGGCCTCGACGCCGGCGACGATCACAATGTACGACCGGAGCGGAGAAAAGGCCTACACAGTCGGCGGCGACGAGGTCCACTTCGACCCGGGCTCGGCCGCCGTCGCCCTGCTCGACCACCGCACGGGCCGGGAGCGCAAGGCCGTGACGAAAGACCTTGTGGCCTTCTGCAAGCTGGAGGAAACGCTCGAGCACATCCATTTCCAGAGCACGGGGCTGATCAGCACCGATGTCCCGGCCGGCGTTTCCGACGGCTACCGCCTCTATCTCGGGCTCCTCCTCTCCTCGAAGCCCTGCGTCACCGGGACCTTCAGGGTCGAGGGGTTCCGGCCGATGCTGGACATGCTCGCGGCCGTGCGCGGCGGCGAAGAGGAGCTCGCCCGCAAGCCATTGGCCATCTTCGACGCCTGCCCCTCCCCTCCCCTCAAGTGGAGCCATCTCACGGCCCAGAGCCTCGTCGATTCGGCCAGGGCGGGCGTTCCGTCCGAGCTCATCTCGATGGGCATGACCGGGGCGACCTCCCTGGCCACGATCAGCGGGACGCTCGTCCAGCACGTCGCCGAGAACCTCAGCGGGCTGGTCATCTGCCAGCTGGCCCGCCGGGGAGCGCCGGTCATCTTCGGCGGCTCGCCCTCGAGCTTTGACATGCGGAAGGGCACGACGCCGATGGGGGCGATCGAGACGATGCTGATCGACGCGGCCTACGTTCAGGTCGGCAAGCGCCTGAAGCTGCCGACCCACGCCTACATGGCCCTCAGCGACTCCAAGCTCAACGATGTCCAGAGCGGCGTCGAGACGGCCATGGGGGCCGTGCTGGGCGCCCTGGCCGGCGTTAACGTCATCTCCGGCCCGGGCATGCTCGACTACGAGAGCACCCAGAGCCTGGAGAAGCTTTGCCTCGACAACGAGATCTGCGGCATGGCCTACCGGCTCCTCGAGAGCGTCGCCCAGCGGGAGGAGCCGATGGCCCTCGATAAGTTCGAGACCTACAAGCTCGGGGACAGCTTCCTGACCCATCCCCATACGCGCCAGTGGTACCGGAAGGAGCACACGCTCCCCAAGCTCATGGACCGCGACCCCTATGAGGCCTGGGTCGTGGCGGGACGCACGACGGCCCTGGCGCGGGCCCATAAGGACGTCGGGGAGAGAATCGCGCGCTACGCCCTGCCGTCGCTGCCGGACGACCTGCGCCGCGAGCTGCGGAAGATCATGTCCCGCTACGGGAAGACCCAGGGGCTGTCGCGCCTGCCCCGGGCCGCCGTCTAATCCAGGTCCCGCGAGGCCAGGTACTCCGGCGCCTCCGCGGTCCAGCCGCGCTCCTTGACCGCCCGCTCGGCGAAGCGGGCGGCCACCGCAGCGTCCCCGTGCGTGACGAAGAGGCGGCGCGGCGGCGTCCGGAAGGCGTCGAGCCAGCGGCCGAGGGCCCTGCGGTCGGCGTGGGCGGAGAAGCTGTTGATCTTGGCCACCCGGGCCCGTACGGCCAGGGGCCGGCCGAGGATGCGGACCTCAGCCTCCCCCTCGAGGATCTGGCGGCCGAGGGTCCCCTCGGCCTGGTAGCCGACGAAGAGGATGGTCGACTCGGGCCGGCCGATATTGTACAGCAGGTGATGCTTGATCCTGCCGCCCGTGCACATCCCCGACCCGGCCATGATGATGGAGGGGGCGCGCTTGGCGTTGATGGCCTTGGACTCCTCGATGGTCCTGACGATGGTCAGGCCGGGGAACTCGAAGGGGTTCTCCCCGGAATCGAAGAGGGCGCGGGCCTCCGCGTCGAGGTCGGCCGTGTGACGGCGGAAGGCCTCCGTCACTTCCCGGGCCATGGGGCTGTCGAGGTAGACGGGCAGCGGCGGAACGGCCTTGTCGCGGAGCAGGCGGCTGAGATAGTACATGACCTGCTGGGCCCGCTCGATGGCGAAGGTCGGGATGACGACATTCCCGCCGGCCTTGGCCGTGTCCACGACGATCTCGGTTAGGAGCTCGGGGATCGTCTTGGGGTCCTCGTGGTCCCGGTCGGCATAGGTCGATTCCATGACGACGTAGTCGGCCCGCTCGAAGACTGAGGGGTCGCGCACGAGCGGCGCGTCCCATTGGCCGATGTCCCCCGAGAAAACGAGGCTTCGGCCGGCGCCGTTCTCCCGGCTGCTGAATTCGACCATGGCCGAGCCCAGGATGTGGCCCGCGTCGCGGAAGCGGAAGGAGAGGGCGTCGGACAGAGCGACCTCCTCGTCGTAGGGGACTTCCTCAACGAGCGGCATCGCCCTCTGGACGTCCTCGACGGTGTAGAGCGGGACCTCGGGATGGGCGCCCGCGCGGCCTTCCTTGGCGTGACGCCTCTGCTTGAAGGCCGCGTCCTCGACCTGGATGCGGGCCGCGTCCATCAGGGCGATCGAGACGAGGTCTGCGGAAGCCGCGGTCGTCAAGATGGTCCCCGAGAAGCCCTGAGCGGCCAGCCGGGGAATGAGGCCCGAGTGATCAAGGTGGGCATGGGTCAGGATGAGCACATCGACCTCGCCGGGAGGGGCCGGAAAGGGGTCCCAGTTCCTGTCGAGGAACGGCCGCTCCTGGTAAAGCCCGCAGTCGACGAGAACCTTCATCCCCCCGGCCTCGAGGTAATAGCTGGAGCCCGTGACTTGACGCGCCGCGCCGAGGAAGCAGAGCTTCATGGCCGTCACTCGCGCTCGCCGAGGGCATACTCGGCCTGGGCCGAGAAGAAGACCATTTTTGTCCAGAAGCGGAAGACGACGAAGGCCTGCCCCCAGACGAGGCCGAGGCCGAGCCAGGCCAGGCCCGAGCCGGGGATGAGGCCGGCCGCGGCGAAATAGAGGGCCGCCCCGGCCACGAGTCCGGCGCCGACGAGGAGATAGAGGGCCCAGGCCCGGAAGAACCGGCGACCGAGGAAGGCCAGGGCCTTGCCCAGGGCCCGGAGGACCCGGCGCTCGTCTTCGGCCACGACGAAAATGCGGGCGTAGTCGAAGACCATGTGGAGGAGGCTGAGAAGGAGAAGGGCGATGAGCGTCCGGGCCCATGAGAGGCCGAGCGGCGTCCATTCGGTCCGGGCCCGCTCGGCCGCCCTCGCCGTGACCATGGAAAAGAGGCCGAGGACTGTCCCGAACGCCAGGGCGTAGAAGACGACCGAGACGAGGAAGAGCCGGACGAACCGGCCGAAGTGCCGGCCGCAATCGGCGAAGAAGGTCTGGAACGTCGTCCGGCCCTCCCGGTCGAGGAGCCGGCCGATGACGCCGCCATTGAGAAAGACCGAGAGGCCGAAGTAGACAGCGAGAAGCACGAGCCATCCGGCCAGGAGCGCCGGGGCCGCGCTCTGGTACCTGTAGACCGCCTCTCCCAGCCACAGGAAATCGAGGGCGTGGAGGCTGCGGCCGAGCAGGGAATGCCCGAGGTCGGCCCGGACCAGGGCGGCCCAGGGCGCGACGATGAGCACGGCGAAAACGAGGTCCGTGACCCACAGCACGGCCAAGGCCAGGGGCCTCCGGGAGGCCGTGCCCGCGCCGTTGCCGATCGCCTTGAAGACGGTCATGACACTCCCCTTTCCTCAGCTGAACGAGCCCGCGAGGGCGAGGGCGTTCTGGACGAAAACAACGAGCTCCGAGAGCAGCCGGACGAGCCCCCGCCGGACGGGCCGGACGACATAGGTGTTGTTGGCCAGGTCGGAATCGATGAGCCAGACGCCGTCCGGGTCGACCCGGGCCGAGACCGCCCGGGCGGGCTTGGCGAAAACCAGCCGCGCCCAGCGGGACTGGCCGTCCCAGAAGCGCGTCTCCCGGCTGCCGTCGTCGAAGTCCACGACAACCTTGACCGGGACGCCGCCCATCACCCGTGCCTCGCCGTAGCGGCGCAGGGTGACCGTCGTCAGGCAGTCCCTTTTCGGCGCAGGGCCTCCGGCCCCTTTCTCTCCCTTGGCCTCGAGCTCGCGAGCCCTGGCCGCCGTCATCTCCTCCTTCTTCCCGTCGATATCGAACACGCCGCGCGGATGGGCCGGCCTCTCCTCGGACTCGACGGAGGCGATGCCATAGTCGAAGTCCAGGGTCTCGCCCATGAGCTCGTCGAAGAACCAGCTCAGGTCGCGGCCGGAGATCTCGTTGACGGTGGCGACGAAGTCCGCCGTCTTCGGGTGGCGGTAGCGGAAGCGCATCTGGAAGGTCCGCATGATCCGGGACATGGCCCGCTCGCCGACCAGGCGCTCGAGCGTGTTGAGGCAAGTCGAGGCGCGCATATAAACGTTGGCCCCGTAGCTCGCCCGGTTGTAGAAGCGCCAAGAGGCCGTCAGGACGGGGTCGTACTTGACGGCGTTGATGGCCGCCGCGCGGTCCGTCTCGTAGTCGAGGAACCTCGGCATCCTGAAGACCGAGGCCAAGGGGATGCCAAAGAGGTCCAGGGAAAAGGCGCCCGCGCCATAGGCCCGGGCCTGGACACGGCCGGTCGAATAGGTGTTGATGCCCTCGTCGAGCCAAGCCTCCTCGAACTCGTTGTTGGCCGAGAGGCCGTACCAGTAGCCGTGGCCGAACTCGTGGATGATGACGCCCTCGGGCGAGAGGACGTCCGCGGCCGGGAGCACGCCCGTGCCGGCCGTGAACAGGGTCGGGTATTCCATGCCGCCGCTCCCCGTCCGGAAGGGCGGGTCGACCATGGTCACCGTCTCGTAGGGATAGGGGCCGTACCAGAGTCCGTAATACTTGATGGCCGCGCTCAGGGCCTTGAAGTGGCGGTCGACCTGCCCCCTGTGCTCGGGGGCGATGAGAAGGATCATGCGGACGTCAGGGAGCTTGACCTCCTCGAGCGGCAGGCCCAGGAGCTCGGCCGTTTCGCGGTATTCGCGGGGGCTGACCTCCTCCGCCGCCACGAACTCGCGCTCGACCTTGAGGTAGCGGGGGTCGGCCATCCAGGCGAAATCGTGGATCATGGCCTGGACGAAGGTGTGCGTGTCCTTGCCGGCAGCCGCGTCGGCCTCGACCGCGACCTCCTTGCCGGACGACCCGACGACGAAGCCCCGGGGCACCGTGATATGAACGGCGAAGTCGGCGAAATCGGAGAAGAACTCGGAGCTCTCGTGATATTCGTGACAATTCCAGCCCTTTCCCTCCTCGTAAACTCCCGGCTTGGGGAACCACTGGCCGATGAAATAGGAGTGCTGGTAATAGCCCGAGCGAGCCACCGTCCGCGGGATCTGGCTCCGGAACTCGAGCCGCAGCCGGATGTTGTTCCCGGGTTTGACGGGCTCGGGGAAGCGGACGCGGAGGACGGTCTGGTCCCCCTCGTGGACCGGCTCGTCGCGGCGGACGAACTCTCGCGTCGGGCCGAGGTCGCGACCGTCGGCCAAGCGGATGTCCGTGACATCGACCCAGCCCCATTCCCCGTCCTTGGGCTCGAGGCCGCGGGCCATGAGCGTCTCCCCGGCCGCCTCGCTCAGGAAGGTGCTCGAAGTGTTCTTGAAGGCGTTCCAGTAGAGGTGGAGGAGCATGTCCGGCACGGTATCCCGGGTCCGGTTGGTCCAGACGATCTCCTCGCGGCCGCGGAGCATCTTGGCCGCGTCATCGAGCTCGACCCAGATCTCGTAGCGGAGGACGGGCGGGTTCGCGACGGCCGCTGCGGGTTCTTGGGCCGGGGCCGGCCGGGCCAGGGCCAGGCCGCAGGCGGCCCCCCAAAGGGCGAGGTTTCGGATGCGGGTGTTCATGGGCACCTCCGCCGTCCGCTAGGACAGCCATTCCTCCCAGGCCGAGCGCCGGGGGAAATAGATGAAGACGAGAACGAGGGAAGCGAAGACCAGGATGTAGAAATCCCTGTTGAGCCCGGCGACCAGGAAGAGGAGCAAGCCGAGGAGGCCGGGGACCTCGGCCAGGAAGATCGTCAGGAGCGATGCCTTCTCCACGCGGTGGAGGGCCGTCTCGGCGTCGTCGCCGGCCGCCCTGCGGAGCCAGTGCGGGCGAAGGACCCGGATGAGGATAACGACCAGAACGGCCATGGCGAAGACGGCGTAGCGGAGGAGCTGGACGTCGGCCACGGCGAGGAAACCGCGGAAGGGCCTGAACCGGGCGCGGATGAACTCCACGACGCCAAGATAGAGGAGGAGGCTCACGATGACCGAAACGGCGATGAGGGACGCCGTCCTCAGATGGGTCCGAAGGTCGTCCTGGAAATCCATGCCAGCCTCCTTTCGCCGGACTTCCGGCCGCGCCCGCCGGGAGGGAACGGATTATATGAGATTCCCCGGACCGGCGCAATCGCCGGCGTCCCCTATGTCATCAAGGACCTTGCGGCCTGGAATGGAGGCCGCCCCGAGGCTCGAGTTGGCCCTGGATGCGGCGCGAAGCGGCCGCTAGTCCACGTAGAGCAGCAAACCCTTGAGATATTCGGTCTCCGGGTGATAGATGTTGACCGGGTGGTCGAGGGCCTGCCGGTGGCGCTGGAGGATGCGGACGCGCCGCCCCGCCTCCCCCGCCGCCTGGAAGACGACCTGCTGAAAGAGCCGGTCGTCGACGAAGTGCGAACACGAGCAGGTCATGACCAGCCCCTGCGGCCGGACGCGCTGGATTGCCAGCCGGTTGATGTCCTTGTAGCCGCGACAGGCCCGCACGACGTCGGTCTTCCGCTTGGCGAAGGCCGGCGGGTCGAGGATGATGAGGTCGTAATCGAGGTCCGGCTCTCTGAGGAACTCGAAGACGTCGGCGGTGAAGAAGATGCCCGAGTCGGACGGCAGGCCGTTGATCTCGAAGTTTTCCTGGGCCAGGGCGACGGCGGAGGCCGACGAGTCCACGGAATCGGCCCGCACCGCCCCTCCCTTGAGGGCGTAGACCGAGAAGGCCCCCGAATAGGAGAAGGCATTGAGGACGTGGCGCCCCCGGGCGATGTCGCCGGCGAGCCGGCGCATCTCGCGCTGGTCGAGATAGAGGCCGGTTTTTTGGGAACGGGCGACATCGACCAGGAACGGCAGGCCGTTCTCGATGACGCGGACGCGGCCCGGGGGCTCGCCCGAAATCGTCGCCTCGCGCTCAGGGAGGCCCTCCTCCCGCCGCGCGGGGAGGTCGGATTTCTCGTAGACGGAACGGGGCTTGACGGCCGCGGCCAGGAGCTCGAGGACGAAGGGCTTGAGTCTCTCCATGCCCAGGGTCGCCACCTGGACGACCAGAACGTCGTCGTAGAGGTCGGCGACGAGCCCCGGGAGATGGTCGCCCTCGGCGTTGACCATCCGGACGGCGTTCGTGATGGCCGGGTCGAAGAAGCGGCGGCGCAGGGCGACGGCCCCGTCGATGGCCCGACGCACGGCGTCCTCGGGCGCCTCGCGGCCGAAGCTGACCATGCGGCCGACGATGGAGGAGTCGCGGTTGAAATAGGCGTGGCCGAGGAGGTCCCCGTTCGCGCCCCGGACGGGCAGCACATCGCCGTTCTCGAACTCGGGCAGCCTCTGGACCGCGCCGGAGAAGATCCAGTGGTGGCGGTTCCGGACGGCCTTGTCCTTGCCGGGCTTGAGGATGACGCCGTCCTCCACGACCGTCCCCCGCCTACCTCGGCCCCGGCGCGCCGCGCCCGGCCCGCAGGAGCCGGACGACGGGGCGGTCGGGCGCCGAGAACTCCGCCTCGTCCATTTCCGCGGGCTCGAGCCAGCGGACGGCGTCGTGGTCGGCAAGGCGGAGATCGTCTCCCAGAAGCTCGGCCCGGAAAACGACGAGCTCGAAGGTCGCGGCCGGGCCGGAGAACGGCACGGCGCAGAGGAATTCGCCGGCCCTGGCGCGCACGCCCAGCTCCTCCTCGAGCTCGCGTTCGAGTCCGCGGCCGGGCGACTCCCCGGCTTCGAGCTTGCCGCCGGGGAACTCCCAGAGGCCTTCCGCCGCCAGCCCCTTCTTCCGCCTGGCGACGAGAACCTTGCCGGCCCGCTCGATGACGGCCGCCAGGACTTTGCGCGCCGGCGTCCCCGCCGCTCGCTTTGTCATCGGTCCTCGCTCGCGACACATCTTATGCCAAGGGCCGGAGGTTCGCAAGCGGCCGGCGGCCGGGCCCCGGCGCGCGGGGTGACCAGCGCCGGCAGTTGTGCTAGAATGGCCCAGCCATGAGAGTCGCATTCCTCGCTTCGGAAGCCATCCCCTATGCCAAGACGGGCGGCTTGGCCGACGTGGCCGGCGCCCTGCCCAAGTTCCTCTCCCCCCTCGGCGCCGATGTCCGCGTCTTCATGCCCTATTACCGGGAGGTCCGGAAGAAGGGCCTGCCCCTTGGTCCGGCCGTCGCGCGCGGCGGGTTCGAGTGGGGCGGCCGGACTGCGGAATATGCCGTCCTCGAGCACCGGGCCGACGGGTTCCTGGTCGATTTCATCGTCCAGGACGCCTACTTCGACCGCGACGCGCTCTACGGGACGCCGGCCGGCGACTATCCCGACAACGGCGAGCGCTTCGCCTTCTTCGCCCGGGCCTCGCTCGAGGCGATGAAGGCCCTCGGCTTCACCCCCGACGTCGTCCACGGCCACGACTGGCAGGCCGCGACCGCCTTCGCCTACCTGAAGTTCGTCTACGGCGGCGACCCCTTCTTCAAAAACGCCCGGTCCGTCTTCACTGTCCACAACCTCGCCTATCAGGGCCAGTTCGAGCCCGACGTCCTTTCCGCGGTCGGGCTGCCGGACTCGCTCTACAGCATGAACGACCTCGAGTTCTACGGCAAGGTCAACTTCTTGAAGGCGGGCATCCTCTACGCGTCGGCCGTGACGACGGTCAGCCCCCGGTATAGCCGGGAGATCCAGACCCCGGAATTCGGCTGCGGCATGGACGGGCTGCTCCGGGCCCGGTCCGGCGCGCTCTCCGGCATCCTCAACGGCGTGGACTATGCCGATTGGGACCCGGCCACGGACCGCCTCATTCCCGCGAACTTCACCCCCCGCGACCTGACCGGCAAGGCCCTCTCGAAGGCCGGCCTGCTCGGGACCTTCGGGCTCGAGGGCGCGCTGGAGACTCCGGTCGCCGGCATGGTCACGCGGCTGGCCGCCCAGAAAGGCGTCGACATCGTCTGCGAGGCGCTCGAAGAGGTCTTCGCGCTCGGCTTGACCGTCGTCATCCTCGGCACGGGCGACCAGAAGATCCAGGACTTCCTCAAGGGGGCCGCGAAGAAATCTCCCGGCCGGCTCGGCCTGAAGATCGCCTTTGACGAGAAGGTCGCCCACACTATCTACGCGGGAAGCGACCTCTTCCTCATCCCCTCGCGCTACGAGCCCTGCGGCCTGACCCAGATGTACGCCCTGAAGTACGGGACCGTCCCGGTCGTCCGGGCGACGGGCGGGCTCGAGGACACGATCCAGGAGTTCGACCCCACCGCCCGCACGGGCAACGGATTCAAGTTCCGCGAGGCTGAGCCGGAGGCTCTCCTGGCCTCGCTCCGCCGGACCCTCGCGGTCTATGCCCGGCCCATGCTCTGGCGCGGCCTCGTCCGCAACGGCATGGCCGCCGACCATTCCTGGAGCCGCTCCGCCGGGGAGTACTTAGCGCTCTATCGGAAGGTCTCCGGGCGGCCCGAAGCCTGAACGAGGAAAAGAAGACAGTCAGTCCCCTTTGGGGGCAGTCCCTATTGTCTTAAATAGCCGGCGGCCGTTTCGGGCGGCACCGGGTTGATGTAAAAGCCGGTCCCCCACTCGAACCCGGCCACCTTGGTCAGAATGGGGAAGATCTCGAGGTGCCAGTGATAGACGCGGTCGATCTCCGGCCAGCTCTTGACGGCCAGGGCCCGGGTCGGCGCCTGATGGAGGACCATGTTGTAGGCGGGGTCGGCCAGCGTCCCCTTGAGCTTGCCGAGCACGGCCCTCATCGTCTCGGCCAGGGACTCGAGCTCGCCGCCCCGGATGGCCGTGAAATACGGCGAATGGCGGAGCGGGTAGATCGCCATCTCGAAAGGGAAGCGCGAGGCGAAGGGAGTGATCACGGCGAAGTCCCGGTTCTCGAAGACGAGCCTCTCGCCGAGGGCCCGCTCCTCGCGGATGATGCGGCAGAAGACGCATTCCTTGTGGTTCCGCAGGAGGCGCTCGGCCCCGTAGATCTCCTCCTTGACCCGCTTCGGGATGATCGGCGTCGCCACGAGCTGGGTATGGGGATGGCTGAGGGACGCCCCGGCCTCCCTGCCCTTGTTCTTGAAGAGCTGGGCGTACTGATAATGCGGGTTTCCCTCGACGGCCAGGAGCCTCTCCTGGTAGACCCCCAGGATGTCGCGGACCTGGGCCGGCGCCAGGTCTCCGAGCTCCCGGTCGTGGTCGGGGCTCTCGATGATGACCTCGTGGACGCCCGTGCCTTCCATCCACACGTAGAGCCCCCTGGCGTGCTTGCCGGTCGAGGTCCCGGGACTAAGGGCCGGGAACTTGTTGGGGACGACGCGGACCCGCCAGCCGGGAGCGTCAGCCGCCGTCCCCGCGGCCCTTAGGGCAAAGACCTCCGGCGGCGTCTTGGCCTCGTTGCCCTCGCAGAACGGGCAGAAGCCGCGCGCCTCGGGGGTCGGGGAGGCCGCCCCCCTCGCCGGCCGGAAGTCGTCGGGCCGTTTGCTCCGTTCCGTGGCGATAATGACCCAGCGCCCGCTGATGAGGTCCTTTCTGAGTTCAGACATCATTCTCCGATGAGCTCTTTGATCTTCGCCTTGAGCTCGTCGAGCGAGGAGGATTTCACGACGTAGGCGTCGGCGGCCCAGGTCATGAAGTCCTCCTTGTAGCTCTGGTAGGCTGAGTTGATGATGATCGGGATGTCCTTGCGGAGCCCCATGATCTGCGTGATGAGCTCGATCCCGTTCTTGCCCGGCATGCGGATGTCCGTGACGACGAGGTCGAACTTCCCCGTCTTGAGCTCGGCCAGGGCGGCGTCCGCATCGTAGGCCGTGGTGACTTCGTAGCCGGCCCGGGTCAGCTCCTCTCCGTAGAGGAGGCAGAGCGATTTTTCGTCTTCGACGACGAGGATCCTCTTCATGGTGTCTTTCCCCCTTCCTGGCTTTGGAAGATGAGCCTGAACCGCGCTCCCTTGCCGGGGCGGCTCTGGACCTCGATCTGGCCGCCGCAGGTGTCCATGACCCGTTTGATGAAGGGCAGGCCGAGGCCCATCCCCTTCTCCTTGGTCGTGAAGAAGGGCTGGAAGAGCCGCCCACGGTCGGGATTCGAGATGCCGTGCCCCGAGTCCCTGACCGAGAGGACGAAGGCCGCGCTGTTCTTGCGATAAGCCCGGACAGAGACCGTCCCGCCCGGCGGGGTCGCGTCGAAGGCGTTGTCGAGGAGATTCCGCAGGACCTCCCCGAACGAGGTCGGCTCGCAGAGGACCTGGGGCAGGCCCGGCTCGATCTTGACGTCGAGGATATAGCCGCGGCCCTTGGCCTGGACCTCGGGGCTCCGGAGGACGGACTCGATGGCCGGCTCGACGTCGAAGAAGACCGGCTCCTTCATGCTGACCTTGAGGAAATGCCCCATCTGGTAGACGATGCTCTCCAGGCGCTGGATCTCGTCCCGGATGATGCTCAAGTTCCGCTCGCGCTTCTCCTCCGTCACGCCCGGCTTGAGGAGCTGGTCGGTGAACCCGCCGATCGTCACCAGGGGGTTGCGGAGCTGATGGGTGACGAACATGGCCATCTCTCCCATGGCCGCCATCTTTTCCGCTTCGAGGAGCCGCCGGTGGAGCGTCGCCGAGTAGATGTAATTGCTGGCGATGAGACCGCAGAGGCTGGCCAGCTTGACGTCGCCGGGGCCGATCGGGACGCGGGTGAAGGCGTTGTCCAGGACGATCTCGCCGAAGACCTCGTCCCGCGCGATGAGGGGGAGGCACAGGAACTCGTCGACCTGGATGAGCTCCAGGAACTTGCGGTCGACGAGAGGCTCGTGGCCGGCGTCGCGGACGAGATAGATCTCCTTGCGGCACGCCGCCTGGGCGGGCATCAGGCCGCAGGTCGCCTCGTCCAGGGTGAAGACGACGTTCTTGATGCGGCGGCTGAGGGTGTCCTCGTTCTTGCTGACGAGGGCCCGGTTGTGCTCGATGATCTCGACGTAGCCGATGCCCGGCGTCGAGAGGACGTCCCAGATGTACCCGGCCTCCTCGGGCGTCCGCGGCCCCAGCCAGATCTCGCCGCGCAGCCGGTCGCCCTCGCGGAGGAGGAGCATGGCCCGGTTGAAGCCGACCCCGGAGCCCGAGGTCAGAGCGGTCAGGATGACGAGGAGATTGTCTTCGAGGGAAAAGGGCTGGAAGAAGCTCTGGGAGATGATGGAGAGAAGGGCCATCTCCTTCGGCGCGTCCTTCTGGAAGTCCGAGGACAGGAAGTTGTACTTCTCGATCATTCGGCCTTCCAGCCCTTGGGGACGACCCGGACGCCGCCCTTGCTGATCTTGAAATTCCTGGCGTCGGCCTCGGCGTCGAAGCCGATCTCGAAGCGCTCCGGGATGACGCTGGCCTTGTCGATGATGACCTTCCGGAGGCGGGCGCCACGGCCGACCTCGACCCCCTCGAGGAGGATCGAGTCGGAGACCTCGGCCTTCTCGCGGACTCGGACGCCCGGAGCGAGGATCGAATTGACGACGGTCGCCGCCGTCAGCTCCACTCCCGAGCCCAGGATCGACCGCTTGACCGCGCCGCCGTCGACGAAGGACGGCGGGTACTGGGGCTTGTAGGTCCGGACCGGCCAGCCCGGGTCCTGGAGGATCGACGGGGGGTCGGGCGAGAGGAAGGCCATGTTCGCCTCCCAGTACGCGTCGATCGTGCCGATGTCCTCCCAATAGTCCTCGAAGAGGTAGGCGAAAACCCGGTTCTCGGCAATGAGGCCGGGCAAAATGTCCTTGCCGAAGTCGTGGGAGCTCCCCGCCTGGCGCGCGTCCTTAATGAGGCCCCGGATGAGGACGGGCGTTTTGAAGAGGTAGACGCCCATCGAAATGAGGCTCTTCGCGGGGTCCCAGGGTGTCGCGAACGGCTTTTTCGGCTTCTCCATGAACTCGACGATGCGGCGGTCCTCGTCGACACCGATGACCCCGAAGCGGGAGGCCTCCGATGTGGGGATGACCCTGGTCATGAGGACCGCGTCGGCCTCGACGCGCGAGGCGTAGAGGAGCAGCTTCCGATAGTCCGACTTGTAGATATGGTCGCCCGAGAGGACGAGGACGTAATCCGGGTTCTCCTGCTGGATGGTGTAGATGTTCTGGAAGACCGCGTCGGCCGTCCCCTCGTACCAGCGGTCGCCGACCCGGCCCTGGGCCGGGAGGGAGAGGATGAAGTCGCCGCTCTCGGCGTGGAAGATGTTCCAGCCGTTGAGGATGTGCCGGTCCAGGGAAAGCGACTTGTACTGCGTGACGAGGGCGATCTTGCGGAAGCCGGAGTTGAGGGCGTTCGACAGGCTGAAGTCGATGATGCGGTAGCCGCCTAGGAAGGGAACGGAGGGCTTGGAGCGGTCGCGGGTCAGCGGGTAGAGCCTCTCCCCCTTCCCTCCGCAGAGGATCATGACGAGGGTCTTCTTCGACAGGACTTCCATGGCGTGCGCGGTTCCTACCTGGCGGCCCTCTCCCTGATCTCGACCTCGATGCGGCGGACCTTCCCCGGGCCCAGGGTCAAGGTCCAGACCGGCATGAAGCTGTAACCCTGATGGATTATATCAAATCCCTCCTCCGATTGGGAGAGCGTCTCGAGGGGCGCCGTCCACAGTTCGGCGGGGTCCCTTGGCTCGAACGACAGCCGGCCTCCGTACAGCATGACCCAGCCGCGGCGGTGGAATTCGACCTCGTGCGGGAAGGCCAAGAGGTTCCACTCGGAACCGAAGCGGAGGGCGACGGCCCTCGCTGAAAGGTTCTCGACGTCCCAGGCGACCGCCAGCCGCCCCGGCCCGGGCTCGACGGTCTTGCGGACGGCGACGGGGACGCGCTCGCCCTCCGCCCAGACCCCTCCCCGCCTCTCAAGGACAACGGTTTCGCCGCTCACGGACGCGGCATAGGGCTGATTGACGAAATCACCCTGCTCCCCGAGATCTATGCGGCGGAAGTCCTCTTCGGTCGCCTCGGGCGGGAGGAAGTGGTCGAGGAGGGAGTAGCGGGGGTGCCAGTCGTAGCGCGTCAACTCCATGGCCCTCGGCGGCAGCTTCTTGGCCATCTCGTGGATGCTCTTCCCCCCGCCGCCATCCTCTTCGCGGTTGAAATGGTAGGTCTCGGGGCGGCGCGCCAGGACGTTGGAGAGGTTCCGGGCCCAGGGAACGTAGTCGAGCTCGGCCAGTCCCCCGCCGAAGGATGGCTTGAGCAGGAGGTTGAACGTCCCACCTCTCAGGAAGAGCTCGTCGCGGCCGTCGATGTCACAGTCGAGGGCCGTCCAGCCGGCCGGGGCCGGCGTCGCCTTCTCGGCCTCGATGAGATGGTGGTAGGCCGCCTCGCGCAGGTGCGGGAGGTAAAGGCCGCCGAAGACGCCGTGCCAGTAAGGGTCGTTGCCCTGGCCGCGGTAGAGGTCCAGCAACGCCTCGGCCGGGGCGGCCGCGGCGTGTACGGCGCGCGAGACCATGAGCATGCGCATGTGGAGATGGTGGCTTTCGGGATATTTCAGGAAGAAATCGCGGAAGAAACCCCCGCGCACGAACCGTCGCGCCGGCTCGGGCACGACGGCGCGGAGGCCCTCGTAGGCGCGGGCGTCGGCCGGCTCGAGGACCCATTCCGACATCTCCTCGTAGGAGGCCGGGGGGATGTAGACGCGGCCGGCCGGCGCCTCCGCCTCCAGGTACTCAGAGCCGGTCATCATCCGGACCTCGCGCTCCTCGACGAAGGCCAGGAACCTCTCGAGCCAGCCCTCCTCGTAGACCCATTTTTTCGTCCCGGGCCAGAGACCGAACTTCTCGCCGTCATCGCCGAGGATGGCCGCCCCGCCGGCGGCCCGGATCTCCTTGAGGTATCCGTCGAGCTCCTCCAAGGAGTGGAATGGGATCATGTACCGCAGCTTCTTGTCGATCGGCAGGATGCGCAGCGGGAACCCCTCCTCCTCGGTGACAAAGGAGGCGTGGATGTTCCGGACCCCGGCGTAGCGGAAATGCTCCTCGTCTAGGAGCGTGTACGCGATGCCGGACTGCGCCAGCGACTTGGCGAGATGGGGCTCCCAGACCCGCTCGGTCAGCCACAGCCCCTTCGGCCTCCGGCCGAAATGGGCCTCGAGGAAATCGCTCATCATCCGGACCTGGCCGGTCCGGTCGGCCTCGGGGATGACGGTCAGGATGGGTTCGCAGAACCCGCCGCCGAGAAGCTCGACCTGGCCGCGGTCGGCCATGGCCCGGACGAGCTCTAACAGGCCGCGTTCCCGGCTCTGCATGTGCTCCCAGAGGGGGCCGGAAAAATGGAGGGAGAACCTGAAGCGCGGGTGCCGCTCGAGCCGCTCCAGGAACGGCCGGTAGCAGTCCCGGAAAGCCTTGACGACGACGGCCTCGAAATTGCCGACGGGCTGATGGTTATGGACGGCGAAGACGAAACGCAGTTCGGGCATCCGCCTTCCCCTCCCCTCAGATCCCTTCCTCAGCCAGGACGTAGGCGAGGATGGCCATCGAGACCGCCTGGAATTCGAGCTCGCGCGGATGGACGCTCCGGAGGATGTCGAGGGCCGAATGGTGGACGTCGAAATAGGCCTGGGCGTCCGGGATGACGGCGACGGGGACCGAGCCGCTCCGGACGAGCGGCCCGACGTCGACGCCGCCCCCGCCCGGCACGAACGTCCTCACGCCCAGGGGCTCGAAGAGGGCGCTCCAGGCCCGGAGGCGCCTAAGCACGGGCCCGCCGGGCTGGCCAGCGGCGATGGCGACAGGCATGAATCCGCCCCGGTCCGACTCCATGACCACGAGGTGTCTTTCGCCTGCCCTGGCCACGGCGGAGGCGTAGAACCGGCCGCCCGTGCCGCCGAACTCCTCGTCCATGAACAGCACGGCCCGGACCGTCCGCTTCGGCCGCAGCCCGGCGGCGCGGATGAGCCGGAGGGCCTCGAGGCTCGCGGCGCAGCCGGCCCCGTCGTCGTGGGCGCCGACGCCGAGGTCCCAGCTGTCGAGGTGGCCGCCGAGGAGGACGATGTCCCGCGGCCGCTCCATGCCGACGATCTCGCCGACGACGTTGGCCGAGGGCGCCGGGCCGATCGTACGGCAGCTCATCCTCAAGCGGACCACGACCGGCCCTCCTTTCCCGAGGAGGGCGCTCAACCGGTCGGCGTCGGCCGTGCTCACGGCGGCGGCCGGAATGCGCGGCACGCCTTCCTCATAGGTCATGAGGCCCGTATGGGGGAAGTCGTCGACGCGGAAGGTCAGCGAGCGGACCAGCACGGCCACGGCGCCGTGCCGCGCCGCCTCGACGGCGCCGCGCACACGCTGGTCGGCGGCCCGGCCATAAGCGGCGAAGGCATCGGTTTGGGTCCTGTCCATGGCCCGGTTGAAGAAGACGATCTTGCCCCGGGCCGCCGGGCCGAGCCGGTCGAGTTCCTCGAACGAGCGGACCTCGGCGACCGGGGCGGCGATGCCGGGACCGGGCGTCCCGTCGCTTCCGCCGAGGGCGCAGACGTGGAGCAGCGCCGCTTCGGCCGAGGCGGCGCCGAGGACCTCGGCCTCCTCCTTCTCGCCCCTGACCCACCTGGTGACGGAGACAGGTTCGGCGTGGACGTTCTCGAAGCCGAGCTCCCTCATCATCCTCACGGCCAAGTCGACGGCCGCGGCCGCCCCGGGCGAGCCCGTCAGGCGAGGCCCAACGCCGGCGATGCGGGCCAGGAGTGTGAACGCGCCCTCCTCGCACAGGCCGATGTCGCGCATCTTCTCCGCGGCGCTGGCGTACGAGGCCGGGACCGGGCGCCTCGGCGCGCAGGCCGCGGCGCCCATCCAGAGGCAGGCCAGGCCGGCGAGGACTGCGGCGCACGCCGTCCCGCCTTTGCGTCCGAGGCCCGGCTCCGGTCTCAATCTCATCCTCTTATGATACACGAACATCGCCTCGCCGGGTATAGGCCCGTCATCTCGAATCCATGGCGAACCCCGGCCGCGGCCGAGGCATGGCGCCGTTCGACGGCCGGAACGCCCGCCGGGGTTTCAGCGCCGAGGGGTGGCGCCCGGCGCGGCTTCGGGCTTGAGCTTAAAGAAGAGCCAGGGCTTTCCCCCGCCTTGCTTGGCCCTGATCCGGACCAAGGCGAATCGCCCCTTGAGCCGGCGGCCGGCGATTTCGACGACCCACTTTCCGGGCGCCTTCTCGAGCGTGCGGAAGGTTCCCCGGTCCCAGGTCGCGACCGTGCCCGCCCCGTATTCCGGCTCGGGGATCGTCCCCTCGAAGTCTTCATAACCCAGGGGATGGTCCTCGGTCTCCATGGCGAGACGCCGGACGCCGGGTGTATTGGGCGGGAGCTTGGGCATGGCCCAGCTCTTCAGGACCCCGCCGTCCTCGAGCCTGAGGTCGTAATGGAGATGGGATGCGTGGTGCTCCTGGATGACATAGACGGGCCCCTCGCCCGAGGCTTTCCTGCGGGGCGCGCCGGGCTCGCCGGTCCTGTCGAAGTGCCGCTTGGCGCGATAAGTCCTGAGGCTCATGGCCGTTGCGATTGTGTCCTAGCGGTGGAGGAAGCAGCGCTCGCAGTCGACCTCGCCCGGCCGCCGGGTGACGATCATCGCTAAGCCCAGGGCGTCGGCCCGGGCGATGACCTCTTGGTCCTTGACCGAGCCGAGCGGGTAGATGATGGCGGTGATGCCGTGCCGGGCGGCCAGCTCCACGACGTCCGGGAACGGCATGAAGGCGTCCGAGGCCATGACGCATCCCTGCGGCCCATAGCCGCGGCGCGAGAGGCGGATGGCGTCCTCGGCCGAGTCGATGCGGCTGCGCTGCCCGGAGCCGACGCCGTGGGTCCTGTCGGCGGTGCCGATGACGACGGCGTTCGAGCGGGTGAAGACGGCGACCAGCCAGTTGAAGATGGCCGCCCGGACCTCTTCCGGGCTCGGCCTGCGGACCGAGACGACGTCCACCGATTCCGGCGAGACGATCTTCGAGTCGAACCGCTTCTGGACGAGCAGGCCGCCCGCGACCCGTTTGACCTCGAGCCCGTTGTCGACGGAGGGTGTCGCGATCGCGGCGCCCATGCGGACGACGCGCAGGACCTTGCGGCCGGCCAGGATCTCCATGGCGCCGGGGGTGAAGTCCGGGGCGTAAACGACCTCGACGTTGCGCGGGCTCTCGACGAGGAGACGGGCCAGGGGCTCGTTGACGCGGTAATTGAAGACGTCGACGCCGCCGAAGTTCGAGAGGGAGTCCGCCTTCCAGGCCTTTTCGAAGGTCTCGACCTCCTCGTCGCCGAGGGCGACGCCGCTCGGCATCTCGTGCTTGATGATGACGCAGGCCTTGCGGCCGGGGAAGACGTCCGTAAGCTTCTTCGCCAGCCGCTGGCCGAGGTCCATGTCGCCGACGTTGATGTAGCTCAGGCCCTTCGTCCCCTCCTGGAGGAGGTCGAGATGGGCCATGTTCGGCCCGGAGGCGTCCTCCTCCTGGTAAAAGGCGGCCGGATAGCCGGGGTTCTCGCCGTAGCGCATGGGGAAGCGCTTGACGAAACGGGTCTCGCCGAAGACGAGAGTCTCGGGGAAGTCTTCCCTGACCTTCGTCTGGTACTGGGTCCGGGCCGTGCGTTCGGGCTTGTCCATGGGTCAGGTCCTTTCGTGACGGTTGATGATATGGAGGTCGAAGCCCTCGACCTTGGCCGGGTCGATGAAGGCGCAGGCGGCGGCGACGCGGAAGTCACGGCCGCCCGCCCGCGGGGCCAGCGCCTCATAGACCGCCTCCACCGTCTCGCGCGCCGTCGCTCCCTCGAGGCGGGCGTCCCGGGGCTCGCCCTCGAATGAGGGAAGCGGCTCGCGATTGGGTCCCTCGTAGGTCGAGACGAGCCGCCCGGCGCCGGGCCGGGAGGTGACCTCGAAATAGCTCCGCAGGGTCGCGCCGTCGGGGCCGCGCCGGACGAGGCTCAGCCCGGCCCGGCCGCCGGCGAGACAGCCGCTGATCCGCGGCGTGAAGATCGGGGCGTCGGGCTCGTAGTCCCATTTTGCCAGGGCCCCGGCCAGGACGGCCACGGGGTCCCCGGACGCGGCCAGGCCGCTTGCGATGTCGGCCGTCTGGCGGCCGTTCGACACGGCCACCCCGCGGTCGTCGAAGAGCACGGCGGGATAGACGAGCAGGTCGATGTTCCCCTTCCTCAGCGTCTCCTCGTCCGTCGGCCGGACCCAGACGCCGCGGTCGCGGAAGACGAGAGCGCGGGCCTGGCTCGACGGCGAGCGGCCGGTGATCGCGTAGACGACGACGCGGCGCCCGTTAGTGGCTGTGCCGAGGATGATCAGCCGTCCCGGGTATTCGAGCGCGGCCGGAGATGGGGTCGCTTCGGTCATGGGGCGCTCCTCGCGGGCCTATTGATAGCACAGCCCGCGCCGCGAAGTCAAAGCCCGGCCGGCTTGTCGCGCCGGGGCGGATTTGCTAGAATCGGACCGCCTTGAATCCTCTCGTTCGCGGAGTTTTGTGAGGGCAGCCATGGCGGAACCCATCCGACCCGACGAGTATTACCGGGACCCGGATTTCCTCGAATCCCTGGAGGGCCGGACGCTGCGCATCCTGAGCGAATACCTGGGCCCGATGGCGGCCCTCGAGAAGCACAAGGTCAACAGCACGATCCTCTTCCTCGGGTCGGCCAAGGCCGACCCCGCCAACTCCGATTCGGTCCTCTATCGCTACTATTGGGAGGTCGAGGAGCTGGCCTACATGCTGGCCAAGTGGGCCATCTCCCTCAAGAGCCCCAAGGGCAAGGACTTTGTCGTCTGCACCGGGGCCGGGCCGGGCATGATGGAGGCCGCCAATCGCGGCGCGGCCCGGGCCGGAGGCAAGACGATCGGCATGAACATCGCCCTCCCCCAGCCCCAGAAGCCGAACCCTTATATCTCGCCCGACCTGTCCTTCACCTTCCATTATTTCTTCATGAGGAAGTTCTGGCTGGTCTACAAGGCCAGGGCCGTCGTCATCTGCCCCGGCGGCTACGGCACCCTCGACGAGTTCTTCGAGATCCTCACCCTCCTCCAGACGAGCAAAGTTTCGAAGAAAGAGATGACCCTCGTCCTCTACGGCGAGAGCTACTGGCGGGAGGTCATCAAGTTCGACCGGCTGGTCAAGGTGAAGGCCATCTGCGCCGAGGACCTGGAGCTGTTCAAGTTCTGCTCGTCGCCCAAGGAGGCCTTCCATTACCTCAAGAGGCGCTTCGGCGTCTTCCTCAAGCCATGACGCCGGGCGCGGAGACGGAGGGAACGGCATGCCGGTGAGGCCGGCCCCGGTCCTCGCGGCCATCGCCGCGGTCCTGGCTGCAGCCGCCTGCGCCCGGCTTCCCTACCGGCCTCCTGAGGGTCCGAGGGGCGGCGTCGAGACGGGGCTCGCCTCGTGGTACGGGCCGGAGTTCCACGGCCGGCCGACCTCGAGCCGCGAGGTCTTCAACATGAACGACATGACGGCCGCCCACCCCACCCTGGCCTTCGGCACCTTTGTCACCGTGACCAACCTCGACAACAGCCGGACGGTCGTCGTCCGCATCAACGACCGGGGGCCCTTCGTCGGGGGCCGGATCATCGACCTGTCCTACGCGGCGGCCCGCGTCCTGGGCATGATCGGGCCGGGCACGGCCCGCGTCCGGCTGGAAGTCCTCGGGGGCTACCGCCTCCCGGAGGCGAGCCGGGCCTCCCGCTTCTCCGTCCAGGTCGGCGCCTTCTCCGTCCAGGAGAACGCTTACGCCCTCAGGCGCCGGCTCGAGGCCCGATACGGGGGGGTGACCGTGACCGCCTTCAGGACCCCTGCCTGGACGTATTATCGGGTCCGGGTCGGCGCCGCGGACAGAGAAGCCGCGCTGAGGACGGCCCGGCGGCTGGCGGACGACGGGTATCCCGTCATCCTCATCGAGGAATAAGCCGCCGCTACTTGGCCTTATAGAGCCCGGCGCAGTCCCTGAGCCTGTTTGAGACGCCGTCGTGGACCGCGTACTTGCCGCCCTCATAGATCCCGGCCGAACCGAATTCGCCCTTCTTGTTGAGGGCGTAGAAATGGAGGCCGAAGTTCGGACGCCCGTCCCCGCCGCGCCAGCGGGGGTCGAGGGTCATCTTCCGGGAGACGACCTCGCAGACCCTCAGGCAGGCCTCTTCCGGGGCGACGCCGCGGCCCATGAGGTCCACGATGCGGAAGCTGGCGCAGGTCCGGAGGTTCGCCTCGCCCAGCCCGGTCGACCCGGCCGCCCCGATCTCGTTGTCGACATAGAGTCCGGCGCCGATGATGGGCGAGTCGCCGACGCGGCCGGGCAGCTTGAAGGACAGGCCGCTCGTCGTCGTGACCCCGGCCAGCCGGCCCGCGGCGTCGATGGCGATGCAGTTGATCGTGCCGTAGGTCAGGAGGGCCGAGCGCAGCCCTTCCGGGTGTCCGCTCGAGGCCGGCGGCGGCCAGGCTTCCTTGCCGGCCTGCTCCTTCTGCCACTTGAGCCAGGCATCACGAGCCTTCTCGGTGAGGAGGTTCTCCTCCTTGAAGCCCTGGGCCAGGGCGAACTTCAGGGCCCCCTCTCCGACGAGAAGGACGTTGGGCGTCCTTTCCATGACCAGCTTGGCCACCTTGGAGGGATTCTTGATGTTGCGCAGGGAGGCCACCGCCCCGGCGGCGTGGGCCGGCCCGTACATGACCGAGGCGTCGAGCTCGACGACGCCCTCGGCGTTGGGCAAGCCGCCGTAGCCGACGGACATGTCCTCCGGGTCGTCCTCGACGATGTTGACGCCGGCGATGACGGCGTCGAGGGGGTCGCCGCCCGCCATGAGGAGGGCCATGGCCTTGTCCGTGGCCCTGAGGCCGTTGCCGCTGGACACGGCCCGCAGGGAGCCCCCGGCCGGCGGCGGCTCCGCTCCGCCCCTGAAGCCGGCCCCGCCGATGAGCGTCGCGGCGCCGAGGCCGACGCCCGTCCTGATGAAGTCCCTTCGGGAATAGTTCGCCATGCGACTCGTGCTCCTTCTCTCGCGATCCGTCGCGGCTAGGTTAGCGGATTTCCGTCCCGGACGCAATGCGGCGCGGCCGCATTGACAAGGCCCGGGGCGTCTTTTAAGATAGGCCTCTTTGGGTTATGAAGAACCGCATCCTTGCCTCGGCCTCGCTCTTCCACGCTCTGACCGACGCGGCCACGACCGTCGTGCCCATGGTGTTCCCCATCCTCTACGGCCGCGGAACGCTCATCGCCAGCTACGCCCAGATCGGCCTGCTCTCCAACCTCGGGCTGTTGGCGACCCTGCTCGTCCAATTCGTGGTCGTCCGGCTCTCCTGCCGGGTCGAATACCGGACGCTGATGCTGGCGAGCTTTCTCGGCCTCTCGCTGTCCCTCGCCTGCGTCACGCGGGCTTCATCCTTCCCCTCGCTCCTCGCCTTCTTCCTGTTCATGCGCGTCGCAGCGGGCTTCTATCATCCTCTCATGATCTCCTGGGTCTCGAAGTCCCAGCCGGCTTCGGGGCTCGACAACGCCATGGGGATCCAGTCCGGGTCGGGCAACATCGGCGTCCTGCTGGCCTTCCTCTCGGTCGGCTACCTCGCTCAGGGGTGGGGCTGGAAGATGCCGCTCATCGCCTGGGCCGTGTTCGGGCTCGTCCTGGGCGGCCTGGGCACGCTGGCCCTGCGCGGCGTGTCCTCGCAGACCGAGTTCCGCCCGTCCTTCCATCCCCATGCCTGGTTCAAGGTCCTCGGCCGCATCCGCTCGTTCGTCCCCGGCTTCATCTTCGGAGGCATGGGATGGTCGGTGACGATCTTCTATGCCCCGTCTCTCCTCAACCATCAGTTCTCCGTCCCCATCGGCCGGACGGGCTTCTATCTGTCCCTGTGGATCGGGCTGGGCACGCTCTCCGGCTACGGGTACGGGTTCCTGAGCCGGCTGTTCGGGCGGCGGGCCGTGTTCCTGGCCAGCATCGGCGTCGCCGCCGTCAGCCTGGCCGCCATCGGCCTCGCCCCCGGCCGGGCCTTGGCTGTGGCCGGGCTGCTCGTATTCGGCGTCTTCCTGCTGATGACCTACCCCTCGCTCCACACCTTTGTCGGGACGAGCGTCGCGCCGGTCGATCAGACGCAGGCCTTCAGCTGGGTCTCGAACATCCAGCTCGTCGCCGGCGCCCTGGTCAGCCTCCTGGCCGGCCTTCTTTCCGACCGTTTCGGCATCCGTGCGCCGTTCGTCCTCGCCGCGCTCCTGGCCGCGGCCTGTTTCGTCTACTACATCCTGCCGACGGGGTCCCGGGCCCTGGCGGACAGGGCCTCCTAGGACGGCGGACGGCTCCCCCCCCACAGCGATGGCTCAGAAGCGCGGCGGAGCCTGTTTCTCGAGGTTCTCCAGGAGCTGGAGGAGGACGGCATGGTCGCCTTCGGGGACGTCGAACCGGGCCGTATCGCCGCGGAAGACGTCGACCTCCCGGCCGTCCACGAGGAGCTGGTACTTCCCCCTGCGCAGGAAGCGCAGCCTGACGGTCCGCTTCTTCAACGTCTTGACCTCGAAGGAGACCTGGGATTCGTTATAAAGGAAGTGCCGGAAGACGGCGCCTCCGTCGGCCGAGAGGATATCTTCCCCCTCCTCGCGCAGCGACGTGGCCGAATTCGAGACCTTGACCTCGTACTGGCGTCCCTGGATGGAGAGCCGGGAGAGGATGCCGCTGTCGTCGGGTTTGAGCATGCCGAAGCGAAACCCATCCCAGGGCGTGAAATCGAGGTATTCTTCGACGGCGATAAGGGCGAAGAGCGGTCCCCAGCTCTGGTAGCGCTGGCCGCCGGCCTCGCCGCTCAGACAGTCGAAATTTTCCGGGCAGAGCTGGAAGTTCGTCCAGGTCCGGAGGAACATCTCGGCGCTCTTCTTGGCGAATTCCGAGGCCACGAGGTCGAAGCCATAGGCCTTGAGGCCCTGATAGACAAGATAGTTCGTCGGCGGCCAGATCGTCCCCCGCCAATACTGCTGGCTCTCGGGCTTGAAGGACGGGTCGTCGCGGGAGATCGTCGGCACGACGTAGTCGCCCCAGAACTTCTTCGGGTCGAGCAGGATATTGAGCATCCGCCGGGCCCGCGCCTCGTCGGGGATGCGGGCGAGGAGCGGGAAGAAGCCGGAGGCGGCCTTGTGGACCGAGAAGCGGCCGTCCCAGAATCGGTCGAAGTAAAAACCCTCCTTCTCGTTCCAAAGCTGGGCATTGACGAGGGCCTTCATCCGCTCGTACTCGGCCAGGTACCTCTCCGCGTCGTGGGCTTGGCCGAGGGAGGCGGCGACCTGGGAGAGGCACCAGGCGTCGAGAGCGTAGAGCGAGCTCAGGTCGACGCAGTTCATGGCGAGCGTCCCGCTCTCTTCGTCGAACGGGACATCGTCCCAGTTGGGCAGGTCGTCTTGGCCCGATTCCCAGGCCGCCCGCTGGCGCCCCGTGGCCCCCTTCTCCCAGGGCGGGACGTCCCTGCCGAGGGCCTCCGCGTCGGACCCCCATTCGAGCAGGCCATCGGCATTGCCGTCGCGCCGCGGGCGTCCGTTGGGCTTGCGGGACGTCCAGAAGTCGTGCCACTTGCGGAGGCGGGGGTAGGCGGCGCGGAGGATGTCGATGTCGCCGACCTTCTCGAACAGCTTGAGGACGCAGTAGGCGCCGACGGGCGGCTGGGAGCGGTCGGCCGTGCCGCCGAACCGCCCCCGCCAATTGGGGATGTTGCCGTTGGGGTACTGCGTTTCGAGGACCGCCGTCAGGGCATCCGCGGCGAGCCGGGGGCTCTCCACGGCCAGCTCGAGGCTGTTGAAGAACGAATCCCAGGCGAAGATCGTCCAGTCGTCCCGCCCCCCGTCCGGACGCGGGAAGATCCAGCCGCGTCCCGCCGGCGTGTAGAGGCGATGGCCGCCGGGCTGGTAGAGGACGGTCCAGTGGAGGTTGTTGGTGACGGCCTCGGGGACGCCTTCGTAGAGCCCGCGGACCTTGACGCGCTTCTGATCATAAGCCCGGGCTTCCTCGTTGATGAGGTCGTCGATGGCCAAGGCGTTCTTGTAGCGGAAGATCCTGTCGCCGACACTAGCGGCGTCCTCGCCGGCCCCGGCCACGAAATAGAGCGTGCGGTCGTCGGCCGTCGAGAAGGACAGGGCGACCTCGCCTGGCCCGGCCGCGACCCGCGCCCCGGGCCGGTGCGTCCAGAAGAGGTACTGCGGCCCCCGCGTCTTCCCGGCCGTGCCGTGGAGCTGGCCTCCCGGAAGGAGGGCGTAGTCCCCGGCCGCGTCCCAAGGGAAATAATGGACGACGGTCAGCCGGATGTCGGCCGGGCAGAGGATGCGGCCGATGACGGTCCTCTCATCGCGCCGCGACCATTCGATGGTCAGGGTCTGCTTTTTCGGGGCCGGCTTGAGGAGGACGGGGGTCTCGGCGCCCTTTTTGAGCGGGAGGCCGAGGTCGAACTTCATCCGGGCGTACGCCCCGTCGGGGGCGAGCGGGCCGACCTGCGAGACGAGGTAAAAGAAATCTCCCCGCTCGGCCGTCTGCCCGTCCCTCTCCGCCTTGATGACGAAGGCGAAGGCGCTCTCCAGGTCCGTGGCGATGACCAGACCCGGCCAGGCCGATCCCTCGAGGGCGCCGATGTAGGTGGACTTCCAGGGATAGAAGACCTCTGGGCGGAGCCCGGGCGCGAGGACGAGGAGGAGGGCAAGGGCGAGGGAGGCGGCGGCGATCGTTCCTTTGGTCATGATCGGGACGCCGGAGGCATGCCGCCCCGGCGTGCCTAATGTAGGGGAAAGCGCGGCTGAAATCAAGGCCGGGGCGGCGGCGCGGGGGGGGAATCCGCGTGAAATTCGGGCCGGGCTGTGATAGATTAGGGGGCGAATCTCGATGGAGGGCGCGATGGATTTTCCGCTGTATTTCCGTTCCCGTCAAGGCGAGATGGTTCATCTCCTCAAGCAGCTCACGGCCCTGGAATCGCCCACGGACGACAAGAAGGCCGTCGACGCCTGTTCCGCTTTCCTGGCCAGGGAATTCCGCAAGCTCGGCGGCCGGGTCACGACCCTGCCCCAGAAGGACATCGGCGACCTGACCGTCGTCGAGTACGCGCCGGGCCGCCTGGCGGACGCGGACGACGAGGTCCTCGTCCTTGGCCACGTCGATACCGTCTGGCCCGTCGGCAAGCTGACCAAGATGCCGTTCTATATCTCCGGCCACAAACTCTTCGGCCCCGGCGTCCTGGACATGAAGGCCGGCCTGGTCATCCTCCTCTCGGCCCTGGCGACGATGAGGAGCCTCAACCTGAAGCCGCAGAAGAGGATTCGGGTTTTCCTCAATTCGGCGGAGGAGACCGGCCACGAGGCGGCCGTCGAGGCCATCCGCCGGCTGGCCAAGCGCGCCTCGCTCGTCCTCTGCCTCGAGCCCGCCCTGCCCGGGGGCGCCCTGAAGCTCGAGCGGAAGGGCCGGCTGGTCCTGCGGCTGGCCGTCCACGGCCGGGCCGCCCACGGCGGAAGCCCCGAGAAGGGCGTCAACGCCATCGAAGAGCTGGCCTCCCTCCTCGTCCGGCTGAAGAAGCTCCGCGCCGGCGACACGACCGTCAACGTCGGGCTCATTGGCGGCGGCGAGAAGGCCAATGTCGTTGCCGAGGAGGCCTGGGCCGTCCTGGACCTCCGCTTCTGGAGGGGACAGGACCGGGAGCGCATCCTGAGGACCGTCCGGGAGATGAAGCCGGGGCTGCGCGGCGCCCACGTCAAGTTCACGGTCGAGAGCGCGACACCGCCGATGGAAAAGACCAAGGCCTCGGCCCGGCTCTTCGAGCGCGCCCAAGGCATCGCGGCCTCGATCGGCCAGACCCTCAAGGGCGGGAAGACGGGCGGCGGATCGGACGCCTCGACCGCCGCGAACATGGGGATCCCGACGCTCGACGGGCTCGGCCCGGACGGCGACGGCATCCACGCCGATGACGAGCATATCCTCCTTCCCTCGCTCGTCGAACGCGCCGCGCTCCTGACCAAGCTCCTGACGGAATTATGATTGACGCGGCAGGGGGATTCTGCTAGTTTGGGCTCTTCCGGAGCTGCCATGGATTTCGTGGGCGTGACCAATTGGGCGTCGAGCGGTCACGTCGATCTCTCTCAGGGGGAACCATGATCAAAAAATACTATCTCCTCTCACCCGGACCGACTCCCGTGCCGGAACATGTCCTGTCCGCCGCGGCCGAGCCGATCATCCACCACCGGACTCCCGAGTTTTCGGGGATCTTCATGGAGACGACGGAGGGCCTTAAGCTCGTCTTCGGGACCAAGGAGGACGTCTACATCCTGACGTCGTCGGGGACCGGGGCCATGGAGGCCGCGGTGGCGAACCTCCTCAGCCCCGGCGATAGGGCGCTGACGATCAACGCCGGAAAGTTCGGCGAGCGCTGGGGCAACATCTGCAAAGCCTACGGGGTCGCCCACAAGGAGATCGTCGTGGAGTGGGGCAAGGACTTCGCCAAGGAGGCGCTCGAGCGGGAGCTCGCGGCCGTCCCCGACTGCAAGGCCGTCTTCTGCCAGCTCTCCGAGACCTCGACCGGGGCCATCTTTGACATCAAGGGCTTCGCCGAGGTCGTGGCCCGGACGGACGCCATCATCGTCGTCGACGGCATCTCCGGGACCGGCGCCATGCCCTGCCCGATGGACGACTGGAAGATCGACGTCATGGTCTCGGGCTCCCAGAAGTCCTTCATGATCCCGCCGGGCCTGGCCTACATCGCGGTCGGGCCCAAGGCCTGGAAGCTCGTCGAGACGGCCAAGTGCCCGCGGTTCTACTTCGACCTGAAGAAGGCCCGTAAAAACCTGGCCGACAAGACGACCCCTTGGACCCCGGCCGTTTCGCTCGTCATTCAGCAGAAGAAGGCCCTGGACATCATCCGCGGCATGGGCCTCGAGAAGCTCTACGAGCACCACCGCGTCCTGGGCGAGGCGACGCGGGCCGGCGTCAAGGCCATGGGCCTCGAGCTCCTGGCCGAGAAGCCGGGCAACATCCTGACGGCGGTCAAGACCCCCGCCGGGGCCGACGGCGGCAAGATCGTCAAGACGATGCAGAACAAGTACATGGCCTACATCGCCGGCGCCCAGGACCCCAACAAGGGCAAGTTCTTCCGCATCGCCCACCTCGGCTACATGGGCGGGTTCGACATCATCACGGCCCTGTCCGCGCTGGAGATGACGCTCTTGGACCTCGGCTTCAGGTTCGAGGCCGGGAGCGGGCTCCGGGCGGCCCAAGCCGTCCTCAGGGAGGCATGGCAATGATCAAGATCCTCGTCGCCGATTCCATGGACAAGGAAGCCCTCGACGAAATGAGGGCCATCCCCGGTTTCGACGTGACCGTCAAGACGGGTCTCGGCGAGGCCGACCTCGTCAAGACGGTGCCGGGCTTCGACGCCGTCGTCGTCCGCAGCGCGACCAAGATCACCCGCCCGGTCATCGAGGCCGGCAAGGACCTCAAGCTCCTCGTCCGGGCCGGCATCGGGCTCGATAATATCGACGGCGCCGCGGCCAAGGAGAAGGGCATCGCCGTCGCCAACACCCCGGCCGCGACCTCGATCTCGGTCGCCGAGCACACCTTCGGGCTGATGCTCGGCGTCGTCCGCAACCACGGCAAGGCCGTCGTGTCGATGAAGCAGCACAAGTGGGAGAAGAAGAGCCTTGAGGGGACGGAGCTCTTCGGCAAGACCCTCGGCATCATCGGCTGCGGCCGGATCGGCATCGAGGTCGCCCGCCGCGCCCTGGCCTTCGGCATGAAGGTCCTTGTGTACGACGTCATCCCCATCAAGACCGACCTCGCCATAAGACAGGTCCCGCTCGACGAGCTCTTGGCCCAGGCGGACCTCATCACGGTCCACGTCCCCAAACAGCCGAAGCCCATCCTGGGCGAGGCCGAGTTCCAGAAGATGAAGGACGGGGTCATCATCATCAACGTGGCCCGGGGCGGCGTCGTCGACGAGAAGGCCCTGTTGGGCGCGCTGAACTCCGGAAAGGTCCGGGCGGCCGCGCTCGACGTCTACGACAAGGAGCCGCCGGACGACTTCTCGCTCATCGACCATCCGAACGTCACGCCCATCCCCCACCTCGGCGCCTCCGCCGTCGAGGGCCAGCGGCGGGCCGGGCTCGAGGTCGTCCGCATCCTCAAGGAGAAGCTCGGATAGAAGCCAAAGAGGGGCTGCCCCCCTTCGGGCGGGACAGTCCCTCTTTTTTGGTTCATCTCCTGTCTCCGGGATTTCCTCTCGTGGCGGCGATGGGCGTTGCCTCGAAGATCCCCGTTGCCGGAGAGGGGGACCCGCGAAGCGGGGGGGGGAACCGTGCGAACTGGTCCCCAGAGGGGCCGGGGAGCTGGAGGCCATGCCCTGAGCGAAGCCGGGGAGAGAGATTCTCCCGGAATCGGGAGAAGGACCATTATTTTTGGCTGCGGAGGAGCGTAGGCGCCGATGTTCATCCCGCTGCGAGACGAGAGCCCGACCCGGCATCGGCTTGATCCAGGCCGCCGCCCGGAGGCGGTCGACGAGGGCCGCGCAAGTTGACAATTCCCTCCCGATT
>DATKJS010000067.1:0-47945 GCA_035543515.1 Terriglobales bacterium | reverse complement strand
GTGAAGCGCGAGGCCAGCTCGTAATTGGCCTTGTCGGCCTTCTTCATCTCCGGGCCGGCCGCGCCGGCGGTTTGCAGAGACAGAAACCCGAAAACGAAAATGGCGGCGGCCGCGATGACGGCCGTCCGGCGGACGGTGAGGCAGGATGACATGGCGTGAACCTCCTACACAACAGCAAGGCGCGGATTATAGCAAATTGCCGCGGTGAAGAGAACTCTCTTAGGGGTCAAACCTACAGGTTACAGTTTTCTAACGCGCCCGTGGCGACCGGCTAGGGCAGGCCGCGGGGAAACTGTAATCTGCAGGTTTGACCCCTTCCTAAAAGAGCGCCAGGGAATATTCGCGGAGGCGGGCCTGGCGGCGGCGGGCGTCGGGCATGCGGCTCTCGAGCTCGGCCCAGAAAGTCCGGCCGTGGCCGCGGACCCGCGTATGGACGAGCTCGTGGAGGATGACGTAATCCGCGAGCTCCGGGGGCAGGACGACGAGGTGGGCGTTGAGCTGGATGCCGCCCGTGGCAGAGGCGCTCCCCCAGAGCGTTCCCTGCATCCGCACGCTCAGGCGCCGGTACGAGTAGCCGTGCTCAGCGGCCACGGCGTCCAGCCGCCGGGCGAGCCGCGCCCGGGCCTCTCGCCGGTCGAGCGCCCGGGCCGCCTCGACCGCGTCGCGGCACCGCTCGCGGGCGCGCTCGATGCGGGCAAGCGTCCGGCGCATCCAGACGCTCTTCTTTGCCGCCAGCCGCTCCGCCTCGTCGAAAGAGACCCGCCAGGGGAAGGCGACCCGGACGCCCTTCGACGCCCGCACGGTCACCGAGATCCGGCGGGCCCGCCGGCTCTTCTCGAAGCGGACGGGCCCCACCCCCTCGATGACCAGCGTCCGGCCGGACGTCCCGCCAGGCCCGGCGCCGCCCTCCCGCCTCACGCCGTCAGTCCTCGTAATAGAACCTCCGGCGCTTGTCCTTCTCGTTGATGGGGTTGGCGTCGAGGGCCCACATGCCGCGGCCGTGCGTCGCGATGACGATGACGTTGTCGCGCGGGTGGATGATGAGGTCGTGGACGTAGCAGGTCGGCAGCCCCGCGCCCAGGGCCAGCCAGGTCTTGCCGCCGTCCTTCGTCACATAGACGCCCATGTCCGTGCCGACGTAGAGGATATTGCGGTCGACCGGGTCCTCGCGGATGACGTTGACCGGCCCGACCGGGATGCCCTTGGCGATCGTCGTCCACGTCTTGCCGAAGTCCGTCGATTTCCAGACGTAGGGCGTGAAGTCGTCGTCCCGCTTGCCGTTCTGGGTCATGTAGACCGTGCCGAGGTCGTAGGCCGAGGCGGCGAGGCGCGAGACCCATTTCTGGTAGGGGAGCCCGGCCGTGATCTCCGTCCAGGCCTTGCCGCCGTCCTTGGTCACCCAGACCCGCCCGTCGTCCGTGCCGGCGTAGATGAGCCCGTATCGCAGGGGCGACTCGGAGATGGCGAAGAGCGTGTGGTAGGGGATGTCGCCCATCTCCGACGCCGTGTTCCACGTCAGGTCGGGGCTGATCTTCTCCCACGTATCGCCGCGGTCGAGCGAGCGGAACAGGAATTGCATGCCGTGGTAGACGATGTGCGGGTTGTGGGGAGAGAGGATGAACGGGGCCAGCCACTGCCCGCGGAGGCGCGGTTCGTCAGCGTAGGGCGTCGGCAGGAGCGATCTCGTCCACGGCCAGCCCGGGAACTCGCCGGGCTTGTCGTACTCGCTCCTCTGGAGCGTCCCGTAGAACTCGGCCGAATAGACAACGTTGGGATCGGCCGGGTCGACGGCGTGGTTCGATCCCTCGCCGCCCGGGGCGTTCTCGAACTCCTGGGCCGGGATCTTGTCCCGCCCGGCGCTCAGGTCGACTTTGCCACGGAAGCTGCCGTGGTCCTGCATCGAGCCGTAGACCTTGAACGGGGTCGCCATGTCGCAGGCCACGTTAAAGAACTGGCAGACGTTGATCTCCTTCCGGAAAAAGCGCCAGTTCTTGCCCTTGTCGTAGGAGACGGCGACGCCCTGGTCGAAACCCTTGATGAGGTAGTTCGAGTTGTCCGGGTCGATCCACAGGGCGTGGTTGTCGCCGCCGGGGCTCCGGACCCGTTGGAAGGTCTTGCCGCCGTCGGTCGAGACGCTGAAAGGCACGCCCAGGATGTAAACGGTGTTCTCTTCGTTGGGGTCGACGCGGACCTGGCCGAAGACCCAGCCGTAGGTCCCGGAGTGGCGCTCCATGAAGGTCTTCTGCTCAGGGGTTAGCCCGCTCACCTGCTTCCAGCTCGCGCCGGCGTCGTCGGAACGGTAGACCGTGGCGCCCTTGATGATGCCGCTCGAGGGCAGGCCGTAGGCGTCCCTCCCCTCGTCAGAGGTCGGCTTCCGCGAGATCTCATAATTGTCGACAAGGGCGTAGAGGACGTTCGGCTTGGTCAGGCAGATATCGAGCCCGATCCGGCCGCGCCACCGGACCTCGGGGAGGCCGGCGTTGATCGGGTTCCAGCCGTTGCCGCCGTCGGTCGTCTTGAAGACGCCGCTCCCCGTATAATCGGGGAAGTTCCGCGGGTCGTTCCATTTCCGGCGCGTCCGCTGCCACGTCGCGGCATAGAGCGTGTCGTTGGCCTTGGGGTCCATGACCAGGTCATACGCGCCCGTTTCGTCATTGACGAACAGGACTTTCGTCCACTTCTTACCGCCGTCGGTCGTCTTGAAGACGCCGCGCTCGGCGCTCGACGTCCATTCATGGCCGCCGGCCGCGACATAGACGATGTCGGGATTCGTCGGGTGGACGACGATCCGGGCGATGGTGTTCGTGTCGACGAGGCCCATGTTCGCCCACGTCTTGCCGCCGTCCACGGACTTGTAGATGCCGCAGCCTGCCTGGGAGCTGCGGAAGATATTGTGCTCGCCGGTCCCGACCCAGACGATGCGCGGATCGGAGGGAGCGACGGCGATGTCGCCGACCGCCGCGGTGGCCTCGTGCTCGAAGATGGGCGTCCAGGTCGTGCCCTCGTTCTCGGTCTTCCAGACGCCGCCGGAGGCCGAGGCGACGTAGATCGTGTAGTTCTTGCCCTTCGGCGCGACGACGGTCATATCCGTCACCCGGCCGCTGACGTTCGTCGGGCCCAGGAACTGCCACTTGAGGTCCTTGAACTTCGAGGCCTGGACCATGGCTTGATACTCGGCGAAGCCCTTGAACCGGAGCTCCGGGCTCGTCGACTGGACGACCTTCGGCGGCTTGGCCGGCTCGGCCGAGACGACGAAGGCCGCGGCCAGAACGACCAGGGACGCGGTCAGGATCTTGACGGGAACTTTCGTGAAGGATGAAGGCATGCGGTTCTCCTCGCGGCGGATTCGCCCAACTATAGAAGAAGGGCGGAAGACTGTCAACGAGAATGCCGGGCGCGGGCGCGCACGGGAGGACCCCGCGCGGCGCGGGCCCGCGGAAAGAAGACCGTCCCCGCGCGCTAGGTCAGGAGCGAGGCCAGGGCGATCGAATAGAACTTGGTGTCTTCGGAATCCCCGCGCGAGGTGAGGACGCAGGGGCAGCTGGCTCCGGTCACCACGGCTCCCAGTTCCCCCTTGGCCAGGTAGGTCGAAGCCTTGAAGAAGATGTTGCCCGCCTCGATGCTGGGGAAGACCAGGATGTCGGCGTCCCCCGCGACCGGCGACTGGAGGCCCTTGATCCGGGCGCTTTCCTCGCTGAAGGCGACGTCCAGGGCCAGCGGCCCGTCGACGACGGCGCCCTTGACCTGGCCGCGGTCGGCCATCTTGGCGATGATGGCCGATTCCGTCGTCGACGGCATCTTGGGGTTGACCTTCTCGACCGCGGAGAGGAGGACGGCCTTGGGCTTCTCGATGCCGAGCTTGTGTGCCACGTCGATGCAGTAGTTCAGGATGGCGATCTTCGCCTCGAGGTCCGGGGCGGGGATGACGGCCACGTCGCCGCAGATGATGAGCTTTTTCCAGGCCGGGACCTGGATGACCGAGACGTGGGAGAGGAGCTTTCCGGGCGGAAGCAAGCCCTTCTCCTTGTCGATGATGCCGCGGATGTAGATGGAGGAATCGAGCAGGCCCTTCATCAGGAAATCCGCCTCGCCCATGCGGATCTTGCCGATGGCCAGGGACAAGGCCTTGGCCTTGTCCGGCTCGTGGACGATCTCGAAGAGAGCCGTGTCGACGTTGTTCTCTTTGGCGACCTTCTTGATGGCGTTCTCGTCGCCGGTCAGGACGGCGTGGACCAGCCTCTGCTTGACGGCGCGGCCCACGGCCTCGATGGTATGGGGGTCCTCGGCGGCGGCCACGGCCAGCCGCTTCATGGGAAGGCCCTTCACCCGTTCGACGATCTGATCGAGGGTCGTGATCATGACGGCTCCCTTCGCTTCGGAATCGGTCAGGCCGGATAGGTCCGCGCGGTTTCCTCGCCCCGCATCACGCGCAGGCCGGCCTGGGCCAGCGCCACCATCTCGTTCTCCCCGGGGAAAACGAAGACGGGCCCGAGGAATTGGACGCACTCCTTGAGCCTGTCGATGAACTCGGTCGAGTAGGCCAGCCCGCCGCTCAGGACGATCCCGTCCACCCGGCCCCGGAGGACCGCGGCGCACGCCCCGACCTGCTTGGCCGCGGTCATGACCATGGCCGTGAAAACGAGCTCGGCCTGCTTGTCGCCGCCCGCGATGCGCTTGAGCGTCTCCCGCATGTCGTTCGTCTTGAGGTGGGCGACCATGCCGCCCCGGCCCGTCAGCATCTTCTTGAGGTCCCCCTCCGCGTACTTGCCCGAAAAAGCCAGGGCGACGAGGTCGGCCGCGGGCACGGTCCCGGCCCGCTCCGGGGCGATGGGGCCCTCGCCGTTCAGGGCGTTGTTGACGTCGACGACCCGCCCATGCCGGTGGACGCCGATGGAGACGCCCCCGCCGAGATGGCAGACGATGAGGTTCACCGACTCGTAGCTCCGGCCGAGCTCGCGGGCGGCCAGCCGGGCTGAATACTTGTGGTTCAAGGCGTGGAAAATGCTGCGGCGGCGGATCTCCGGGACTCCGCTGAGGCGGGCCCAATCGTCCAGCTCGTCCACGACAACGGGGTCGACAATGAAGGCGGGGATGCCCAGGGGACGCGCGATCTCGTCGGCGATCAGTCCGCCCAGGTTCGAGGCGTGCTCTCCCTGGACGCCCTTATAGAGGTCCTCGAGCATCCGGTCGTTAACCCTATAGACGCCGCTCGGGATGGGATAGAGAAGGCCCCCCCGGCCGATGACGGCGGTGAGGTCCGGCGGCTTGATGTCCTTCTTTTCGAGGGCCTTGAGGATGATGTCCTTCCGGAAGCCCTTCTGGTCCACGATCTTGGGGAAGGGCGCCAGCTCTTCGGCGGAGTGGGAGATGTTCTCGGACAGGACCTCGCGCTCGTCCTCGTACACGGCGATCTTGGTCGACGTCGAGCCCGGATTGACGATCAACAACAGCATGGTCGGCCTGGGAAGAAGAGGATATTACCGCCCGAAAGGGGCCATGTCAAGACGAAGCCGGGGCGCCTTCGGGGCCGCGCGCCGGCGTGGTATAATGGGCGAAATGCGCGTCCGAAACGCCGGAGAGAAGGACATCCCCGCGGCCGTCGGCCTGGCCGGGTCCCTCGGCCTGGCCTACCCCGGCATGGAAGGGGACCGCCTCTGGGTGGCGGAGGACGAAAAGGACGGCCGGGTCGTCGGCGTCGTCGCCCTGAAGGAGCACCCCGATTGCCACGAGCTCTGCGCCCTGGGAGTCGCTCCGTCCTGGCGCGGCCGCGGCGTCGCCAAGGCCCTCGTCCGGGCCCTCCTCGCCGAGGCGCCGGGCACGGTCCACCTGGCCACCGTCATCCCCGGCTTCTTCGAGGCCATCGGGTTTGAGCGGGCGGCCGGCGCGCCGCGGACCTTCATCGACAGGCGAAAGACGTCCTGGTGCGACGGTTGCGACCGAACGCGATGCACCGTCCTCCTGAGAAAGGCATCATGAACCCTCCCCGGTATCCCGACCTCAAGCCCGTCGGCCCCGAGGACCGCGGCGTCATCGACGGCTTCCTCGACGCCCATCCGCCGGAGGTCTGCGAGCTGAACTTTCCCAACATCCTCATCTGGAAGGATTCGGAGCGTCCCCGCTACACGACCCTCGACGGAAGCCTTTGCATCCTGGTCGAGCCGACCTTCGAGCCGGCCTACTTCCTTCCGCCCGTCGGCGGGGCCGAGGTCGAAAAGACGGTTGCGGCCTGCCTCGAGCGCGCCCCGCGCCTGTCGCGCGTCCCGGAATCGTTCGTCCGGGCCCACGGCGCGTTCTTCCGCGTCGAGGAGGACCGCGACAACTTCGATTACGTCTACCTCCGGGAGGACCTGGCCGAGCTCCGCGGCAAGAAGTTCGACGGCAAGCGCAACCGCATCCGGAAGTTCGAGTCCTCGTTCGCCCACGATTACCAGCGCCTCCGGCGCGAGCACGCCGACGACTGCCGCCGGCTGCTCCTTCAGTGGTTCGACGAGAAAGGCAATGGCGACCCCTACATGAAGGCGGAGAAGGACGCCATCCTCGAGGCGCTCGCCTTGTTCGAGGACCTCGCTCTCGTCGGCGCCGTCGTCACCGTCGCGGGCCGGGTGGAGGCCTTCACCATCGGCACGCGCCTCACCGCCGACACGGCCGTCGTCCAGATCGAGATCGCCAACGCGGCCTTCCCCGGCCTGGCCCAGTGGATCAACCGCGAGTTCGTCCGCCGCGAGTGGCCTGACGTCCGCTTCATCAACCGCGAGCAGGACGTCGGGGCGCCCGGCCTGCGCAAGGCCAAGCTCTCCTACCAGCCCGACCATTTCGTCAAGAAGTACAACCTCTATAAAAAAGAGGCACCGTCCCTCTGACCGGGACTGTCCCTCTTGATCTGCCCGCGGACGGCTTACGCCATGAACGCTGCCCCGCTAAGCGCGGGACTGCCTTTCGCTTAGCTGGCCATGGGGGCTGCCCCTCAGGAGCTTCGAGACTGCTTCTCGCTTAGCTAGCCATTAGGCTGCATATCGCGGCGACGTTGACCATGTCGTCGGGGGAGCAGCCGCGGCTGAGGTCGCAGTAGGGCTTGTTCAGCCCCTGGACGATCGGCCCGACGGCCTCGGCCCCGGCCAGCCGCTCGGTCAGCTTGTAGCCGATATTGCCGGCGTCGAGGTCCGGGAAGATGAGGACGTTGGCTCGGCCTGCGACCGGGCTGCCCTTGCACTTCCGCTCGCCGACCGAGGCGACGAGGGCCGCGTCGGCCTGCATCTCGCCGTCGAGGAGGAGCGCGGGCGCCTTCACCCTGGCGAGCTTCGTGGCCGAGACGACCTTATCGACGTCGGCGTGCGCGGCCGACCCCTTGGTCGAAAAGGACAGCATGGCCACGCGCGGCGCCTCGCCGGTCACGGCCTGGAAGTTCTTGGCCGAGGTGACGGCGATGTCGGCGAGCTGGGCGTCGGTCGGGTTGGGGACGACGGCGCAGTCGGCGTAGCAAAGGAGCTTCTCCGGGAAGACCATGATGAAGTAGCTCGAGACCGTGGCAATGCCCGGCGCCGTGCCGACGGTGTGGATGGCGGCCCGGATGACGTCGCCCGTCGATGAGATGTTGCCGCCGACGACGGCCCCGACCTTGTCCGTGGCGAGGAGGAGGCCGGCGTAATAGAGGGGCGTTTTCGCCGCTTCGGCGGCCTGTTCAAGCGTCCAGCCCTTGGCCTTGCGCTTCTCGAAGAGCAAATTGACGTGATCGGCCTTGGCCCCGTCCGTGAGCGGGTCGATGACGGGGATGCCGTCCAGGGCGAGCCCATTGTCCTTGGCGATCTTGAGGATGGCCTCGGGTTTCCCGACGAGCCGGGGCTGGGCGATCTTCTGGTCCCTGAGGGCCAGGGCGGCCTTGAGCGTCCGCACGTCCTCCGCGTCGGGGAAGGCGACGCGAAGGTTCTTCGCCGCGGCCTTGCGGCGGATGTCCTGGATGAAAGTATTGCCCATAAATGACTCCTTTTTCGCGGGTTCGAGAGAAGGAAGTATATAGAAAGAAAGGAGGGGAATTCAACTCCTGGACCGGCTCTCAACGGATGAGGGCCCGCTTCTCACCGTGGTGCCGCGAGACGACGGACGCGACGCCCTTCGCGGCCGGCCCGGCTATCTGCTTCTTTCGTGCCATCTCGGCCTAACTAACAGAAATGCCGGAAACGATGTCAATGCCTTTTCAGCCCCGCCGCGCTAGGGCGGCGCGGACGGCGGCCCCGATTCCCGCCGGGCTGTCCACGACGAGGGCGCCGGCGGCGCGGAGGGCGGCCGTCTTTTCCCCGGCCGTGCCGTGGCCCCCGGCGATGACGGCGCCGGCGTGTCCCATCCGCCGGCCGGGCGGCGCGGTCCGGCCGGCGACGAAGGCGACGACGGGCTTCGGGAAGCCCCTCGCAATACAGGCGGCCGCCTCCTCCTCGGCCGTGCCGCCGATCTCGCCGATGAGCAGGACGGCCTCGGTCTCCGAGTCCTTCTTGAAGAGCTCGAGCACGTCGGCGAACTTCAGCCCGACGACGGGGTCGCCGCCCATGCCCACGGCCGTGGACTGGCCCAAACCCTCGCGTGTGAGCTGCTCCACGGCCTCGTAAGTCAACGTCCCGGAGCGGGAGACGATGCCGACCGGGCCCCGCCGGTGGATGGGGCCGGGCATGATGCCGACTTTAGACTTGCCGGGCGAGATGACGCCCGGCGTGTTCGGCCCGATGAGGGCCGCCCCCGTTTCCTTGAGCAGGGCCTTGACCCTGGTCATGTCCCGGGTCGGGATGCCTTCCGTGATGCAGACGATGAGCCGGACACCCGCCGCGGCCGCCTCCAGGATGGCGTCGGCGGCGGCGAACGGCGGGACGAAGACGACCGACGCATCGACCCCCTCGGCCCGCACGACCGCGGCCACGGTATCGAAGACGGGCAGGCCGAGGTGGTTCTTGCCGCCCTTGCCGGGCGTGACCCCGGCCACGACGCGCGTGCCGTACTCGACCATGCGCCGGGCGTGGAAGCTGCCCTCGGTCCCGGTCAGGCCCTGGACGACGACCCGCGTCCTCTCGTCGATGAGGATGCTCATAGCTTCCCCGGGCGCCCCCCTCCCGCGGCCAGGGTCACGGCCAGCGCTGCGGCCTCCTTCATGCCCTCCGCCGGATGGAAGGCCAGCCCCGAGTCCCTGAGGAGGGCGCGGCCTTCTTCGGCGTTCGTCCCTTCGAGCCGGATGACCACGGGGACCCGCGTCCCCGCGTCCCGGGCCGCCTTGACGACGCCCGCGGCGACGAGGTCACAGCGGACGATGCCGCCGAAGATGTTGATGAGGACGGCCTTGATCTCGGGGTCTGAGACGAGGAGGCGGAAGGCCCGGCCCACGGCCTCCTCCTTGACGCCGCCGCCGATGTCCAGGAAGTCGGCCGGCCGGCCGCCCTCGAGGCGGATGAGGTCCATGGTGGCCATGGCCAGGCCCGCCCCGTTGACCAGGCAGCCGATTTCGCCCTCGAGTTTGACGTAGTTGAGACCGTAGCGCGAGGCCTCGACCTCGAGCGGCGACTCCTCGCCGGGGTCGCGCAAGGCCAGGATGTCCGGATGGCGGGGGAGGGCGTTGTCGTCGAACTCCATCTTGGCGTCGAGGGCCAGGACGTCGCCCGAGGCCGTGACGGCGAGGGGGTTGACCTCGGCGAGCGAGGCCTCGGTCGCGGCGAAGCATTCGGCCAGGCCGAGGATGGACGTCACGGCCCGCCCGTGGACGTCCCCCGCGAGGCCGAGGCCGAAGGCCAGGGCCCGGGCCTGGAAGAGCTCGAGGCCGGCGACGGGATGGACGTATTCCCTGAGCACCGCCTCCGGCTTTTCGACGGCGAGGGCCTCGATGTCGACGCCGCCCCCGGCCGAGGCCATGACGACCGCGGCCTCGCGGGAGCGGTCGACGGCGATGCCGAGGTAGAGCTCGCGGGCGACTTCGACGGCCTCCTCGACGAGCAGGAGGCGGACGGCCCTCCCGCCGGGCCCCGTCTGCGCCGTGACCAGGGTCGCGCCGAGCATCTCCTTGGCCAGGCGTTCGGCCTCCTCCGGCGAGCCCGCGGCGCGGACGCCGCCGGCGCGGCCGCGCCCGCCGGCGTGGACCTGGGCTTTGAGGACGACGCGCCCGCCAAGCCGCCCGGCCGCCGCCCGGGCCTCGGCCGGCGTCGCCGCCACCTCCCCGCGCGGCACGCGGAAACCGTAGCGCGCCAGGATCCCCTTGGCCTGGAACTCGTGGATCTTCATCGGTTCCCGGATATCTTATGCCCCGGGGGGAATTCGAGTCAACCGGGACCCGGGGGGCGTGGGTCCGGCCCTTGACAGGAAGGGCGTTCGGAGGGAAAATAGCGCTTCGTTTTTTCAAGGAGAACCCGATGATCATCCTATCTTTGAATTGCGGGAGTTCGTCCGTCAAGTATCGCCTCTACGACTACGACAAAAGAGAGACACTGGCCACGGGCATCGTCGAGCGCGTCGGCATCGGCAAGAGCTACATCAACCAGGCCGGCCTCGGCCGCGAGCCAATCAAATTCGACCACGACTGCGCCAACCACAGGGAGGCCATCAAGCTCATCATCGATACCCTCCTTGACCCCAAGATTGGCGTCATCGACGACCTGAAGAAGATCTCGGCCGTCGGCCACCGGGTCGTCCACGGCGGCGAGAAATTCACCAAGTCCGTCAAGATCACCCGGGAGACGATCGCGACCTTCAAGAGCCTCTATGGCCTTGCCCCCCTCCACAACCCGCCCAACGTCCTGGGCATCGAGGCGGCCATGGACGTCCTGCCGTCGATCCCCCACGTCGCCATCATGGACACGGCCTGGCACCAGACCATGCCGCCGAGCTCCTATATATACGCCCTGCCCTACGAGTGGTACGAGAAGTACGGTGTCCGCCGCTACGGCTTCCACGGGACCTCGTTCCTCTACGTCGCCAAGCGGGCCGCCCTGCTCCTCGGCAAGGACCCGTTCAAGTGCAACCTCGTCTGCCTTCACATCGGCAACGGCGTCTCGGCCAACGCCATCAAGAACGGCGTCTCCTTCGACACGAGCATGGGCCTGACCCCCCTTGAGGGTCTGGTCATGGGGACGCGGGCCGGCGACCACGACGCGGCCATCGACCTCATGGTCATGGAGAAGGAGGGGATCCCCCCAGGCAAGATGAGCGACATCCTCAACAAGAAATCGGGCCTGCTCGGCATCACCGGCAAGTACACAGACCGGCGCGACGTCCAGCAGGCGGCCGAGGCCGGAGACGCCCGGGCCAAGCTGGCCATCGAGGTCGAGTCCTACCGGATCAAGAAGTACATCGGCGCCTACTCGGCGGCCATCGGCGGCGCGGACGCCATCGTCTTCACCGCCGGCGTCGGCGAGATGTCCGACCTCATCCGCGAGAAATCGCTCGAGGGCCTGGAGTTCCTGGGCATCAAGCTCGACAAGGCCAAGAACAAGCTGGCCAAGACCCGCAACGCCGAGACCGAGATCTCGGCCGCGGACTCCAAGGTCAAGGTCTTCGTCATCCCGACCGACGAGGAGCGGGTCAACATCGAGGACGTCATCGCCATCCTCGAGGGGAAGTACGACGAGCACACCCGCTTCGCCTACCGGTTCCAGTCGCCCGACTACGTCAACTCGCAGCGCGAGCAGGATTTCGCCAAGGAGTGCGAGAAGAAGCCGGGGCTGGCCGCGATCCAGATCAAGCCCAGGCGGTGCTGAGGGCGCGGGCTGCGGCCGCCCCCGACGGAGGGATCATCATGCCGGACTTCGCCTTCACGCCCCTCTTTTCCCAGGGACAGGACACGGCCGAGTACGAGCGCGTCAGCCGCGACGGCGTCGCGGCCGGCGAGTTCGCCGGCCAGCCCATCCTCAAAGTCGAGCCCCAGGCCCTGACGGTCCTCGCCGAGCGCGCCTTCCACGACGCGGCCTTCCTGCTCCGCCCGTCCCATCTGGAACAGCTGGCCGCGATCCTGAAAGACCCCGAAAGCTCGGCCAACGATCGCTACGTCGCCCTGGAGCTCCTGAAGAACGCCGTCATCTCCGCCGACGGGCTGCTCCCCATGTGCCAGGACACGGGTACGGCCATCATCAACGCCAAGAAGGGCCAGTGCGTCTGGACCGGGGGCGGCGACGAAGAGGCCCTCTCGCGGGGGGTCTTCAACGCGTACACCCGGAACTATTTTCGGTACTCCCAAAACGCCCCGCTGACGATGTATGAGGAAAGGAACACGGGGACGAACCTGCCCGCCCAGGTCGACATCTCGGCCGTGGACGGAGATGAATACAAATTCCTTTTCGTCGCCAAGGGCGGCGGGTCGGCCAATAAGACCTACCTTTTCCAGGAGACCAAGGCCGTCCTCAATCCCGAGGCGCTGACGAAGTTCCTCACGGCCAAAATCCGGGCCATCGGGACAGCCGCCTGCCCGCCATACCACCTCGCGGTCGTCGTCGGAGGCACGTCGGCCGAGCTCGTCCTGAAGACGGTGAAGCTGGCCTCCGCCCGTGACCTGGACGGCCTGCCCACGACGGGGGGGCCGGACGGCCACGCCTTCCGCGACCTCGGTCTCGAGAGACAGCTCCTCGGGATCTCCCGGACGATCGGCCTCGGCGCCCAGTTCGGCGGGAAGCACTTCTGCCTCGACGTCCGCGTCGTCCGGCTGCCGCGCCACGGCGCTTCCTGTCCGATCGGCCTCGGCGTGAGCTGCAACGCCGACCGGAACGTCAAGGCGAAGATCACCCGCGACGGGATCTTCATCGAGCGCCTGGAAAAGGACCCCGCCAGGTTCCTGCCCGAGCCCTACGGGACCGAGGCCCCGGCCGTGGCCGTGGACCTCAACCGGCCGATGAAGGACATCCGTGCCCTCCTCGGCCGCTACCCTGTGGCCACCAGGCTTTCGCTCACCGGCCCGATCGTCGTCGCTCGCGACATCGCCCACGCCAAGCTCAAGGAGCGTTTGGAACGGGGCGAGGACCTTCCGGCCTATTTCCGGGACCACATCATCTATTACGCCGGCCCCGCCAAGACCCCGCCCGGGATGGCCTCGGGGTCGTTCGGGCCGACGACCGCCGGCCGCATGGACGACTACGTGCCGCTCTTCCAGCAGAGGGGGGCGTCACTGGTCATGCTGGCCAAGGGCAACCGGTCGAAGGGCGTCACGGAGTCCTGCCGGACGAACGGCGGATTCTATCTCGGCTCGATCGGCGGACCCGCGGCCCGGCTGGCCAAGGACTGCATCACCAGCCAGGAGGTCCTGGCCTACCCCGAGCTCGGGATGGAGGCCATCTTCAAGATCACGGTCAGGGACTTCCCGGCCTTCGTCATCGTCGACGACAAGGGCAACGATTTTTACGAACAGCTTGCGTCCTGACGGCTCAGCCTGAAGGGACCGCGCCTACATCGGATCCTGCCGCCGGCGACGGCCGCCCCCGTTCCCTTTTTCCGGCGTTTCGGGTATGATGAGGGGCGGGAGGCCCGGCGTGGACGACAGCAGGTTCCTCAAGTTCGGCGTCGCCGCCGTCGTCGTCTTCATCGCCGGGGTCTTCGCCAAGCTGGCCAGGCCGGTCCTCGTCCCCTTCTGCCTGGCGCTCTTCCTGTCGTTCGCGCTGACGCCCGTGCTCGATTTTCTTGTCCGGAAGAAGATCCCGAAGCCCGTGGCCCTGGTCGGCCTGATCGTCCTGACCATCGTCGTCCTGCTCCTCATCGGCGTCCTCTTCTATTCGAGCGGCAAGTCGCTGGCCTCGGAGCTTCCCTCCTACAACGAGATGATGCGTTCGTTCCTCGAGGGCGTCGACCGGCACGTGACCAACCCGAAGCTGAAGGCCGAGGTCGTGGGCTGGATCAACGGCCTGAACGCGGAGAAGGTGGGCAACCTCATCATGTCGGCGCTCGGCCCGTTCGTCTCCTTCATCTCCGAGCTCATGCTCGTCTTCCTCTTCCTGACCTTTATCCTGGCCGGCCGGGGGCGGATGGAGAAGAAGATCGCCCAGGCCTTCTCCGAGGACCGGGCGAAGACGATCGGCCACGCCGTGTGGCGCATCGACAAGCAGGTTCAGAGGTACTTCGCCGTCCACACCCTCGTCTGCCTGGCCACGGGGGCCCTGACGACCCTCGTCCTGGCCCTCTTCGGCCTCCCCTTCGCCGTCGTTTTCGGCGTGCTGACCTTCCTGCTGAACTTCGTCCCGACCCTCGGCTCGGTCATCGCCACGGCCCTGCCCGTGCTCTTCTCGGTCTTCTACTTCGGCACGCTCGGGCCGGCCATCGGCATCCTCGTTCTGCTCATGGCCATCAATTTCATCCTGGGCAATGCCGTCGAACCCCGCTTCCTGGGCAAGGGGCTGGGGCTCAGCCCGCTCCTCGTCCTCTTCTCCCTCTTCTTCGGCAATTGGATGTGGGGCATCCCCGGCATGATCCTGGCCGTGCCCATGCTCGCCGTGCTCAAGATCGTCCTCGACAACTTCCCCTCGACGAGGTTCCTCGCCGTTCTCATGAGTTGAGGGGGAGGGGCGGGCGAAGCCTCAGGCGTCGAGGGCCAGGCGGGCGACGAGTTGTCCCAGGCGCTGCTCGATCTTCCGCGCCGCTTCCTTGAACGCGTCATAGCCCCGGCCGAGCGGGTCGTCCACGTCCCAGCCGCAGAGCTTGTCCTCCGGGACGACGCGCAGCCCCTTGAGATAGGAGTAGATGCCGAGGTCCAGGGCCACGACCTCGTCGAACGAGGCGAGGTCGTAATCGGTGATGCTCCGGGCCTCGTGGTCCGAGATGTCGACCTTGTAGACGAGCTTCATGACCAGGACGGCGTCCTCCGCGGCCGGTCCCCCGGAGGCGCCGGTGCCGGCGCTTGCGACCTCGGCCCGGCCGCCCAGGCGCAGGCGGGCCAGGCCGGCGGCCATCGGGCTCCGGCAGATGTTGCCGTAGCAGACGAAGAGGATCCGCAGCCGCCCTTCGCTCACTTGTCCGCGGCCTGGGCGCTCTCGAGCGCGACGTCCCTGGCTTTTTCGTAGAGGAAGGCGGCCAGGATGAACCGCTCGGCCGCCTCGGGATAGGACTTGCCGCCGGCGAGACCCCTCGCCGCCGTCTCCTCCTCCTTGGCCCGGCCGTAGAGCCAGGACTGCTTGACCGGGGCCTGGGCCGCGTCGGCCTCGATCCGGGCCGCGCCCACCAGCCCTTGGAGGGCGGCCAGGCACTCGTCCTCGTTCCCCCCGGCCAAGCTCAGCTTGTAGACCTTGTCCAGGATGCCGTAAAGGATGCGGGCCCCGGCGAAATCGTTCTTCTGATAGCTATCGAGCGCGTCCTTCTCTTTCTCGCCGGCGATCCAGGTGAGCAGATTGGGGCCGGCGCGGCGGGCGGCCTCGTCGGCCTTCTTCTTGGCCGCGTCCATCTCGGCCTTGGCCCGGTCGGCCCTGTCCTTTTCGTTGACAAGGGTCAGGAGCCTGCGCATCTCGGAGTCGCCTTTCGTATAGCTCCTCTTCGAGGCGTCCGGGTTGCCCGCCTGTTCAAAGTGCCGCGCCTCCCGGATCTGGGTCTGGAGGTCGCCGATCTTGCCGGCGAGAGAGGGGACCTTGCCCTTGAGGGACGTCAGGAAGCGGTCGAGCTCATCGGCGCTCTTGCCCTCGAGGAGTTTGGCCGAGTCCCCGCCGATGATGGGGGCGAGGAACGGCATGACCTTGGAGAGGTCCAACCCTCCTGCGGCGCCGGACCCGGGCGCGCCGGACGGAGCGGGCTCGCCCGAGAGGGGAGTCCGGGCGTATTCCGAACCGCGGACCCCGCCGGGCTGGCTGACGCCCGGCCGGACGGACGGGGACCGTTGGTCGGCGGCCTTGCGTGAGGTCCAGGGCTTAACCACGATGATCACGGCCACGATGGCCCACACCACCGCCAGGATTGGCAGGAGGAGCTTCATACGATTGGGCTTGACGGCGACCTCGCGGTTCGTGACGGGCTTGCGCCGCGCCGTCGCCGGCCGCGGCGTCACGGGCCGCGGCGTCGGCAGCTCTCCGGCCAGACGGTCGAGGTCGGCCACGATGTCCTCGGCGTGTTGGTAGCGCCGGTCGGGGTCCTTCTCCAGGCACTTCAGGATGATCCGGCTCAGCTCCGGCGAAACCTGTTCGTTCGTCTCCTTGGGGTCCGGCGCCGGCTCGCCCCGGTGCTTGAGGACGATGGCCAGCGGCGTCTCGCCCTCGAAGGGGACGCGGCCCGTGGCCATCTCGAAGAGGATGACGCCCAGCGAGTAGATGTCGCTCCGCCGGTCGACGTCCGCCGCTTCGGCCTGCTCGGGCGACATGTACTCCGGAGTCCCGACGATGACGCCCGTGGCCGTCAGGCCGCGGCCGTGGAGCGAGCGGGCGATGCCGAAGTCCATGATCTTGGCGTTCCCGTCGCGGTCGATCATCACGTTCTGGGGCTTGAGGTCGCGGTGGACGACGCCCAGGCGATGGGCCTCGGCCAGACCGTCCGCGACCTGCCGGCCGAGGGCGACCGCCTTGGCCTCGGTGAGGTGGCCCGAGCGGCGGATGAAGCTCTTGAGGTCCTCGCCCTGCACGTATTCCATGGACAGGTAGAAGGTCAGGCCCTCCTCGTTGAGGTCGTACATCCGGCAGACGTGCCGGTGGGCGACCTTGCGGGCGAGCTTCATCTCGTTCTGGAAGCGCTCGATGACGTCCGGGTCCGCGGCGATGTCGGGCTTGAGGACCTTGAGGGCCACGACCTCGCGGATCTTCGTGTCGAAGGCCTTGTAGACCGTGCCCATGCCGCCGTGGCCGATCTCCTCGATGATCTCGAAGCGCCGGGCGAAGGTCGCGCCGCGCTCGAGGCCGCGCGCCGGCGTCTGGTAGGTCATCGTCCCGGCGGATCGGCCCTTGGCGCCGGTCCCCTGAAGCTCGAGGCCGCAATAACCGCAGAACCGGGTCTCGGCCGGGTTGTCGAACTGGCAGCGAGAGCACTTCATGGGCGGCAGGGAACGTCCTTCCTAGACAATATCAAGATAGCCGGGAATTTTCAAATCCATAATGAATACGCTTCAGGGCCGCGAAGAGTTTCGCGGCCGGCCAGGGAGGGCCCGGTCCGAGGCCTCGAAGTCGGCCGCGGCGAGCGGCTTTCGCGGTCTCCTCCGGGGGCGTCGTCCTCAGGCGGCCGGCCACAGGTCGGCCGGGTAGGTCCCCTGGCGGACCTGTTCCAGGATGGCCGCCTGGACCCGGGCCCTATCCTGGGGATAGGTGACGCCGAACCAGCTCTCCGAGGTCGGCAGGACTCTGACCCGGGCTCTTCCTCGCCGGACGAGGACGCCGACGGCCTCGGGGATGAGGAACTCGGCCTTGTCCAGGCGGGCGGCGTTGGCGGCGAGGAATTCCCGGAACTGTCTTTCCAGTTCGATGAAGATATCGGGCTCAAAGCCCCAGAAGTTCATGGACACCAGGCTCCCGGCCGGGAGGGGAAGCCAGGCGACGCCATTTTCGGTGTGCTTGATGCCGTTGTCGAACCTCTGGACCTTAAGCAGCTCACGGATGCTGAGGAGGTCGCCGTCCGGGGTGGACTCGCAGAGCCCGCGGGCGACGTGGCCATGCTCCGAGAGGGTATTCTCCAGCCGGTATCCCAGCATCGCGTAATGGGGGAGGCCGTCGTTGGGCTTTGGGCGCCTGAGCTCGGCGGCCATGAGCTCGAACGCCGTCCGCCCGTAGAAATCGTCGGCGTTGATGACCGAGAAGGGCGTCCGGACGGCGTCCCGGCAGATGAGGACGGCCTGGCCCGTCCCCCAGGGCTTGACCCGGCACGCCGGAACGGAGAAGCCGGCCGGGACCTGGTCGAGCGACTGGAAGACGTAGGCGGTCTCGGCCGCCCGCTCGACCTTGCGGCCGACCCGCTCCCGGAAGAGGTCCTCGAAATCCCGGCGGATGACAAAAACGACCTTGTCGTACCCTGCCCTCAGGGCGTCATAGACCGAGTACTCGAGGACGGCCTCGCCGCCCGGGCCGAAGCCTTCCATCTGCTTCAGCCCGCCGTAGCGGCTGCCGACGCCCGCCGCCATCACCACCAGGGCCAGGGACGACATGGGCCACTCCCTCCGCGTTCCGGATGTCTTGCGGCCGTATCTTAATGCATCCCTCCCCCGGAGGTCAAACCGGACGGCCGGGGCCCCTCCGGCAGGGAGCGAAGCCCTGCGAACGACCATCAGAAGCGCGCCAGAGTGACTCGAAGCCGCGCTTCTGGGGAATATCTGGATAAAAAGGGGGCCAGTCCCCTTGGGGGGCAGTCCCTTCTTTACTTAAGGCGTCCCATCCATTATGATGAAAGCGGCTCCGGAGGAGATGCGATGATCCGATCGACGACCGTCGTCTGTGTCCGCCACCAGGGGAAAGTCGCTATGGCCGCCGACGGCCAGGTGACCATGGGCCAGACCGTTCTCAAGGCCACGGCCCAGAAGATCCGGCGCCTCCACAAGGGGGGCGTCCTGGCCGGGTTCGCCGGGGCCACCTCGGACGCCTTCGCCCTCTTCGCCCGCTTCGAGGCCAAGCTCGAGGAGTATCGCGGCAACCTGTCCCGGGCGGCTATCGAGCTGGCCAAGGACTGGCGCCTGGAGAAGTCCCTGCGGCAGCTCGACGCCCTGCTCGTCGTCGCCGACAAGGAATCGACCTTCCTCATCTCCGGCACCGGGGACGTCATCGAGCCCGACGACGGCATCATCGCCATCGGCTCGGGCGGGCCGTTCGCCCTGGCCGCGGCCCGGGCCCTCATCCGGCATACGGCCCTCGGCGCCCGCGACATCGCCATCGAGGCCCTCAAGATCAGCGCGGAGATCTGCGTCTACACGAACCAGCAGATCACGGTCGAGGAGCTCTGAATGGCCATCCCGCTGCCCGAGACCTTCGAGGGAGCGGCCGTCCGCCGTCCCGACGTCGAGCTGACTCCCCGCGAGATCGTGGCCGAGCTCGACAAGTACATCATCGGCCAACGCGCGGCCAAGAAGGCCGTCGCCATCGCCCTCCGGAACAGGTTCCGCCGCCGGAAGCTCCCGGCCGAACTGGCCGACGAGATCGCCCCGAAGAATATCCTCATGATCGGCCCGACGGGCGTCGGCAAGACCGAGATCTCGCGGCGGCTGGCCAAGCTGACCTCCTCGCCCTTCCTCAAGATCGAGGCCAGCAAGTTCACCGAGGTCGGCTACGTGGGGCGCGACGTCGAATCGATGATCCGCGACCTCGTCCGGATGTCCGTGGACATGGTCAAGCAGGAGAAGATCGCGGAGATCGAGGAGAAGGCCCTGCGGAACGTCGAGGAGCGCCTCCTCGACCTCCTCCTGCCGCCGCTCCGGGCTCCGGAGGCCGCGGCCGGCGAGGCGGGGGAGACCGAGCGCTTCGCCGAGACCCGGGAGAAGCTCCGCCAGCAGCTCCGGGACGGGCTCCTCGAGGACCGGCCGGTCGAGATCGAGGTCAAGGACAAGTCCATGCCGCCCATGGAGATCTTCTCCAACGCCGGCGTCGAGGAGATCGGCTTCCAGATCCAGGAGCTCATCCCCGGCTTCCTCGGCGGCCGGTCCAAGAGGCGCAAGGTCAAGGTCCGGGAGGCCCGCGACATCCTCCTCGAAGAGGAGGAGCGGCGGCTCCTCGACATGGACCTCGTCTCCCGGCTGGCCATCGAGCGGGTCGAGCAGGGCGGCATCATTTTCCTCGACGAGGTCGACAAGATCGCCGGCCGCGAGTCGGGCCACGGCCCCGACGTCAGCCGCGAGGGCGTCCAGCGCGACCTCCTGCCCATCATCGAGGGCACGACGGTCAACACGCGGTACGGCCTCGTCCGGACCGACCACATCCTGTTCATCGGCGCCGGGGCCTTCCACGTCTCGAAGCCGTCGGACCTTATCCCCGAGCTCCAGGGGCGCTTCCCCATTCGCGTGGAGCTCGGCTCCCTCGGCAAGGACGATTTCGTCCGCATTCTGACCGAGCCCGAGAACGCCCTGACCAAGCAGGTCACGGCCCTCATGGCCACCGAGGACGTCCGGGTTTCGTTTACGGCCGAGGCCGTCGACGAGATCGCCGCCGTCGCCGAGAAGGTCAACGCCGAGGCGGAGAATATCGGCGCCCGGCGCCTCCACACGATCATGGAGAAGGTCATGGAGGACATCTCCTTCGACGCGCCGGACATCGGCAAGACCGCCATCACGATCGACCGCGAGTACGTCCAGCGCCAGCTGAAGGACATCCTCAAGGACCAGGACTTGCGGCGCTTTATTCTCTGATGAAGAGATCGTCAGGAATTCTCGCCCTCGGGCTGGCCGCGCTCTGCCTCTCCGGCTGCGGCCGGAAAGGTCCGCTGCGGCCGCCGGCGAGCCCGCGGCCCGCGGCCGTGAGCGGCCTGGCCGTCCGCCAGCGCGGCGCCTCGGTCGTCCTGGACTGGGTCAACCCGTCGAGGGCGGTCGACGGCCGCCCCCTCCGGGCCGTCCAGGCGGTCGAGGTCTGGGTCCTCGACCTCGGCGCCGGAAGCGCGGGCCCCCCCGTCGCGGCGCGGGACTTCGCGGCCCGGGCCCGTCTCGGCCGCCGCGTGCCGGCGCCGGACCTGCGGCCGGCGGAGACGGGCGCCGGCGTATCCGCCGTCTGCCCCCTCCCCGGCGACGGCTTCCGGCCGGCGCGCCTGGCCTTCTCCGTCCGGGTCCTCGACGAGAAGGGCCGGGCTTCGGAGCTCTGCCCCGCCGTCCCCGTCGAGGTCAGGGCCTGCCCGCGGCCGCCGGAGATCCGGCAGGCCGAGGTCTTCGCCGACCGCATCGAGGTCCGCTGGGAGGCCCCGGCGGCGAACATCGACGGCTCGGCGCCGGCCGCGGTCGCCGGGTACACGGTCTGGCGGGCCGAGGGCGGGGCCGCCCCGGTGAAGCTGACGCCCGAGCCTGTCGCGGGGCCCGTCTTCGACGACCGGGATTTCCGCTTCGGCGCCGCCTATGATTACACCGTCCGCGCCGTCGCCCCGGGTGCCGGGCCGGCCGTCGAGAGCGACGCTTCCGCGCCGCGCCGCGTCGCGCCGCGGGACACCTTCCCGCCGGCCCCGCCGTCGGGCCTTGTCGCCCTGTCCGGAGCCGGCGTCATCTCGCTGAGCTGGACGGCCGGCCGGGAGGCGGACCTCGCCGGCTACCGGGTTTGGCGGCGGGAGGCGGGCGGCTCGGAATTCGTCCCGCTGAACCCCGGCCCGCTCCTCCGGGCGAACGCCTTCACGGACACGACGGCGGTCAAGGGCGCGACCTACGTCTACGCCGTCAGCGCCGCCGACGCGAGCGGCAACGAGAGCCCCCGGACCGAGACCGGGCCCATTGGGCTGAAAGGCGCCGAGGGATGAAGATCTACCGGTTCCGCTACAGGAAGAGGGTCCTGCACGGGGTCCTCAAGGAGGAGTTCCTCTTCCCGGTCAAGGGGTCCATCTTCAGAGACTTCACGATTGGGGACAGCGCGATCCCGATGAGCGAGGTCCGGCTCCTGCCCCCGGTCGTGCCGACCAAGATCGTCGGCATCGGCCGGAACTACCGCGAGCACGCCCAGGAGATGGGCAACGCCGTGCCGGCCGAGCCCCTCATCTTCCTCAAGCCGGCCACGGCCCTCATCGGGCCGATGGCGGCCGTCGAATACCCCGGGATGTCGGCGCGGGTCGACTACGAGGGTGAGCTGGCCGTCGTCATCCGCAAGAGGACGCATCTCCTGCGGGACGACGACCCGGTCGACGGCCACATCCTGGGCTACACCTGCTTCAACGACGTCACGGCCCGCGACCTGCAGATGAAGGACGTCCAGTTCACCCGGGCCAAGTCCTTCGACACGTTCGCCGCGGCCGGCCCCTGCCTGGCCACCGGCCTCGACCCGGGCCGGCTCCACCTCAAGACGTTCCTCAACGGCAAGCTCGTCCAGTCCGGGGCGACCTCGAACCTCATCTTCCCGGTGCCGTTCCTCGTCCGCTTCGTCTCGCGGGTCATGACCCTCCTGCCCGGCGACATCATCGCCACGGGAACCCCGGCGGGCGTCGGCCCCATGGTCCCCGGGGACCGCGTGGACGTCCAGGTCGACGGCATCGGGGTCCTCTCGAACACCTGCGTCCGGTCCGGGCGCGACAAGGAGGCGTCATGAAATTCTTCCTCGACACGGCCAATCTCGACGAAATCCGCGAGGTCGCAAGCTGGGGCATCCTCGACGGCGTGACGACGAACCCGACCCTGGTCTCCAAGGAAAGCGGGAAGTTCGAGGACCTCGTCCGAGAGATCTGCCGCGTCTGCCCCGGCCCGGTCAGCGCCGAGGCGGTCGCGACCAGGGCCGAGGAGATCGTGCCGGAGGCCCGCCGGCTGGCCGCCCTGGCTCCGAACGTCGTCGTCAAGATCCCCGTCGGAGTGGAGGGGCTGAAGGCGACCAAGCTCCTGGCCGGCGAAGGCATCGGCGTCAACATGACCCTCGTCTTCTCGGCCAGCCAGGCCCTCCTCGCGGCCAAGGCCGGGGCGCGCTTCGTCAGCCCGTTCATCGGCCGGCTCGACGACGCCTCCGAGGACGGCATGGCCCTCATCGAGGAGATTGTCACCATCTTCGAAAACTACCGCCTCGAGACCGAGGTCATCGTGGCCAGCGTCCGGCACCCGCGCCACGTCGTCGAGGCGGCCCGGCTCGGCGCCGACATCGCCACGATCCCCTTCGCGGTCATGACCAAGCTCCTCCGCCACCCGCTCACGGACGCGGGCGTCGAGCGCTTCCTGGCCGATTGGAGGAAGGTCAAGGCGTGAGAATCCGTCTCCACTTCCGGCTCCACGGACACGCCCAGACCCTTGCCAAGCGGATCCGGAGGTCTCTGGTCACGGCCGCCGTCCTCTTTCTCCTCGCCGGCAGCGTCGTCGTGGGGAAGAACGTCCTCCTGGGACAGATCGGCCGAGAGGTCCGCAAGGCGTTTCGCTACGACGGCCTCCGGCTGAGCTACTTCCCGCCGTCGATCGTCGTCGACGGCGTGACCTCGCTGGCCGAACCGCGCGCCTTCGAGGCCCGGCGGGTGCGGATCGAGATCCCCTTTCTTTCGCTCCTGCGGAACGAGAAGGCCGTCAACGTCTTCATTGACGGGCCCCGCATCCGGATCCGGCGGGGCGCGGTCCCGGGCGGGGCCGCGGCGCCGAAGATGCAGGCCTCGCTGCCTTTCACCATCCTGAGGGGGCTCGTCGCGGACGGAACGCTGACCTACGAGAGCGGCGGGGACTCCTTCGAGGCCCGGGGATTGAAGGTCCTTTTCACCCAGGGCCGCGGCGACTACGCCGTCAAGGCGACCGCCGCGACGAGCACGTTCACGGCGCAGCCGGAGAACCTCACCCTCGGCGGCCGCCTCGACGTCGCGCTCTCCGGCCGCGGGGCCGAGGTCAGGGTCCAGCGTCTTACGCTCGAGGGCCCGCACGCCGTCCTGAAAGCGGAGGGGCGGGTCACGGACCTTCAGGACCCGGAGATCGACCTCGACACGCGGTTCGAGGCGGAAATGTCCGACGTGGCGGCGCTCCTCGACCTGCCCTTCCGGTGGAAGGGCAGAGCCGGGGGGCAGGGCAAGCTCCTGCGCAAGGGCGGCCGCCTGTCGTTCGGCGCCGACCTCGACGCCGACGGGCTCGTCCTGAGCGGCGTCCCGATGGGCCGGGTCCGCGGGCGCCTGGAGATCGGCCCCGGGCCCGGCGGGCGGGTGGACCTCGACGTCCAGAAGCCGGCGCGGCCCGGAGAGTCGGTCTCCATCGCCTTCAGCGGCGGCCGGGTCGAGGGGGAGGTCAAGGAAGCTTATCTGGACCCGGTCATGAGCGAGGTCGGCATCGCCTGGCCGGTCCTCTCGCCGGCCTGGGGGACGTTCTCCCTGGAGAACGGGAGGCTGCGGGCTCGGGCCGAGTTCCGGGACGAGCGGCTCATCCGCGAGGGCGGCCGCTTCGGCTTCCGCGGCGCCGTCGACGTCCGCGTCGATTTCGGAACGCAAGACCTGGAGATGTCGACGCGCGACCTCGAGTCGCCCTTTGCCCGGCTCGAGGCGCGCGCCGCCCTGCGCATCCATGGCGGCATCGACACCGAGATCCGCGGCTCTGTCACCGACCTCAAGCAGGCCCGGGAATTCGTCTCCCTCGCCCTCGCCCAGCCCTTCGACTTTCCCGAGATCCGCGGGGCCGGGTTCGCCGACGTCCGGCTGACGGGCCGGGCGGACGACCCGAGGGTGGACATCAAGGGCACCTTCCAGCCGGCCGGCTTCGCCCTTTTCAACGCCGCCTTCACCGAGGGCGAGGCCGTCATCGTCGGCGATGAGTTCCAGGGCCAGTTCCGCGTCGACGACCCCGGCCTCAAGGCGGAGGTCGGGGTCAAGGCCGGCCCGGCGCGGACGGAGGCCTCCATCCGCAATGCCGAAGGCGACGTCGCCCGGGTCTTCGCTTCCCTCGAGATCCCGGTCGCCCTCGGGGGCCGGGCCTCCGGGCAGTTCGACGTCGTCGAAACGCCCAAGAGCGAGGAGGTCCGCGGGACGTTCGCCGGTCCCGAACTGCGCGGCTACGGACAGACGTTCAAGGACGTCTCGGGACGCCTCGAGTGGAAGGACGGCGTCCTCTCCTTTCCCGAGATCGGGTTCGGCCTCTACGGGGGGCGCGTCCGGGGCCGGGTCCTGGCCGGACTCGTCAGCCGGGAGTTCGACGCCGAGCTGAGCGCCCAGAACGTCGATGTCGCCGCGCTTGCCCCGGGCGTCTCCGGCCTCCTCGACCTGGACGTCGCGGGAAAGGGCGTTTTCGGCAAGGACAAGCTCGGCGGCCGCTTCTCGATCAAGGATTTCGTCCTCCCGCCCATCCAAAAGACCCAGGCCTCCGGCGAGTTCAGCGTGGATTACGCCAAGGACGAGCTGGCCCTCGAGGTCCGGAGCGCCTTCGCGCCGGGGGCGAACGAGGTCCAGGGGCGGCTCCGCTTCGCCGTCCCGGGCGACACGCTGGTCGGCCGCCTCCAGGGATACTGGACGAACCTCGACCTCCTCCTGCCGTGGACGGGGGCCAAGGGGCGGCTGGACTTCACGGCCGGGATGAGCGGGCCGCGCGACTCGCCGCACGTCGCGGGCTCGGTCTCCATCCAGGGCCCGCTCATGCCCTTCCCGCGCTTCGCCCACGCCCTGACGGACTACTCGGGCGCGGCCCGCATCGACGACCGGCGGATCACCATCACCGAGGTCAAGGCCAAGCTCGGCGGCGGCGACGTGAAGGGCTCGGGCGAGGTCGGCCTGGGCCCCTCGGGCGTAGAGACGATCGACGTGACCATGGAAGGCAAAGACATGCTCGTCGCCCCCCTCGAGCGGACGCGGGCCCTCGTCGACGCCACCGCGCGCCTGCTCAAGGACGGCCGGCAGTTCGTCCTCGACGGGGACTTCCTCTTCAAGCGTCTGACCTGGCGCCGCGAACTCTACGAGGGGTTCGCCTTCTCCTCCCAGGCCCCTTCGCCGTCGAGCCGGGAGCCCGGCTTCTTCGACAACCTCTCCCTGAACCTCCGCCTGCGGGCCCCGGAGAACGCCCTGATGGAGAATTCCGTCGGCCGGGTCGCCGGCCGCTTCGACCTCTCCGTGACCGGGGAGGTCGACGACCCCGTCCTCCTCGGCGACATCGAGCTCCTCAAGGGGAACATCGATTTCCAGGACCAGAACTTCCGCGTCCTCAAGGGCCGGCTGAGCTTTATCAACCCGGCGAGCGCCGAGCCGTACGTCGAGATTAGGGCCGAGACCTACGTCAAGGACTACCGCGTGACCATGATCCTCAGCGGGCCGGCCGGCCGGCTGAAGCCCGAGTTCAGCTCGTCGCCGCCCATGCCGCCGGAGGACGTCCTGGCCCTCCTCGCCCTGGGCGAGGCCTTCAAGCAGACCTATGCCTATGACCCGGAGCGGAGCAACCAGCTGAGCACGGCCTCGCTCCTCTCGTTCCAGATCGCCGACCAGGCCAAGAAGCGGGCCGAGGGACTGTTCACGCTGGACCGCTTCCGGATCGACCCGTTCGTCATCGGGACCTCGGCCGAAATGACGGCCCGCCTGACGCTGGGCAAGAAGCTCTCGCGGAACCTCATCTTCATCTACTCGACGAACCTGGCGACACAGCGCGAGGAGATCTACCGGATGGAATGGGACATCAGCAACGACTTCTCGCTCGTGGGCGTGCGCAACGAGCTCGGCCGGGTCAGCTTCGACCTCAGGTTCCGGAAGAGGTTCTGACATGGCCCGGAGAGAGGTCGCGCCCGCCGCCATTGTCGCCACCATGGCGCTCCTCGCCCTTGTCACCGCCCTGGCCGCGGCGCCCTGCGCCGCCGCCCAGGAAGCGGCCGGCCCCGTCCTTGCCCGGGTCGCCGTCCAGGTCGACGGCCGTCCGGCGCGGGGTCCGATGGCCGAGCTCATCCCGTTCAAGCCCGGCGACGCCTACTCGCCGCTGGCCATCGACCGTGTCGTCAAACAGGTCTACCAGACGGGCCTGTTCTCCGACGTCCGGGTCACGCGGAGCGGCGGGGAGAGAGTCGAGATTGTCTTTGACCTCGTCCGCAACATCACCGTCCGCCGCATCCGCTTCGAAGGGGTCCGGCTGCGCGCCTCGCGCCTGCGGGAGGCCATTGAGTCCCTGCGGCCGGGGAACGTCCTGTCCGAGGAGCGCCTGCCGAAGGCGGTCGAGGAGCTCCATGACGCGCTCAGGCGCCAGGGCTATTTCAATGCGGACGTCACGCCCTCGGTGCGGCGGGACCCGGCCGAGCCGCTGGCGGACGTCGTCTTCCTGGTCTCCGGCTGGAAGAGGTACCGCATCGCCTCTCTCGAGATCCAGGGACCGGTCGGTGTCGCCAAGGGCAACCTTTTCAGGCGGATGAAGAGTCGGCGGGCCCAGCTCTACGTCCCGGCCCTGCTCGAGCGGGACATCCAGGCCCTCGCCGCGTACTACGCCTCCCTCGGCTACCGGCGGGCGGAGATCCAGCTCGGCTCCGAGCGCTTCGACGACGCGGCCGGGACCGTGGCCCTCGTCCTCGAGGTCCAGCCGCGGGAGAAGATCGCCATCGTCGTCAACGGCTTCAAGGTGCCGTCAAGCCTGCTCGCGCCGATCTGGGAGGAGCGGATCTTCGAGGAGTGGGGCCTGGCCGAGGGCGAGGTCCGGGTCCTCGGCTACGTCCGGAAGAAGGGCTACGTCTACGCGACGGTGAAGAGCCGCATCGAGCGGACGGAGAGCGAGCTGCGGGTCGTCTACGACGTCGACGCCGGCCGGAAGCACTCTATCGAGAAGGTGTCCTTCGAGGGGGTGAAGTCGTTCAGCGCCCAGAAGCTCAGGGATGAGCTTCTCGTCACCGAGCGGACGCTCTTCTTTTCCCTCCTGAGCTACGACCGCCTCTTCGCCCTGCCCGGCGAGATCGAGTATTTCTACCGGGTCAACGGCTTTCCTGACGCCCGCGCGGAGCTCGCCCTGCCCCGCTCCCGCCGCGGCGTCGAGGCCATCCTGAAGGTCGAAGAGGGGGCCCGCCGGACGGTCGCATCGATCACCCTCTCGGGCATGCACCTGTTCGCCCCCGAGGCCGTGCTGCGGGAGCTCGTGAGCGTCCGGGGCGGGCCATACTTCCCGCCCAACGTCCAGCGCGACGCGGGCATCATCGAGACCTACTACCTGAATCACGGCATCCGCGGCACTAAGGTCGCGGCCCGGGCCGAGCCGGTCGAGGCGAACGCCTGCGCCGTGACCTTCGAGATCGACGAAGGCACGCCCGTCGCCGTGCGGAACATCCTCATCGCCGGCAACCGCCTGACCCGCCCGAGCGTCATCAACAAGGAGATCCGGGTCCGGAAGGGAGGGCCGGCGGACTTCTCCCTCATCCAGGACAGCAAACGGCGCCTGGAGCGGCTGGGCGTCTTTTCCGAGGTCCGGCTGGAGGAGATCCAGACCGACCCGGGCCAGGAGAACCTTGTCGTCAAGGTCCAGGAGGGCGAGGCGAACTACGCCGGGCTCGGCCTCGGCTTCGAGTCGCGCGACGCCATCCCCTCCTCCGAGCAGGTCCAGTTCAGGCCGAGCGCGACGGGCGAGTACATCCGGAACAACGTCTTCGGCCTGGCCGCCCAGATGAGCTTCGTCGGCCAGTACAGCGACGTCGAGCGCCGGGCCATCGTCTCATGGAGCCAGCCTTATCTCTTCGGCGCGGCCGTCCGGCCGTCTCTTCTCGGCTGGAGGGAGAAGGAGGACCGGACCAGCTTCACGTTCGAGCGCAGCGGCGCCAGTTTCAACCTCTCCCGGCAGCTCGTTCCCCACCTCTTCCTGATCGGGACGCTCAGTTGGAGCCGCACGGACCTCTCGGGCCTCCAGATCCCCGAATCCGAGATCGACGTCCGTCTTCAACATTATTCCACGACCCTGGCCTCGGTCAGCGTGGCCCTGGACAAGCGAGATGACGCCCTCAATCCGGAGAAGGGGTACTTCGTGAGCGCGGTGACCCAGCTCGCGAAGCCGCTCTTCGGCACGGAGTCGGACTACTGGAAGACCTTCTTCAAGTTCCAGTATTTCAGGCCCGTGGTCCCGCAGGTCGGCTTTAGCCTCCTGGCCCGCCTCGGCCTGGCCCGGGGCCAGATCGCCGTCCCCGAGCGGTTCTTCGCCGGCGGCAGCAACTCTTTCCGCGGCGAGTCGTTCGATTACCTCGGCCCGAAGGACCCCGTGACAGGATATCCCGACGGCGGCCGCGCCCTCTTCCTCCTCAACGCCGAGGTCCGCTTCCCGATCCTTCCGGCGTTCAAGAATCTTTCGGGCGGGGTGTTCTTCGACATCGGCAACGTTTTCCCGTCCATCTCGTCCATCCGGGTCCAGGACCTGGAGGACGCGTGCGGATTCGGGATCCGCTACAAAACGCCCCTCGGCCCGGTCCGCTTCGAGCTCGCCTGGAACGTCCGGACGCCTGCGGCGAACCTCGTCCCGCCCCAGACGCGGCGGAAAACGGCCTATTTTTTCGTCACTATCGGGAACATGTTCTAACGCCATGAAAAAGACCGTCGCCCTCCTCGCTCTCGCCGGGCTCGCCGCCGCCGGCGCCGGCCGCGCCCAGACGGTGGACTGCCTGGTCGCGGTCGTCGGCGGCCAGCCCATCACCCTGACCGACCTCCGCATCGCCCAGGAGTTCGGACTCTTCGGCCGGACCGCCCCGGCCGCGGCCGGGGACCAGACGCTCGCCGTGCTCGACTCGCTCATCGGGCAGAAGCTCGTCCTGGCCATGGCCCGCGAACCCGGGAGGGGAGAGGCGGACGACGCCGGCCCGGCCCTGGCGGACCTCCGGGCCAAGCTCGGTCCGGAGGCCTACGAGGCCAAGCTCCGCAAGTTGGGGCTCCGGGAGGCCGACCTTCGCCCCTACCTCGAGGAGCGGCTGCGCTTCGAGCGCGTCGTCTCGGCGCGGTTCGCCGCCCCTGTCCTGGTCTCGCGCGGCGACGTCGAGACGTATTATCGGGACGTCTATGTCCCGGAGGAGAGGGCCAAGGGCCTCGAGCCGGCCCCCCTGGAGAGCGTCCGGGCCGCCCTCGAGACGCGGCTCCGGGCCGAGCTCAAGGCGGCCAAGATCGCCGATTGGATCCGGACGATCCGGGCGCAGTCCGACGTCCGGGTCAACCGGGACTGCCTGAAGACTGCCTGAAATAGCCGCCAGGAGGCCGCCGCATGAGCCGGATCGCTTTTCTTTTCCCCGGACAGGGGTCGCAAGCCGTTGGGATGGGACGTGATTTCCACCAGCGCTCGCCGCTCGCCCGCGAGCTCTACGCGACAGCGGATGGGGCCCTCGGCTATCCCATCTCCCGGATCTCGTTCGAGGGTCCCGAGCCCGAGCTCCGGCTGACGGCGAACGCCCAGCCCGCCCTCCTCGTCGCCGGCGTCGTCGCGGCGCGCCTCCTCGGCCTCGAGCCAGCCGTGGCCGCCGGCCACAGCCTCGGCGAGTACTGCGCCATGGTCGAGGCCGGCGCCCTCGGCTTCGAGGACGCCGTTGTCCTCGTCCACAAGAGGGGCGGCTATATGCAGGAGGCCGTCCCGGCCGGACGGGGGGCGATGGCCGCGATCCTCGGCGTGCCCGGCGAAGAGGTCCGCAGGGCGCTCGGGGCGGTGCGCTCGGGCGTCGTCGACATCGCCAATTGGAACAGCGAAGACCAAACTGTCATCTCCGGCGAAAAGGCGGCCGTCGAGGAGGCCATCGCCCTGATCAATCCGCCGCGGTCGGTCATGCTCCCCGTGAGCGGCCCGTTCCACTCCCGGCTGATGGCGCCGGCCGCGGCCCGGCTGGCCGCCGACCTTGACGCCGTCGCCTTCCACGACCTCAGGTTTCCGGTCATCACCAACGTCGACGCCCGGCCCATCCGGACTGCGGCGGAGGCGCGCGAGGCACTGAAGCGCCAGGTCACCCAGTCCGTCCTCTGGACGAAGACGATGGACGCCCTGAGGCAGCTTGGCATCGAGGCCTGCGTCGAGCTCGGCCCGGGCAAGGTCCTGACCGGGCTCGTCAAGCGGGCTGGCCGGGGCTGGGACAAGCCGCCGGCCTGTTACAACGTGGAGGACTGGGCCGGGCTGGAGAGGACGCGGGCCGCGCTCTCAGGGCTGCTTTGAGAGGACTTGCGGGCCGAACCGGACGTAATACTCGGCCGCCGAGGTCAGGGCCATGATGATGGCCAGCCAGAGGCCGATCGGATTGGCAAGGAAGTAGAATTTGCCGAGGTAGGCCGGGCCGAGGATGAGCGCCCCGACGGCCCACGATTCGACCCCCATCTTGGCCTTGCCGAGCCCCGAGGCGGGGATGTTCACGCCCCGGGAGGAGGCGATGGACCGGAAGCCCGAGACGGCCAGCTCCCGGCCGATGATGATGACGGCGGCCCAGGCCGGGACGCGCCCGAGCTGGACGAGGCAGATGATGGCCGAGGTGATGAGGAGCTTGTCGGCGGTCGGGTCGAGCAGCTGGCCGATGACCGTGACCAGCCCCTTCTTGCGCGCGAGGTAGCCGTCCAGCCAGTCCGTCAGGGAGGCGAAGACGAAGATGGCCGTGGCGACGAGGTCGCGGTCCTGGAAGTCCGTGAGCATGACGGCGACGAGGGCGGGGATGGCGATGATGCGGGCCAGCGTCAGGTAGTTCGGAACATTCACGCGTCCGAGATTACACTAGCTCTCGGACCTTGTCAATCCGACCCGACAGAAGTCGGAGGCAGCCTGTCCGTGTCCGTCACCCTGTGCGGCCGCGCCGGGGTCGCCCTTATCCCCCGGCCCCGGGAACCTGTCCCGGTTCCCCCGTAACGTACCGTTCCGGAACGGCACGGGCCCCCCTCCAAACGGGGGCTTTCGGGTGACCCCGGCGCCACCGTGACCGTGGACGCGCTGGGAGAGGAAACGCTTGGCCGGTGACGTTGGCCTCCTTGAAAATCGCCTGGGCCCCCGGTATAGTGAGGGGGCGCGCGATGGCCAACGACACCTCCCTGACCCCGATGATGGAGCAGTACTTCCGCGTCAAGGCGGAGCACAAGGACGCGTTCCTGTTCTTCCGGCTGGGCGACTTCTACGAGATGTTCTACGAGGACGCCAAGACGGCCGCCCCGCTCCTCGGGCTGGCCCTGACCTCCCGGCAGAAGGTCCCGATGTGCGGCGTCCCCTTTCATGCCGTCAACACGTACCTCTCGAAGCTCCTCCGCCTCGGCCACAAGGTCGCCATCTGCGAGCAGGTCGAGGACCCGCGGACGGCCAAGGGGGTCGTCAAGCGGGAGGTCATCAAGGTCCTGACGCCCGGCACGGCCGTCGAGGTCGAGGCTGACGACGCCAAGGAACCCCTGACCATCGCCGCCCTCGACCTCGGCCCGGACGGCTGGGGGCTGGCCCTGGCCGACCTCGTCTCCGGCGAGATGCGGACGGCCGAGGGCGCCTGGGCCGAGGCGAAATCCCTCACCGACGAGATGTTCAAGGCCGGCCCCAAGGAGGTCCTCTACGCCGAGGGGACCGAGGGAGTCCTCGGCCGCGTCCTCTCCGCGAACGGCCTGGCTTCGGTCGCCAAGAGCCCGGCCGAGGCCTGGCTCTTCGACTTCCCCCAGGCCAGTCACGTCCTCCTCGAGCATTTCGGGGCCCGTTCTCTCGCCGGCTTCGGCCTGGCCGACAAGCCGCGGGCCGTCTCGGCCGCCGGCGCCCTCCTTTATTATATGAAGAAGGTCCGCCGGGACTCCCTGGCCCTCATCGGCCGCATCTCCCACCTCCATCCCGGCGACCGGCTGACCCTCGACGCCGTGACCATCCGCAACCTGGAGCTCGTCCGCAACCTCCGTGACGGCCGGGTCAAGGACTCCCTCGTCGACGTCATCGATTTCACCGTGACCGCGGCCGGCGGCCGTCTCCTCCGGGCCTGGGTCCTCCGGCCCCTCGCCGATGTCGGGGCGATCCGCGACCGGCTCGACGCCGTCGGCGACGCCCTCGGCCGGACCATCGAGCGGGGCGGGCTCCGCGACCTCGTCGCGGGCGTCCACGACCTCGAGCGGCTCTGCGGCAAGGTCGCCCTGGGCGCCGCCGGCCCCCGGGACCTCGTCGCCCTGAAGAGGTCGCTGGCCCAGCTCCCCGCGGTCGAGGCCGCGCTCCGGCCGTTCGCGGCGCGCCTCCTCGCCGAGACCCGCGGCCGCTGGGACAACGCCGCCGACGTCGCCGCGCTCATCGAGCGGGCCGTCCTCGACGAGCCGGCCCTGCTCCTGACCGAGGGCGGCATCATCAAGGACGGCTTCGACGCCGAGCTCGACGACCTGCGCTCCGTCAGCCGCTCGGGCAAAGCGTTCATCGCCCAGATGGAGAAGCGGGAGCGCGAGCGGACCGGCATCGGCTCGCTCAAGGTCCGCTACAATAAGGTCTTCGGGTATTACATCGAGGTCACCAAGCCCAACCTGGCCCAGGTCCCGGCGGACTACATGCGCAAGCAGACGCTCGTCGGCTCCGAGCGCTTCCTGACGCCCGAGCTCAAGGAGTACGAGGACAAGGTCCTTCACGCCGAGGAGCGAATCGGCGCCCTGGAGAACCGGCTCTTCCGCGAGGTCCGCGGGGCCGTGGCCGGGGAGACGCACCGCCTCCAGAGGATCGCCGCCGACGTCGCCGCGGTCGACGTCCTGCTCGGGCTGGCCGAGTGCGCCGCCCGGCGCGGCTACGTCCGGCCCGAGGTCAACGACGGGGACGCCATCGTCATCCGCGACGGCCGCCACCCGGTCATCGAGACGAGCCAGGCCGAGCCATTCATCCCGAACGACACCGACCTCGACGGCGGCGCGAACCAGGTCCTCATCATCACCGGGCCCAACATGGGCGGGAAATCGACCTACCTGAGGCAGGTCGCCCTGATCTCGATCCTCGGCCAGATGGGCTCTTTCGTGCCGGCCTCGGCGGCGACCCTCGGCCTCGTCGACAGGATCTTCACCCGGATCGGGGCCATGGACTTCCTGAGCGTCGGCCAGTCGACGTTCATGGTCGAGATGCTCGAGACGGCCGCGATCCTCCACAACGCCACCTCCCGGAGCCTCATCCTGCTCGACGAGGTCGGGCGGGGCACGAGCACGTTCGACGGGCTTAGCATCGCCTGGGCCGTGGCTGAGTACCTCCACGAGCGGGAGGGGCTCCGGCCCAAGACGCTCTTCGCCACCCATTACCACGAGTTGACCGAGCTCGCCCTGACCCTGAAGCGGATCAGGAACTATCACGTCGCGGTCCGGGAGCGGAACGGGGAGGTCCTCTTCCTGCGGAAGATCCAGCCGGGGCCGTCGGACCAGAGCTACGGCATCCACGTCGCCCGGCTGGCCGGCCTGCCGCGCGACATCATCGACCGTGCCCGCGAGATCCTCTTCAACCTGGAGAGACAGGAGCTCGACGCGGCCGGGGCGCCGCGGCTGGCCTACCGCGCGGCGCGGGGGCGGGACCGGAGCCAGATGCTGCTCTTCGCGGAGGACCGCGAAACCGCCCGCGCCCGCGAAACGGCGGACGAGATCGCCGGGCTCGACCTCGCTTCGATGACCCCCCTGGAAGCCCTGAACGTCCTGACGCGGCTGCGGGACCGGCTCAAGGCCGGCTTCAAGCCTCAGTAGGCCTCGGTCTCGTCCTCGGCCCCGGCCTCGAGCTCCGGCTCGTCCTCGTCTTCCTCGTCCTCGTCATAGTCCCGGTCCTCGTCCTCTTCGTAGGGCGTCTCGCCGGCATCCTCCTTCCGCTCCTCCAGGGCTTTCTCGAATTCGGCCCGGTCGTCGTAGCGGCGGAGGGTGTTCGCCGCGGAGTCGCTGTAGAGGAGCTCGAGGTAATCGTCCTCGACGACGCAGAAGACCGACATGCTGTGGTCCGTCTGCAGGCTGCCGACCGACTCAACGATCTCCGCGGCCTTGGCCTTCTTGATGGCGTCGAGCGTCAGCCAGCTCGTGATCTCGATCTCTTCCATAGCGCGCTCCCTAGGATGAATTAACAACCATTCAGAGCGTTTGTCAAGAGGGGGCGGCGACCGCCGCCGGCCGCCTTGACAGCCGTGCGTGCGGGCGGTTTAATAGAAAGAAAAATCCTCTTGTCGCGGAGAATGACCATGAGATGGGACAGGCTCACCGTCATGTTGCAGGAAGCCCTCCAGAGGGCCCAGGCCAAGGCCGAGGAGCTCGGCAACCCCGAGGTCCGGCCCGAGCACGTGCTCTGGAGCTTTCTTGGCCAGGAGGACAACGTCGTCAACGCCGTTCTGGCCAAGGTCGGCGCGCCGGCGGCCCGCATCCGCGGCGAGCTCGAGGCCGCGATGGCCCGGCTGCCCAAGGTCGGCGGGGGAGGCGAGCCCGCCCTCTCGCCGGCCGTGCGCGACGTCATGGCCGCCGCGGAGAAGGCGGCCGAGGCGCTCAAGGACGAGTACATATCGACTGAGCACGTCTTCCTGGCCATGCTCCGGGACAGCGGCTCGGAGGCCGGCCGCATCCTCCGGGCGAACGGCGTCACCGAGGACGCCGTCCTCCGGGCCCTGGCCGCCGTGCGCGGCTCGCAGCGGATCACCGACCAGGCGCCCGAGGGGAAGTACCAGGTCCTCGAGAAATACACGCGCGACCTGACGGCGCTCGCCCGGCAGGGCAAGCTCGACCCGGTCATCGGCCGGGAGGAGGAGATCCGGCGCGTCATCCAGGTCCTGTCCCGGCGGACGAAGAACAACCCCGTCCTCATCGGCGAGGCGGGCGTCGGCAAGACGGCCGTCGTCGAGGGCCTGGCCCAACGCATCGCCAACGGCGACGTCCCCCAGTCCCTCAAGAACAAGCGGCTCCTGGCCCTCGACATCGGCGCCCTCGTCGCCGGGACGAAATTCCGCGGCGAGTTCGAGGACCGGTTGAAGGCCATCCTGAAGGAGCTCAAGGAGGCCGGCGGCGACGTCGTCCTGTTCATCGATGAGCTCCACACGATCGTCGGCGCCGGCGCGGCCGAGGGCGCGGTCGACGCCTCGAACATGCTCAAGCCGGCCCTGGCCCGCGGCGAGCTCCGCTGCGTCGGGGCGACGACCCTCAACGAGTACAAGAAGCACATCGAGAAGGACGCCGCCCTCGAGCGCCGCTTCCAGCAGGTCTATGTCGGCGAGCCCTCGGTCGAGGAGACGATCTCCATCCTCCGCGGCCTCAAGGAGAAGTACGAGGTCCACCACGGCGTCAAGATCAAGGACTCGGCCCTGGTCGCGGCGGCGACGCTCTCCAACCGCTACATCACCAGCCGCTATCTCCCGGACAAGGCCATCGACCTCGTCGACGAGGCCGCCTCGCGCGTCCGCATCCAGATTGACAGCATGCCCGAGGAGATCGACCAGCTCGACCGCCGCAAGCTCCAGCTCGAGATCGAGCGCCAGGCGCTGCGCAAGGAGAAGGACCCGGCCTCGGCCGAGCGGCTCGAGAGGATCGAGGCGGAACTCGCCGAGATCAAGGAGCACGCCGACGCCCTGCGCGTCCGGTGGCAGAGCGAGAAGAAGGTCATCGAGGCCATGGGCAAGCTCAAGGAGGAGAGCGACGCCCTCAAGGCCGAGGGGCAGAGCGCCGAGCGGCGCGGCGACCTCGAGCGGGCGGCCGAGATCCGCTACGGCAAGCTCGTGGAGAACAAGAAAGAGCTCGACCGGCTCGGCGCGGAGCTGACGCGGCTGCAGGCCAAGGGCAAGATGCTCAAGGAGGAGGTCGACGAGGAGGACATCGCCCAGGTCGTCTCGAAATGGACCGGCATCCCCGTCTCGAAGATGCTCGAGGGCGACGTCGACCGGCTCCTGCGGATGGAGGAGATCCTGGGGGCGCGCGTCGTCGGCCAGGAGGAGGCCATCCGGGCGGTGTCCGCGACCATCCGGCGCTCGCGGGCGGGCATCCAGGACGCGGCCCGGCCCATCGGCTCCTTCCTCTTTCTCGGGCCGACCGGCGTCGGCAAGACCGAGCTCGCCCGGGCCCTGGCCGAGTTCCTCTTCAGCGACGAGAAAGCCATGGTCCGGCTGGACATGTCCGAGTACATGGAGAAGCACACGGTCTCGCGGCTCATCGGCGCCCCGCCCGGCTACGTCGGATATGAGGAGGGCGGCCAGCTGACCGAGGCCGTCAAGCGCCGGCCCTACTCGCTCGTCCTCCTCGACGAGATCGAGAAGGCCCACGCCGACGTCTTCAACGTCCTCCTCCAGATCCTCGACGACGGCCGGCTGACGGACGGCCAGGGCCGGACGGTCGATTTCAAGAACACGGTCATCATCATGACCTCGAACCTCGGCAGCCAGGTCATCAAGGAGCTGAGCGGCGATTACGCGAAGATGGAGAAGGAGGTCCGGGCGATCCTCGAGGCGAACTTCAAGCCGGAATTCCTCAACCGCATCGACGAGACGATCATCTTCCGGCCGCTCACGAAGGCCGTCATCCTGAGGATCGTCGACCTCCAGCTCGAGCTCCTCCGGAAGCGGCTGGCCGAGCGGAAGATCGGGCTCGGCGTCTCGGCCGAGGCCAAGACGCTCCTCGCCGAGCGCGGCTACGACCCCGTCTACGGCGCCCGGCCGCTCAAGCGCGTCATCCAGCGGGATGTCCAGAACCCGCTGGCGATGAAGATCCTGGCCGGCGAGTTCGGGGAGGGGGACACCGTCGCCGTCTCGGCGGACAAGGCGGGGGAGCTCGTTTTCAAGAAGAAGACGGGCGGGGAAAGGGACAAGGGGACAAAGAAGGAAGACGGCTAGGGACGCGGTCGGACGCCCCGGCCCATTGATCCGGTCCGGGAGGCTCGGTCGGGTCGCTCCTCGACGACGAAGAACCGGGAGCACGCATAACAATACCAGATGACGCGTCCCGTCCCGCGCCGCCGGACCGGCCCCGACCTCCCGTCATGTCCGAGGCGGACCCGATCCCTATCCACCCGGACGCTCCCGCAATGCGGGCAGATCGCCGAGAAGCTCTTTCGCGCGACCGTCTTGAGCTCCCCTCCTGCCATCGCCCGGCCTCGGCCCCGAACCATTCAATCCCGCGTTCTTTTTTCGAGTTCCCTGGTCCTCTTGAGGAGCTCCCGCATCAGCTTCCGAGGGAGGGACGGGACCCTGAGCAGTTTGACGCGGAGGCGTCCGGGACGCCGCCTCGACATGGCCCGGCCGAACAGCCTCTCGTGTTCGGAGAGTCCTTTTTGCTTTTTCAGGGCGGCCAGGTCGCAGCGGGCGAAAGAAGGCCCCTGGATCGACATCAGTAGCCGGATCCTTTCTTCGGGCCGGGCGAGATACGCCGCGGAGTAGAAGATCTTGAAGGGCTGGTCCCCGCCCGCGTCCTCGAAATGGTCCCTCACCAAGAGGAAATTCCTGATATTGTCCGCGTCGCCGACGTCCAGGATGTCCCACGCGCCGTCATGGACGCACCAGACGATGAAGACCCCCGGTTTCGGCTTAAGGTAGTCCGGAAGCGGAACCGGCCCCTGAAAACGATATCCCCAGCCTTCGAATCCCATGGCACTCTCCTGGACGGGTCGGGGCGGCCGGACGGCCGCGGCCGGCCATAGCCTAAACCTATCCCTTCAAAGACAAAGACCGGGAAAACCCGCGGATGTTCTCACCCCGGCGGCTCAGCCTAGGGTGCCCCCGACGCCTCAGGTCGGGAGCTTCCGCCTGAGGTAATCCGAATAATCCTTGGTCACCGGCTGATAGGGCTCGCTCATCAGGGGGGAGGAGATCATGAAATCAGCGGTCGACCGGTTGCAGGCCATGGGGATGTTGTAAAGAACGGCGATACGCAGCAGGGCCTTGACGTCGACGTCGTGGGGAAACGGCTCCATCGGGTCCCAGAAGAAGATGACGAAATCGACTTTCCCGTCGGCGATCATGCCGCCGAGCTGGAGGTCCCCGCCCAGGGGGCCCGACTTGAGCTTGCTGATCTTCAGCTCCTTCCTGGCGAGCCCGTCTTGCTTGAACTTCCTCTCGATGGCCTCCTCGACCAGGCGGCCGGTCGTTCCCGTGCAGATCAGGTTGTGGCAGACGAGCGTCTGGTAGTTGAACTCGACCCATTCCTTAAGGTCGCGCTTCCGGTTATCGTGCGCGACGAGCGCAATGTTCTTCGTTTTTTCCATCGGACAGTCTCCTCAACAGGCTCAGCGCTGGTTCTCTTATGGCCATAAAACGCTCTCGCACGCCGGAATCCTCGGCCGCCCGGTCGGGGCCCGCGCGCTCCAGCTCATAGCAGCGTTTGAATGGCCCCAGTGACATCTATGGAGCTGAGCCTCACTTTGACGTCGCTGGGGTTCTCGATAGACGGCCAGAGCGGGTCGAGATCGATGGCCAGGCGCCGGAGGACGCCGCTTTCCTTATTGCCCACGTAAACGACGAGCTGATCATAGCGGCCGACGACCTTCCCTGCGCTCTTTCTTCTGAACTCCTCATAGAGGTCAAGGGAAACAGGGTCCAGTCCAAACACGAGTTGCCGCGGAAAGATCGAGGTGGGCCTGAAGAACACCCTGCAAAACTCCGTACGGTCGGCCAGCATGCGGCATTCGACTTCAAAAGACAAGTGGTATCTCTCGAGTTCTGACGTCCCAATCCCCCTGAAAATTCGCGGAATTCACTTCTTCTCCCTGTGATCATATCCCTTCTTAAGCTGTATCTCAAGATGAGGCCGGGGCCGCCAGCCTCGACGGCGTTCGCTTCGATCGCCTACGTCGGGATCAGGGGGAGCTGAGATGATCCGCACGGACGCTTCGCGCCGTTTCCTATTGTCGAACGTTCTCGAGCGGCTCTTCTTGGCCGGGACGAAGGCGCACATCTCCATATGAAAAAGAGGAAGACGTTCTATGGGTGCCAGGGGAAACAAGAAAATGGCTAGGGACGGAATCGAACCGCCGACGCAAGGATTTTCAGTCCTTCGCTCTACCGACTGAGCTACCTAGCCATTGACCTACGGACGACCGCCCGACGGCTAAAATAGTATAGTAAGCCGCTCCCTCAAAGTCAATCGGACGCGACGCCTGCCAATCCAGCCTCTTATAGAAATATCCTTATCCCTGCCAACAAGCTGAATCCGCTAAAATCGGCTTTGGCTTTTCGGACAATCGAATAAAAATCCTCGGAAGGCTTCGTTTCCTGGACAAAGACCATGGGATACGGCGTCAGGTTACCCGGGCCGCCCATGAATACCATATAATAGAGGGCCCCCTTTTCCTCATAAGGCAATGTGCTCCCCGCGGAGTCGAGCGTGCCTCGGAATCCGCCGATTTTGGCATAACGCCCCTCTCCCTCCAGAACGAGGCCAAGCAACTTGGTGATCTTGATATCTAAGCCCACCCCGTACCGAAGGCCAACTCCGACGGCGCTGGCTTTTTGGCGATTCACGTTGCCAGCGCCGCCTGGCATATCGCTGGAGCGAAACTGGGCGAAATAGATATCGCCGCCGGCGCTGAAAACGAGTTTCATTCCCTGGCTCAGGGGGACGGACTGGAGAACACTCAATCGGAGCGGGATGGCTCTGACATCCGGATAGTATCCTGCCGTGCTTTCCGGCTCGATCGGCCAGACCAGGGTTATCTCGCTCCGGTTTTTTGCTCGGACATAACCGACGCCAAGTCCCAAACTGAATTGGGAGTTGATCCGATAGATGAGATCGACCACATAGACCGGGCTCGTATGAAGAGGCTTTAGCCTATCAACACATGAACCGCCGAGTCGAACGACGTCATCTCTCCAAAAATACAGCTCGCCGTGAGCCGCGTCGTTGATATCCCCGAAAATCGAATAGTTGAAGCCTCCCGTCAATTTGAAGGACAGTCGATCAGCACCCGCGGCCGGGAACGCGACAAGCGCAATGAGGAAAAGCACCCCGAGCGCGATTTCCATGCGCTCGCTCCTCTTGCCCTCCCCGGAAGAACACTCTCTAGACCGACCGTACCAAGAATCGATGCCCCAGTCAAGGATGTCCGCTGAACTGAACAGCGTATAGTTCCTCCGCAGGGTCAGGTCCATAATGGGGACACGTACCCAGGGACATGTCCCCTTTCCCGACAGCCCACGCTCCCGTCAAATTGAAATGCCCCGGGGGTTATGATATCCTGACCGCGGAGAAACGGACGGGATGAACGAACAGGAACTCAAGGACACGCTCGCCCGGGAGAACGAGGATTTCCGGAAGATCCTCGAGGAACACCGCTCCTGCGAGATCTCGCTCGAGAGGATCCGGAAGAAGCTGCATCCGACCGAGGCCGACGACGTGGCCGAACGGGAGATCAAGAAGCGCAAGCTCGCCCTCAAGGACCGGATGTACCGGATCATGGCGGACTTCGAGGCCAGCCGCTAGGGGACCCGCCGTGGCCGCGCCCAGGAAGACGGGACTCGCCTTCGCCCTCGTCGGCTCGGAGACGCTCCGCGGCCGGGAGATAAAAAGAGTCCTCAACGTCAAGCGCTTCCCCCTCCGCACGCTCGAGTTCTACGACCCCGACGTCGAAGAGGAGTTCAGCAAACTGACCCAGTTCGGCGACGAGCCGAAGGTCGTCCACCACCTGGACCGCAAGGTCCTCGAGGGCCTGGACCTTGTCCTGCTGGCCGCCGACGCGCGGACGAACGCCGAGGTCGGCGGGGCCGCGGCCGAAGGGCGTTACCGGGCCCTCGACCTGGCCGAGACGTTCAACGCCCGCGAGGACGTCCCCCTCGTCGTGGCCGGCGTCAACGACGCCGTGCTCCGCGGCGGCGGGGCGCCCCTCATCGCCAACCCGAACCCGGTGACGATCATCCTCGGCCGCCTCCTCCACGCCCTCGACCGGCCGTTCGGCGTCGGCAAGGCCCTGGCCGTCGTCCTCGAGCCGGTCTCGGCCTTCGAGGAGGAGGGCATCCAGGAGTTGGCCGACCAGAGCTTCGCCCTCCTCGGCAGCTCCGCCCTGCCGAAAAAGGTCTTCCGCGAGCAGGTCGCCTTCAACTTCCTCCCGGCCACGGAGAAGCCCGGCCCGGCCGGCTTCTCGGCCCGGGAGACCCGCATCGCCTCCGAGTGCCGCCGGGTCCTGGCGCCGGCCGATTTCCCGCTGTCGGTTTCGCTCGTCCTGGCCCCCGTCTTCCATACGTACTCCGTCATGGCCTATGTCGAGCTCAAGGCCGGGCCGGCGATCGCCGACCTCGCGGCCGCCTTCCGGGCCGCGGGCGGCATCAAGCTCGCGACCGCCGGGAGAGGGGGCCCGGCCTCCGCGGCGAGAGTTTCCGGCAAGGACGAGATCTTCGTCGGCCCGATCAAGAGGGAGGCCGCGATCCCGGGGGCCTTCTGGGTCTGGGCCGTGGCCGACAACCTGACCGCGGGCTCGGCCCTCAACGCCTACGGCATCGCCCGCTCGCTGTTCGGGGTATCCTGAGACCGAGGAGTCCGTCCGATGATCCAAGGCATGACCGGCTTTGCCGAGAAGAGTTTCGTCTCCGGGCCGCTGCGGCTGAAGGTCAGCGTCAAGACGCTCAATCACCGCTTCTTCGACTGGTCGTACAAGGGGACGCCCGTCGGAGCGGCCGAGAACCGGCTCCGCGGCCTCTGCCAGAGGGCGATCCGCCGCGGCCGGGTCGAGGTCTACCTCGAGCTGACGTCCCACAGCCCGGCCAGCTGGAGCTTCCGCATCAACGAGGGGCTCCTGGAGAAGATCCTCGGCTCCTTCGACCGGGTCTCGCGGCGGACGGGCCGGCGTCTCGAGATCTCGCTCGACAGCATCTTCCGCGTCCCCCAGCTCGTCGAGCTCGAGCGCAAGGGGCTGACCGATGCGGAGACGCGCTTCCTCGAGCGGAGCTTCGCCCGGACCCTCGACGGCGTCGTCCGCCTCCGGCGGCGCGAGGGCCTCGAGACGGCCCGCCAGATCCGCGTCCACCTCGCGAACATCGGCCGGGCCGTCGGCCGCATCGAGGTCCGGTTCCGGAAGCAGCCGGCCCGCCTCAGGGCCCGGCTCGAGCGCCGGCTCCGCGACCTCAACGGCGCGCCCGCCGCAACCGAGGGGCGTCTGGCTGAGGAGGCGTCTTTCCTGGCCCAGCGCTACGACCTGGGCGAAGAGATCTCCCGCCTGAGGACCCACCTGGACACGCTCGGGGCCCTGGTCGGGCCGCGCGTCTCCGAGCCCGTCGGGAAAAAGCTCGACTTCCTGGCCCAGGAGCTCTACCGCGAGGCGAACACGCTCAACTCCAAGTCCCAGGACATCCGCATCACCAAGGAGAGCCTGGGCATCAAGAACGAGATCGAGACGATCCGGCAGCACGTCCAGAACATCGAATGAGGACCGGAGGACGCGAGTTCCCCGCCTTGCATCGGGCGGCGGCCGGAGTATCATAGGGAGCAGGCGGTGGCAGACATGATCTTCGTCGTGAGCGGCCCGTCGGGCTGCGGCAAGTCGACCCTCATCATGCTCGTCCGCCGGAACCTTCCCGGCCTCGGCTTCTCGGTCTCCCACACGACCCGGGCGCCGCGGCCGTCCGAGCGGGACGGCGTCGATTACCACTTCGTCACGGCGGAGACCTTCCGGCGCATGGCGCGGGCCGGCCGCTTCGTCGAGTGGGCCGAGGTCCACGGCCACCTCTACGGCACCTCCCGCGCCGAGCTCGCCCGGCAGGGCAAGCGGACCGACGTCATCCTGGACATCGACATCCAGGGCGCCCGCCAAGTCCGCAAGAAGTTCCCCGGGGCCGTCCTCGTGTTCGTCATGCCGCCCGTCGCCGCCGAGCTCCGGCGGCGGCTGCGGAACAGAGGGGAGGACGGCCCGGCCGAGGTCGAGCGGCGGCTCCGTGACGCGGCCGGCGAGGTCCGGGCCTATCGCGAGTTCGACTACGTCGTGGTCAACGATGACCTCGCCACGGCCGCCGCCGAGCTCGAGGCGGTCATCGTCGCCGCCCGCCGCCGGACCCCCGCCATGACCGCCGCCGTCCGGCCGATCCTCCGGAGCTTCGCCGGGCGCCGGGCCGCTCCGAAGAGAGGCCGGGGATGAAGAAGATCGCCCTGGGCGTCTCCTCCTCGATCGGGCTCTACAAGGCTTGCGAGGTCCTGCGCGGCTTCCAAAAGGCCGGCCTCGACGTCCAGGTCGTCATGACCAAGAACGCGACGCGGCTCGTCTCGCCGCTCCTGTTCAGCAGCCTGTCGGGCCACACGACGATCGTCGACATGTTCGAGGAGCCGGCCGCCCGGCGGGTCGCGCACGTCGCCCTGGGGAAGGAGGTCTTGCTCTACTGCATCGCCCCGGCCACGGCCAACGTCATCGGCAAGCTCGCCAAGGGGGTCGCTGACGATTTCCTGACGACCCTCTTCCTGGCCGCGCGTTGCCCCGTCCTCGTCGCCCCGGCCATGAACGAGGCCATGTACCTCCACCCGCGAACGCAGGCCAACATCGCCACGCTCAGGGCGGCCGGGGTCGAGTTCGTCGAGCCCGACCAGGGCTACCTGGCGTGCGGCGACGAGGGCTGGGGCCGGCTGGCCGATCCGGAAAAGATCGTCCGCGAGGGCCTCGCCCTGATCGGCGGGAGCGAGAGCCTGGCCGGCCGGACGGTCCTGGTCACGGCCGGGCCGACCCGCGAGTTCATGGACGCGGTCCGCTTTCTCTCCAACCCCTCCTCCGGCAAGATGGGCTACGAGCTGGCCAAGGAGGCCCTCCGCCGTGGGGCCAAGGTCGTCCTCGTCTCCGGGCCGACGGAGCTCCCGCCGCCGCCGGGCGCGAAGGTCGTCCGGGTCACGACCGCGGCCGAGATGAAGGAGGCCGTCCTGCGGGCCTTCCCGCGGGCCGACATCGTCCTCATGGCCGCCGCCGTCTCCGACTTCCGCTTCCGGGACGTCCGGCCCGAGAAGACGCCGAAGGCCCGGGTCGCGGCGAGCGTCGCCCTCGAGCGGACCGAGGACATCCTGGCCCTCCTCGGCCGGAAGAAGAAGCGGCAGGTCGTCGTCGGCTTCGCCGCGGAGACGCGGGACGTCGTGGCGAACGCCCGCCGGAAGCTGGCCGAGAAGGGCGCCGACCTCGTCGTCGCCAACCCGGTCGGCGGTGGCAAGGGGTTCGGGACCGAAACGAACGAAGTCCACATCATCCGGCCGTCGGGTCGGGTCCGCTCGACGCCGCTTGTGAGCAAGCGTGAAGCGAGCCGGGCCGTCCTGGACGAGGTCGAGGCCGTCCTTGGGAAAAAGCGCCGCTGAGGTCCTGGCCTGCCTCCGGGACCATGTCGAGCTCCTGGACGGCTCGGGCGCCGGCTTCTGCCTGGCCGATCCCGGGCCGGCCGCCCCGATGGACGCCGCCGCGGCCCCGGACCGGGGCCAGCCGGCCGCGCCGTCGGCAGGCCTCGCGGCCGACACACGGACCGCGGCCGAGATCGAGCGGGACGTCCGCTCCTGCAAGCTCTGCCCGCTCCACCGGCAGCGGACCAACGCCGTGCCCGGCGAAGGGAACTGGGCGGCCGAGGTGATGTTCATCGGCGAGGCCCCGGGCCGCGACGAAGACCTCCAGGGCCGGCCGTTCGTCGGCCGGGCCGGACAGCTCCTCCGCAAGATCATCGCTTCCATGAAGTTCCGCGAGGACGAGGTCTATATTACGAACATGGTCAAGTGCCGGCCGCCCGAGAACCGCGTCCCCCACCGCGAGGAGATGGAGGCCTGCTGGCCGTACCTGGCTCGCCAGGTCGAGATCATCAAGCCCAAGGTCATCGTCACCCTGGGCATGACCCCGACGGGCCATTTCGTGCCGGGCCGCACGTCCATGGGCCAGCTCCGGGGCCGCTTCGCCGACTACAAGGGGATCCCCCTCATGCCCACGTTCCACCCGTCCTATCTCATCCGGAACGAGGGCAACAGGGAGATCCGGCGCATGGTCTGGGAGGACATGAAGAAGGTGATGGCCCTCCTGGGCAGGACATGAGCGCCTTCGTCCGCGTCGTTTTCCCCCTCCCTCTCGACCAGCCCCTCGTCTATGCCGTGCCGGCGGCGCTGGAAGCCAAGGCCCGGCCGGGGTGCCGCGTCCTGGCCCCGCTCGGTCGGAAAAGCCAGAAGGGCTTCATCGTCGCCGCCGGAGTCGCGCCGCCCCCTCCCGGGATCGCCGCCAAGGAAATCGTCGAGGTCATCGACGACCGGCCTTTCTGGTGCGGCCGGTTCCTGGAGTTCACCAGGGACCTCAGCGCGGAATTCCGCTCGTCCTGGGGCGAGATGCTCCAGGCCTCCCTGCCGCCGTCCCTTGCCGGCCGCGTCCGGACCGTGGTCACGCTGACGGAGGCCGGCCGGGCGGCGCTCGAGTCCGGCAAGCTCGGACCGCGCGAACGGGCTGCGGCGGCCGCGCTCGGGGAGCGTCCGGCCGGCTGGAGCCCGCTCTCGCTCCGGAGGAAGGCCGGCGCCAAGGACGTCGCCGCCCTCGTCTCCCGCATGGAGAGGAAGGGCCTCGTCTCCGTCGCCGCCGTCCCCGTCCGGCCGCCCCGAGAGGCGCGGCCGGAGCCCGCGCCCGGCCAGGTCCAGCTGCCTCTTGACTTCGCCGCGGCCGGGACGCCCCGGGGTCCTCTCGTCCCGGTCCTCAGGGCGATGGGGGAGGGGCGGTTCGGCGCGTTCCTTCTCCACGGGCCGCGGCCCGCCCTCAGGGCCGCGTACCGCGAGCTCCTGGGCGCGGCCGCGGCGGCCGCGGGCAGGGCGCTCTTCCTCGTCCCGGAGGTGTCCCTGACGCGGGGGTTCGCTCCGGACCTCGAGACGGAGTTCGGCCGCGGCGCGGCCGTCTTCCACGGCCGGATGACGGAGAGGCAGAGGGAGACGGCCTGGCGGGGCCTGCGGAGCGGCCGGACGACCCTCGTCGCCGGCACGCGTTCGGCCCTCTTCCTCGACCCCGGGCCGCTGCGGCTGATCGTCGTCGACGACGAGCCCGAGGACTCCTACGTCCAGTCGGAGAGTCCCGCCTATGACGCCCGGCGAGGCGCCTGGCTCCGAGGTCGTGCCGAGGCCGCGGCCGTCGTCTTCGGCTCGCCGCGGCCGTCGGTCGAGGCCTTCTGCCAGGCCGGCCGGCTGGGCGCGCTCGTCGAGGTCGGCGGGGAGGAGGACAAGATCCCGGTCGCCTGGGTCGACCACCGGGCCGGGCCGCCGGTCATCGCCCGCGAGCTCGAGCTCAAGGTCCGGGCCAGCCTGAAGCGGGACGAGCCGGTCATCCTCTTCCTCAACCGCCGCGGCTACGCCGCCGCGCTCGCCTGTTCGGCCTGCGGCCGCGTCCCCCGCTGCCGGCGCTGCGATATCCCCCTCGTCTACCACAAGAAAGAGGAGGCGCTCGTCTGCCATTACTGCGGCGCCTCCCTCCCGGCGCGGGCCGGCTGTCCATCCTGCGGCGGCCGGCTCGAGCTCAGGCGAGGGGCCGGGACGCAGGCCCTCGAGGAGGAGCTCCGGCGGCTCCTGCCCGGCGTGCCCGTGGGCCGGGTCGACGCCGACGCAGCCTCGAAGCGGGAGGAGCGCGAGCGCGTCCTCCGCGACTTCGCCCGCGGCCGGCTCCCCATCCTCGTCGGCACCCAGCTCCTGGCCCACCAGCCCGGCGTGCCGCGGGTCCGGCTCGTCGGCATCCTCTCCCCCGAGACCCTGCTCGGGTTCTCCGATTTCCGGGCCAGCCAGCGCACGTTCCAAGACGTCTGGCGGATGGCCGATTTCGCCGAGCCCGCGGCGGGGTCCGAGGTCGTCGTCCAGACCCCCGCCCCCGTCCACTACAGCATCCGGGCCGCCGGCGAGAGGGACTACCGCTCCTTTGCCGCGGCCGAGATCGAGTTCCGCCGAGTCATGAACTATCCGCCGTTCGCGGCCCTGGCCGAGGTCAGCCTGCTCGGCCGCGACCTGCGGTCGCTCGCGGCGAGGGCGAGGGAGCTCCGCGCCCTCCTCCGCGGCCGTGAGCCGGAGCTCGAGGTCCTGGGCCCGGCCCTGCCGGCAGTCGTCAGGGTGCGGGACGTCGTCCGCATCCAGGTCATCCTAAAGGCGCCGGCGCGGGCGACGATCGACCGGGCCCTCGACGAGGCCCTGCCGCACCTCCGGCTGCGGAAGAGCGTCGCCTTCTCCTACGCCCCGTTCGGGGACGCGCCCTGCCGCTAGGGGGCGGCGGACAAAAAAAGGTTCTTCTCCCGATTCCGGGAGAATCTCTCTCCCCGGCTTCGCTCGGGGCATCGCCTCCAGCTCCCCGGCCGTCCGACCGAAGCGAACCAAGGTGGACGGAGGGCAGATATCCCCGGAGAGACACGGAGGGGATTTCCGCGAAATATCCGAAGAGACGGATTTTCGATGATATTTCTCAGAAGCGCTCCTCCGAGCCGCTCCGTCGCGCTTCTGATGGTCGCTCCGGTGTGCTTCGCCCTCCGCTCCCAGCCGGTCCCCCTCTCCGGCAACGGGGGTCTTGGAGGCAACGCCCATCGCCGCCACGGGAGGAAATCCCGGAAATGGGAGATGAACCCTTTTTTTTAGTAGTCGAGGCGGGGAGCGTCGCCCCACAGCTTCTCGAGCGAGAAGTGGTCGCGCGCCTTGGGCGAGAAGACGTGGACGATGAAGGACCCGTAGTCGAGGAGGACCCAGTCGCCGGTCTCGCGACCTTCGAG
>DATKJS010000066.1:0-9283 GCA_035543515.1 Terriglobales bacterium | reverse complement strand
CCCGGCCGTCCTTGACATCCGCTCTCCGCGGGCACTATGTTCTGCTGAGCGAGATCCGGATTCCGCAACGACCAACGACAAGGAGGCGTCACACATGACCACTCGAAGGAAATGGCTCACTGTCGCGGCCTTAACGGCGATCGTCTCGGCCGTGCTCGCGCCGATCCTGGCCGCGGATATCCGGCTGCCGGCCGTCATCGGCGACCACATGGTCATCCAGCAGGGAACGCCCATCAACATTTGGGGCTGGGCGGCCAAGAACGAGCAGGTCACCGTCCGCCTGGCCGGCGCCGGGCGGACAGTCCGGGCCTCGGCCGCAGACGGCCGGTGGCTGGCCGTGTTCGACCCGCTCAGGGCCGGCGGCGACGCCCTCCAATTGACCGTCCGCGGCGAGAAAGGCCCGGAGGTCGCGGTCAAGGACATCCTCGTCGGCGAGGTCTGGCTCTGTTCCGGCCAGTCCAACATGGAGTTCGCCTTGGAGTGGCTGGCCAACACGACGCCCGAGATCATGAAGGCCGACCACCCGCGCCTGCGCCTCTTCCAGGTGCCGAAGCGCACCTCCGACCGGCCGAAGGACGACGTCGACGCCAAGTGGGTCCTCTCAACGCCCGACACGGCCCGCGGCTTTTCCGCCGTGGCCTACTTCTACGGGCTCGAGCTCCATGAGAAGCTTGGTGTACCCGTCGGGGTCATCCAGTCGGCCTGGGGCGGCACGGCCATCGAGCCGTGGACGCCGCCGGACGGGTTCGCCGCCGTCCCGGAGACCAGGCCGTTCCTCGACAAGCAGCTGGCGAAATACGAGGACTATCGAAGGGACCTGGAAAAGGCGCTGCCGGCCTGGGATATGTGGCTTCATGACACTCAAAAGGCCCTCAAAGCGAAAGGCGCGATCCCGGCCCAGCCGTCGAACGGGGACTTCCCCTCGAACCCGTACGACGACCCGCAGGCCCCGACAACGCTGTACAACGCGATGATCCACGCCCTGACGCCTTTCGCGATCCGCGGCGCGATCTGGTACCAGGGCGAAGCCAACCGCGACGACGGGCTGCTCTATGGAAAGAAGATGGAGGCGCTCATCCGCGGCTGGCGCGAGGTCTGGAAGCTCGGCGATTTCCCGTTCTATTACGTCCAGATCGCGCCCTTCACCTACGGCTACGACAAGAACATGAAAGGCAGCCCGGTCCTCGATGCCTACCGCCTGCCGCTCCTCTGGGAGGCGCAGACGAACGTCCTGCGGCTCCCGGCGACCGGCATGGCCGTCGTCTCCGACATCGCGAACCTCACCGACATCCACCCTTCGGACAAGAAGGACGTGGCCGAGCGGCTGGCCCTCTGGGCGCGCGCCACGACTTACGGCGAGAAGGGCCTCGTCCATTCCGGGCCTCTCTTCAAGTCCATGACGGTCGAGGGGGACAAGGCGCGGATCGCCTTCGACCATGTTGGAGGAGGGCTGGTGACGAACGACGGCCAGCCGCCGACCTGGTTCGAGGTCGCGGGCGACGACCGCATCTTCTACCGGGCCGAGGCCGCGATCTCCGGGGACACGGTCGTCGTCAGCAGCCCGCGCGTCGCCGCGCCCAAGGCCGTGCGGCTCGGCTGGAGCCAGGTCGCCGTGCCCAACCTGGCCAACAGGGAGGGCCTGCCCGCCTCGCCGTTCCGCACCGACCGCTGGTGATAATTCGGGGACACAATACTCATTTCCCAATTAGCCGGAGCCATCCTGCGGGCGAGGAAGGCCGTTGAAATTGGGAAATGAGTATTGTGTCCCCCTTTTCGGGGGAGAGAATGAAAGATCCGAACCGGGTTTCAGTTTTCTGCGCCCTATCCGCTCTCGTCTGCGCCCTGTCCGCGGGCGTGGCCTGCTCTCCGGCCGCCAAGCCCGGCGCGCGCACCATCGCCATGAGCGCGCTTGAGGACAAGATCCGCGGCGGCTGGGCGGGGAAGATGATCGGCGTCTCCTTCGGCGCCCCGACCGAGTTCAGCTCGAACGGGAAGGTCAACGAGGCGGAGCTCCCGCCCTGGAAGCCCGAGCGGGTGGAGAACGCCATCCACCAGGACGACCTCTACGTCGGGATGACGATGTCGGAGACGATGGACCGGCTCGGCCTCGAGGCCACGACCGAGGAGTTCGGCGAGGCCTTCAAGGTCAGCCAGTATGGGCTCTGGCACGCCAACGCCGCAGCCCGGCGCCTGCTCAACCTCGGCCTCAAGGCCCCGATGTCGGGAGACCCTCTCTACAACATCCACGCCAACGACATCGACTTCCAGATCGAGGCCGACTTCATCGGCCTCATGTGCCCCGGGCTGCCGAGGGAGGCGAACACATACAGCGAGCGCGTCGGCCGGGTCATGAACTACGGCGACGGCCTCTATGGCGGCATGTTCCTCAACGGCATGTACGCGGCCGCATTCTTCGAATCGGACGTCCGCAAGGTCGTCGAGGCCGGCTGGGCCTGCCTGCCGCGGGCGAGCGAATACGCCCGGCTGATCAGGGACGTCCTCGACTGGAGCGCGCGGGATCCCGGCGATTGGAAAAAGACCTGGCGGCTGGTCGAAGACAAGTGGGACAAGAACGAATCCTGCCCGGACGGCGCCCTCGACCCGTTCAACATCGACGCCAAGATGAACGGCGGCTACGTCGCCATCGGGCTCCTCTTCGGGGGGAGGGATTTCGGAAGGACGGTCGAGATCGCCGCCCGTTGCGGCCAGGACTCGGACTGCAACCCCTCGAGCGCCGGCGGCGTCCTGGGCGTCGTCATCGGCTACGCGGCCATCCCCGACTTCTGGAAATCGGGCATCCCGGCCCTGGCCGACGTCAAGTTCGAATACACGCGCTCCTCCTTCAACGATATCAGCCGTGCGACGCTGGCACGCGCCCTGAAGGTCGTCCAGGCGGCCGGGGGGAAGGCCACGGAGACGGCGGTCACGGTTCCGCTGGAGACGCCGGTCCCCGCCAGGCTCGAGCAATGGACCATGGGGGTGCCGGACCGCCGCCTGGGCTTCAAGGACAAGGCGTGGGCCTGGAAAGGAGACTGGAGGCCGGAGGTGGGCGGGGAGAAGAGACAGGACGTCGTCGGGATGAGGGCGTCAGGCGTCGGCGCCGAGGCCGGGCTGACCTTCACCGGTTCGGCTGTCTCGATCCAGGGCGTCCTCGACCAGGAAGGAGGCCGGGCCGACGTCTATGTCGACGGAAAGAAAGCGCGCGATATGGACTGCTACATTGTGCCGCGGACGTTCGATTCGTCCCTGTGGCACGTCTACGGGCTCGCGCAGGGGACGCACACGGTCCGCATCGTGCCGCGCGCCGACGCCGACCCGCGCTCGACGGGGAAGAAGATCGCCGTCAGCGAGGCCATCATCTATCGGAACCGATGATCAAGAAGGGGTCAAACCTACAGATTACAGTATTTTTCTGTAATCTGTAGGTTTGACCCCTTCCCGCCGCTTGATTTTTCCGCCCCCCGCCCTTATCCTAAATGATGATTCCGGTCAGAACGCAGGTTTCATAAGGAGAGACGCATGGGTGCACTCGCATTACTCCTCCTCATCCTCGCGGCCGCCGCCTTCATCGCCGTCGGGATGTACAACCGGCTGGTGACGTACCGCAACCGCTGCGACAACGCCTGGTCCCAGGTCGACGTCCAGCTCCGGCGCCGCTACGACCTCATCCCGAACCTGGTCGAGACGGTCAAGGGCTACGCCAAGCACGAGAGCACGGTCTTCCAGAAAGTGACAGAGGCCCGTGCGTCGGCCGTCAATGCCCAGACGGTCAAGGACCAGGCCCAGGCGGAGAACGTCCTTTCCGGCGCCCTGAAGTCCCTCTTCGCCGTGGCCGAGAATTATCCCGAGCTCAAGGCCAACCAGAACTTCCTGATGCTCCAGGAGGAGTTGGCCGGGACCGAAAGCAAGGTCGCCTACGCCCGGCAGTTCTACAACGACACGGCCATGAAGTTCAACATGGCCCAGCAGGTGTTTCCCTCGAACATCATCGCCAACATGTTCGCCTTCAAGCCCCGCGACTACTTCCAGATCGAGGAACAGGTCGCCCGCGGCCCGGTCAAGGTGACCTTTTAATTCGGGGACACAATACTCATTTCCCAATTTCCGGGCGCGACGAGGGGCATCTGGAGGAGGCTGTCGGGTGGATAGGCCGTCCGGCCTGCCTCCCGGCGATCATCAGGCATCACGAGCCCGAGCATGTACGAACAGATCTCGCGCAACAAGTGGAAGTCGGCCGCCCTGGTCGTCTTCTTCATGGCCTTCATCTTCTTCCTGACCTGGTTCTTCGAATACCTGACCGGCTGGGGGAAGGGGGGCCTGGTCCTGGCCGTCGTCGTCTCCATGGCCATGGCCGCCGCCGGATACTATTCGAGCGACAAGGTCACCCTGGCCATCAGCCGGGCCCGTCCCGCGACGAAAGAGGAGGCCCCCTACCTCTATAACGTCGTCGAGGGCCTGGCCATCGCCGCCGGCGTTCCCGCGCCCCGCTGCTACCTCATTGAGGACACCGCGCCGAACGCCTTCGCCACCGGCCGGAACCCGCAGACCGCCGTCATCTGTGTCACGACGGGCCTCCTCCAGAAGATGAACCGCGCCGAGCTTGAGGGCGTCGTGGCCCACGAGATGTCCCACATCAAGAACTACGACATCCGCCTCCAGACGGTCGTCGTGGTCATGGCCGGCGTCGTCGCCCTGCTCAGCGACTGGATGCTGCGGAGCTTCTTCTGGGGCGGGGGACGGCGGCGCGGCGGCCGCGACGGCCGCGGCGGGGCGGGAGGCATCCTCGTCCTCGTCGGCCTCGTCCTGGCCGTCCTTTCGCCGCTCGTCGCCACCGTCATCCAGCTCGCCGTGTCGCGGAAGCGGGAGTTCCTGGCCGATGCGAGCGGGGCGATGCTGACCCGCTACCCGGCGGGGCTGGCCTCGGCCCTGCGCAAGCTCGCCGCGGACACCGAGCCGCTCGAGGCCGCCAACAAGGCCACGGCGCACCTCTACATCGTCAACCCGCTCAAGGACATCAAGGGGGCCGTCAACCGGCTCTTCAGCACCCACCCGCCCATCGAGGAGCGGATCGCGGCGCTCGAAAAGATGTGAACGTGCCTGAGGCCGGGAGTGCCCCGCCCCCGAACCTCCGGCGGCTTGAGGCCGCTATGCGGTTTCGAGCCTCAATGAGCAGAAACGTCCGGCGCGGGGCTTTTTCTCACTTCAAGTCAGGCTCTTGTAGGCCTTCTTGACCGACTTGCTGAGCTCCTTCGTCGAGCGCTTGATCGTCTTCTGCAGGTCGCCGGCGGCGTCCTTGCCGGCCTTGGCCCACTCGTCGAGCTTGGACCTGATCTCCCCCTGGTTCTTTTCCAGGGCGTCGAGGCTCTTCTCGATGCTGGCCCTCGTGTCGAGCTTGACCTCCTTGGCCTTGGCCCTGAGCTCGATGAGCGCGGCCATGATATGGTCCATCTGGATGTCGATCTTGGCCCTGAACTTCTCCATTTTTGTCATTCTGGCCATGCTCTCCCTCCCCTAATACGAATTAGGTCCGATCCCCGAGCCTAGTATAGGCCTTCTTGGAGGGCGGGGCAACTGCGAATTGACTTGCCGGGCGGCCGGGGCTATCCTCTGCCCCGTGGGCATCGATACGCGACCGAGGAGGTTTCTTTGGCCAACGTCCCTGTGAGCGCGAGCGGGCCGGCCCACGACCGGGGCGCGCCCAAGACGCCCCTGAAGATCGCCCTGGCCGTCACCGCGGCGGTGGTGCTGGCCGAGGCGGCGGGCGGCTTTCTCAGCGGGAGCCTGGCGCTCCTCGCCGACGCCGGGCACATGCTGACCGACGTCGCCGCCCTCGGCCTGAGCCTCTTCGCGTTCTGGCTCTCGGACCGCCCCAAAACGAGCCGCAGGACGTTCGGCTGGCGCCGCTTCGAGATCTTCGCCGCCTTTCTCAACGGCCTCGCCCTTTGGGCCGTCGCCGGGGTCATCGGGTACGAGGCCTTCCGGCGCTTCCGCGCCCCCACCGAGGTCCGGAGCGGCCTGATGATGGCCGTCGCGGCGCTCGGGCTCGCCGCCAACATCGCCGTCGGCGCCGTCCTGGCGCGCGGACGGGAGCACAGCCTCAACCTCAGGAGCGCCTTCCTCCACGTCGTGGCCGACGCCCTCGGCAGCGCCGGGGTCCTAGCCGCCGCCGTGCTGATCCGGCTCACGGGGTCCTTCGTCTGGGACCCCATCGTGAGCGTCGCCGTCTGCCTCCTCATCCTGTGGGGGGCGGCGCGCCTCATCCGGGAGTCCTTCCAGATCTTCATGGAGCAGGCGCCGGAAGGCCTAGACGTCGCGGCCGTCGAGAAGGCCCTGGCCGCCGTCCCGGGGGTCGCCGGCGTCCACGACCTCCACGTCTGGACCATCAGCTCGGGCTTCGTCTCCCTGAGCGCGCACCTGAAGATCTCCCGGGAGTGCGACGTCCGGAGGGTCATCCGGGACGCGGACGCGGCCGTGTCCAAGGGGTTCGGCATCCTCCACACGACGTTCCAGCCCGAGGTCGCCGAGCGGGCGGGCTGCGAGACCCATTCCTGCCCGGCGGACTGAAGACGCCGGCATGCCGCCAGGCAGCCTGCGCGGCGCCCGACGCGGCGGCCAGGCGGGGCGCGCTTGAAAGTCGGGGGCCGTTTCTCTATAATAGGCCAGCCCTCGAGCGGGGTCGTAGTTCAGCTGGTTAGAACGCCGGCCTGTCACGCCGGAGGTCGCGAGTTCGAGTCTCGTCGGCCCCGCCATTCTTCGATTTTGACCAATTCCTTAGCCCGCCTCTCCTCTTCGACTTCGAGGTTCGCGGCGTCGATGCCGTGCATGAACCCGATCTCCCAAAGGCTCTTAAATGGTTCATTCCACTCGATATAGAAGGGGCCGAGTTCAAGGTAATGATCGTTATCCGCAGGCGTCGCCATCTCGCCTTTACGAGTTACGCGGATCGTTCTAAACATCATCCTATTCATTCTGGCCCGTTTTTCCGGGTTTGCCGCTAAATACTCGTCCTTCAATGCCTTAGAGAGTTCTAAAGTTTCGTTGATCTCGGCGAGTGAAACGGCCTCTTCGCCCTTCTCCAGCTCTTCGAGCCGGGCTTCGATATCCGCGTTGCGGCGCTCGAGATCGTCGATTCTCCGCTCGTACGCGGCCCGAATCCGCTCATTCTTTGCCGCAACCACCGCGTCGGCAAGGCCGGCGCCGGTGGTCTCATTGTGGGCAAGCTCTCTTTTTAGGGCCGAGACCTCCTGGGCATTAAGGGCCTTCAGGTTTCGGTAGTCATCCTCGAACTGGCTTCGGAACCAGTCATAGGTGTTCGGGTCGACGTAAAGCTCGCTAATTGAGGATACAAGGTGCTCGTCGATGTCTTCTTCTTTCCAATAAGGGCCTGCGAGCATCGGGCACTTCGCCTGGCGAAAATGCTCTTGATACCATTCCGTCCGCTTCCCACTGGTGCAACGATAATAGATCAGGGCTCTTTTTTCCCCCGTCTTCTTATCGATCCGGTCATGGGCGTCCCCAACAACCTTGCATCCGCAGAGATCGCAGGTCAGGAGGTCCTTGTACTTGAAGTCCCTGCCGCGCTTCGTAAAGACCCGCCGCCCATCGAGCACTTCCTGGACCTCATCGAAGAGGGCCTTACTGATAATCGGCTCGTATGTGGTTTTGTTGGGGTAGAGTCTTCCGCCCCAGCGGAATGATCCGTAATAGAAGGGAGTCCGAAGATAACGCCGGACTTCCTCCAGGTTTAGCGTCCGCCCGGTCTTTGATCGCTGGCCCAGGTTCCTCATGATTGAATTGAGATCCCTCAGACTGCGGGCCTCGCCGCTGGCGCAAAGCTCGAACATCTTTTTTATCAGGGGTCCCTGAACAGGGTCAATAATCGTCCTGTTCTTGATCTCGCCCCCGACAATCTGAGGCTTTCCATCGACCATGACCGGCTCGACAAGGTAGCCGAGCGGCGGGTTGCCGGGATACTCGCCCAGTTCAACCTTTTCGCGCTGAGCGGCGGTTACGAATTCGCTCGTATTGATAGATTCGGACTCCGCCTTGACAGCCTCGGCGTCCTCCTGGTTCTTGATCCTCCGGTCTGCTTTGAGTCCAGGCGTAAATGCCCTGCCGCTGGTAACATTATGGAGCCGGACTTTAAGACTCTTGAGGGCCGACCAGTCCAGATCATTCCTCGAGGCTCGGCTGGTCATGTAGTACAGGATGTGCCCGATATCATTGTCGTGAACAAAATCGAGCATCTCATAGAACCGGACACGTGCCGTTAGCTGATAACCGCTCCGTGCTTCCTCGAATTCCTGTACGATGGTAAGCGCAGGCTTATGGTTGGCGGCGTATCTTTGGATTTCGTTTTTTTGAAGGTCAGGGCCGAACTTGTCTTTCTGCTTGCCCGTGCTGACCCTGATATAGGCCACGGCCTTGATGTTGCCCGCGACATCCTTTGCCTTGGTCATCTTTCGGCCTTCCATATCTGCCTTAATTGTATATCAGATTATTCTAAAGATCAAGAGAAATAATGTCAACATTAGAATTATCTGATTTTCAGGGCCATCTGGGGAATCCGGAAGAACCCCCGCCTGGAATGCCTTTCTAGACGGTCTCTGCTGGTCCAGAGGGCCTTTTCTCAGCCTTCCTTGACCACTGGCCTGGTCCACTGGATTAGTCATGCTCAGCCTCGGATTCCTCGTCGCTCATCTTCCCAGCTATCGTCCGAACTTCGCCGACCTTCATCGGCGGTTGTTCTTTTGGCACCCACCCCGGCCAGGGCCTCATGCCCGGACGGACGATAGGGTTGCACCCGGACTTTCGCATCCATTCGTCAAGGTCTTCCTCGGCTTCTTGGAGAACTTCCCTTCGCCTCCGGGCCTCTGCCATCGAAGGAGTCATGAATCGGTCGGCCCCGTGCGGACCTAACGAGGGAACCTGCGCCATCTTGTCCAGCTCCTCGTCCGTATAGGTCCGGCGATTAAGAAGGTACGTCACCAGGCCCGCGACCACGTTCGCGCAATCATCGTGCGCTCCGTCCGGATGGGTCACGATGTCTCGCCCGCCCTGCTGGGTCCTGCGTTCCAACTGCTGAAGCTGAACCGATAGGCGATCATGCTTGATCAACCCGACGCGGTTCATGGACAGGGCCGCGACGAATTCGAGATAAAGGTCCGATGCCGACCACTGCGACAATTCAACTCGGATGCCCTGCTTCTCCCACGCCGACACAGGCCATTGTCCGGCGTATCGGTCCGAACGGACTGTCTTCACGCCATAGCTCTTGACGATC
>DATKJS010000065.1:0-35801 GCA_035543515.1 Terriglobales bacterium | reverse complement strand
GAAGAACGGGGCGCCGACGGCGGCGGTGATGACGCCGATCGGGAGCTCCGCGGCGAGGACGGTCCGGGCCGCGAGGTCGCAGTAGAGGAGGAAGGCGCCGCCGGCCAGGGCGGCGTAGGGGAAGAGGCGGCGATGGTCGGGGCCGATGAGGAGCCGGACGCCGTGCGGCACGACCAGCCCGACGAAGCCGATGATGCCGCTGACCGAGACGGAGAGGGCCGCGAGCAGCGTGGCGATGACGAGGAAGGCCCGCCGCACGGTCCGCACCGGGCAGCCGAGGGCCAGGGCTGGCTCGTCACCCAGGACGAGCAGATTCATGTCCCTGGCCAGCCAGACGGAGGCGACGAGGGAGGCGGCGAACCAGGGGGCGACCGTGGCCGCCTCCCGCCACCCGGCCAGCTGGAAGCTGCCGAGGAGCCAGAACACGGCTTGGTCAAAGGAGTCCGAGCGCATGAAGAGAAGGAAGGACGTCAACGAAGAGGCCAGGGCGCCGGCGGCGATGCCCGTCAGGAGCAGGGTCTCGACCTTGAACATCCCTTTGCGGAGGGACAGGGCGTAGACGAGCGAGACGATGCCCAGGCCTGAGGCGAAGGCGAGGAGACCCTGGGCCGAGAAGCCGAAGAATGACGCCCGCAACCCGAGGGCGAGGGCTAGCACCGCCCCGAGCGAGGCGCCGGACGATACGCCGACGACGAAAGGGTCGGCCATCGGGTTCCGGAAGTACCCCTGGAGGATGGCCCCCGAGAGGGCCAGCGAGGCGCCGACGAGGAAGGCCAGCACGGCCCGGGCCAGCCGCAGGTCGACAAAGATGACGGCCTGCTCCGGGTTGCGCCCGGTGAGGAAGCGCCAGAGGTCCCCGGGCGAGGTCGCCGCGGGCCCGACGAGGAGCGAGAAGAGGATGCCCGCCGCGGCGGCGAGGAGGAGCAGGGCGAGCACCAGGCGGCGCCTGGCCTTCGCGGTCATAGGCGTCCTCCGAACCGCTCCGGATGAAGGGCCCGGGCCATGGCCTCGAGGACGTCGACGAGCCGGGGCCCGAAGCGGCTGGCGGCGTTCTCGTCGAGCGGGAAGACGCGCCCGGAGGCGACGGCGGTGATGCCTCCCAGCCGCCCTTCGCCGGAGAGCCAGGCCCTGGCCGCGGCGAAGTCGCGCGGCGACTTGGACAGGACGAAGACGGCTTCCGGGTCGTCCCGGACGATCCGCTCCCGGCTATAGAGGGACCATTTCTTGGGCAGCCGGGCGGCGATGTTGACGGCCCCGGCCCGGGCGACGATGTCGTTGAGGTAGCTCTGGCCTCCGCAAGTCCAGAGGCCCTGGCCATAGAGGAGGACGAAGACGCGGGGCCTGGATGCGATGGCGCCGAGGGCGGACGCGACGGCCGCCTGGCGCGACTCGAGGGAAGCGGCGAGGGCCGAGGCCTCCTTCTCCCGGCGCGTGACGAGGCCGATCCGCCCGATGAGCGGGCCAAGGGCGTCGAGGCCGTTGCCAATGTCCAGGATGAAGACAGGCAGTTTGAGGTCCGCCAGCCGGTCGAGCACGCGCAGGGGATTGCCGCGGAAGGCGACGACGAGGTCCGGGCGGAGCGACTGGACGATCTCGATATTGGGGTCGACGAGCCCGCCGATCTTGGGCAGGGTCCGGGCCTCCGGCGGATAATCGCAGAAGCGGGTCACGCCGACGACGTTCGGGCCGAGGCCGAGGGCGAAGAGAATCTCGGTGACGTTCGGGGCCATGGAGACGATCCGGGCGGGCGTCCGGCCGGGCAGAGTGAAGGGGCGACCGAGGTCGTCCTTGATGACCTGGGCGGGCGGGGACGGTGCCCGCTCCGCGGCGGTCGAAACACGGCCGGGACCGCTCATGCCATCGGGGACTGAGCCGGGGACATGTACCGAACGTACGTGTCCCCAAGAGGCTAGGGCCGCGGCCACGCACGTGAGGACGCGGACGCGTCCCCCGGTTGCGTTTCTCTGTCCTTGCGGCTGGGGTGTTCGGAAGCGAAGAAAGGGGGCGGGATGATCGTCAAAAGAACTCACCGGCCGCCTCCCTCGGGAATGAGCGAGATCTCCGGCAGCCCGGTGCGGGGGTTCGTCCTGACGTCCACCTCGGTGCCGTAGAGGTCGCAGATGACGTCGGCCCTGACCGTTTCCGCCGGGCTGCCCTCCAGGACGACCGCGCCCTCCTTAAGGAAGACGAGCCGTTCCGCGTGGGCCGCGGCCAAGTTGATGTTATGTTCGGCGGCGAGAATCGTCTTTCGCCCTTCCCTCTGAAGCCGCTTGAGGAGGCCGTAGAGCTCGACCTGGTAGCTGATGTCGAGGTGGAGGCTGGGCTCGTCGAGGAGGAGGAGCGGCGTCCGCTGGGCCAGGGCCCGGGCGATGAAAACGCGCTGGCGCTCGCCGCCGCTCAAGTGGCCCATCTTCTTCTCTTCCAGGCCCGAGACCTCCGTCAAGCGCATAGCCTCCTCGACGGCCTGCCCGTCGTCCGGGCTCAGGCCCTGCAGGCGCGTCTGGCGGGCGTAGAGTCCCATCCGGACGACCTCGCCGGCGGTGAACTCGAACGCGGGCTCGGAGAGCTGGGGGACGTAGGCGATCGCCTTGGCGATCTCCCGCCGGCCCAGGCGGAAGAGGTCCCGCCCCTCGAGCGAAACGCAACCCTCGACGTCCCGGAGGAAGCCCTGGACGGCCCGCAGGAGCGTCGTCTTGCCTGAGCCGTTCCGGCCGAGGATGGCCACGAATTCGCCCGGCCCCAGGCTCAGGCTGACGCCGCGGACGACGAAACCGTCCCCGTAGCCCGCGGCGAGGCCCCGGAGTTCGAGGAGCGACATGGCGAGGCCAGTATATCCGTTTATAATTTGGGGACACAATACTCATTTCCGAATTTCCGTGGAAGACTGGCGGGGATCCGGCGCCTTCGGCCGCGTCCAGTGGCCCGCAAAATTCGGAAATGAGTATTGTGTCCCCGATTTGGCCCCGATTTGGCAGAGCTCGGCCGGCCGTCCCCCCTGATTTCTTGACTTTCTATAGGGTTGAACCTAAGATAAACTCTGCTTTTTCGACCCCCCTGAGGGCCGAAAACCCGATCTTCCGAGGACAGCTCGAGCCATGAAGGATACCTACGACTTCCAGGCCATAGAGGAGAAGTGGCAGCGCGTCTGGGAGGGCCGGAAGGCGTTTCACGTCGTCGAGGACCCTTCTCGGCCCAAGTTCTACTGCCTGGAGATGTATCCGTACCCGTCCGGCCGGATCCATATGGGGCACGTCCGGAACTACTCGATCGGCGACGTCATCGCCCGGACCATGACCATGAAGGGCCGGAACGTCCTCCATCCCATCGGCTGGGACGCCCTGGGCATGCCGGCCGAGAACGCGGCCATCAAGCACGGCATCCACCCCCGTGAATGGACGCTCGGCAACATCGACCACATGCGGCGGCAGCTCAAGCGGATGGGCTTCAGCTACGACTGGGACCGCGAGGTCAACTCGTGCCTCCCGGACTATTACAAGTGGAACCAGTGGATCTTCCTCAAGATGTACGAAAAGGGATTGGCCATCCGCAAGGAGAGCTGGGTCAACTGGTGCCCCCAGTGCCGGACGGTTCTGGCCAACGAGCAGGTCGTGGCCGGCGGCTGCTGGCGCTGCGACACGGCCGTGACGCAGAAGAAGATGGAGCAGTGGTTCCTGAAGATTACGGACTACGCCGACGAGCTCCTCTCGGGGCACGACTCCCTCCGGAAGTGGCCCGAACACGTCCTCCAAATGCAAAAGAACTGGATTGGCCGGAGCACCGGCGCCCACGTCCGTTTCCCCCTGGCCGGCCCCTCGCGGCCGGTCGAGGTCTTCACGACCCGCCTGGACACGATCTTCGGCGCGACCTTCCTCGTCGTCTCGCCCGAGCACCCCGTTGTGCCCGAGCTCATCGCCGGGCCGGACGCCTCAAGGCTCGGCGATTGGGTGGCGAAGACGGTCGTCGAGATGCGCATGAAGCGCGAAATAGGCGAGACCGACAAGGACGGCGTCGACACGGGGAAGAAGGCCGTCAACCCGTTCACCGGCGAGCTCATCCCCGTCTGGCTGGCCAACTACGTCCTCATGGACTACGGCACGGGCGCCATCATGGCCGTCCCGGCGCACGACGCCCGCGATTTCGAGTTCGCCAGGGATTACGGCATCCCCATCCGCACGGTCATCGTACCGCCGGGCGAGGCCGGGCGGCCGCACGACGGCCCGCCGGCCGAGGTCTTCGAGGGCCGCGGCGTCCTCGTCAACTCCGGACCCTATTCGGGGCTGTCCTCCGACGAGGCCGCCGAGAGGATGGGGGCCTATGCCGAGGAGAAGGGCTTCGGCCGCCGGAGCACGATCTTCCGCCTTCGCGACTGGGGCATCTCCCGGCAGCGCTACTGGGGCACCCCCATCCCCATCATCTACTGCGAAGCGTGCGGCGCCGTCGGCGTCCCCTACGAGGAGCTGCCCGTCGAGATCCCCCATGACGTCGAGATCACCGGGGCCGAGGGCTCGCCGCTCGAGCGGCTGGAGAGCTTCGTCCGGACGACCTGCCCGAAGTGCGGCGGCCCGGCCCGCCGCGAGACCGACACCATGGACACCTTCGTCGACTCCTCGTGGTATTTCTTCCGCTACTGCTCACCGCATGAGGCGGCCCTGCCGTTCACTCGGGCGGCCTCTTCCTACTGGCTCCCGGTCGACCTCTACATCGGCGGCGTCGAGCACGCCATCCTCCACCTCATTTATTCCCGCTTCTTCACCAAGGTCCTCCGCGACCTCGGGCTGACGGACGTCGGCGAGCCGTTCCCGCACTACCTGGCCCAGGGCATGGTCACCAAGGACGGCTCGGCCATGTCGAAGTCGAAGGGCAACATCGTCGACCCCGACGACATCCTGAAGGCCCACGGCGCCGACGCCCTGAGGGTCTTCATCCTCTTCGCCTCCCCGCCGGACAAGGAGTTCGCGTGGTCTGAAGACGGCGTCGAGGGCTGTTATCGCTTCCTCGTCCGGGTTTGGGCGCTCGTCCACGAAAACCTCGACCTCTTCGCCCCAAGGAGCGGCGCCGCGGAGGCCGGGGCGGACACCGGGCCCGCCGGCGGGGCCGCCGCGCGCCTGACGCGGAAGATGCACCAGACGGTGCGCAGGGTCGGCGAGGACATCGAGGTCCGCTTCCACCTGAACACGGCCGTGAGCTCCATCATGGAGTTCCTGAACGCCACGAAGAGGGACAAGGACGCCCTGCGGGAGACGCCCGGCGGCCGGGCGGCGCTGCGCCGGGCCCTGGAAACGCTCGTCACCCTGCTCTCGCCGTTCGCTCCCCACATGGCCGAGGAGCTGTGGGAGAGGACCGGCCACGACGGCCTGCTCATGAAGTCGGCCTGGCCCGCCTTCGACCCCGGCCTGGCCCGGGAGGAGCTGGCGACGATCGTCGTCCAGGTCAACGGCAAGTTCCGTGACAAATTCGAGGCCGAGCCCGGGCTTGCCGAAACTGAGATGAAGGCGCGGGCCCTGGCCCTGGCCAAGGTCCAGGCCGCCCTCGGCGGCCGGCTGCCGCGCAAGGTCATCTGCGTCAAAGACAAGCTGGTCAACATCGTCGGGTGAAGAAGCGAAATATGAGATCGCCACGGGCCGGAGCCCTCGCGATGACGCTCCTCGCGGTTGCCCTTTTCTCGGCCGCGGCCTGCGGCTACCACCTGCGCGGCACGGGCAGCTCCCTGCCGCCGGGCATCAAGACGATGAGCATCCCGGTCTTCAAGAACCGCACGACGCGCTACGAGCTCGACCTCAAGCTGACCCGGGCCGTCATCGACGAGATGGTCGCCCGCGGCAAGGTCGCCGTGGCCGCCGACGCCGGCCGCGCCGACGCCGTCCTCGAAGGCGAGGTCCTGTCCTTTTCGGAGACCCCCGTGGCCTTCACCGGCCAGGCCCGGGCCGACCGCTACACGATCACGGTGACGGCCCGCGTCGTCCTCAGGGAGCGGGCGACGGAGAAAGCCCTCTTCTCCAACCCGTCCTTCGTCTACGTCGAGGAGTACGAGGTCCCCCAGGGCCGGGACTTCGAGTCCGTCGAGAGCGAGGCCATCGACCGGGTCGCCGCGAAGTTCGCCCGCAGTCTGGTCGTGGCCGTCCTGGAAGGGTTCTGACGTGTGGAGTCCGCTTCTCGGCGTCGAACTCCGGGAGGACGCCCTCAGCCCGTGCTATTTCCTCTTCGGGCCGGAGACGTTCCTGGCCGACGAGCTCCTCGGCCAGCTCCGGGAGGCCCTGGCCGGGCCCCCGGGCGAGGAGTTCCCCGTTGAGCGGTTCTACTTGGACGAGTCGCGGTGGATGGACGTCCTCGACGCGGCCCGCACCGCGCCCTTCCTCTTCCAGTCGTGGCGCATCATCGTCGTCCGCTTCCCCGAGCGCAAGCCCGGGGCGGACAAGGCCGGCCCGAGGAAGGGCGACGCGGACGAGGACGAAGCCAAGGCAGCCCGCCACCTGGGGGAGTCGGACCAGAAGATCCTCCGCGAATACTGCGCCGACCCGCCGGCGCGGACGATCCTCGTCGTCGTCATGCCCGGAAAGGTCCGGAAGAACGAGACCGTGGTCAGGTTCTTCTCCTCGCTGCCCAAGGCTGCGGTCACGGCGAAGGAGCTCAAGCCGCTCTATCCCGCGCCCCTCCGGGCCTGGGTCGGCCGGAAGACACAGTCGCTCGGCAAGTCATTGACCGAGGCGGCCAAGGACCGCCTGATCGAGATTGTCGGCCCGGACCTCCGGCTCCTGGCGAACGAGCTCGAGAAGTTGGCCGTCTTCGTCGGGGACAGGCGGGGGGTCGAGGAGGACGACGTCAACGAGGCCACGGGCTGGCTGCGGAGCTTCGAGATCTACGAGCTCGACGACGCGCTGACGAGCGGAGATTTCGGCCGGGGCATCGCCGTCCTCGGCAACCTCTTCGCGGAAAACGAACGGCCGGAGCTCGTCGTGGGCCGCCTGACGGTCTTTTTCCGGAACGTCCTCACCGCCCGGGCCTTGCTCGACGAGAAGGCCCTGTCGCGGGATGAGATTTTCCGGCGCTTCTTCCCTTATATCAAGCCCGGGCCGGGCGACCTTTACGCGAGGAAGTTCAAGGAATTCTTCTCCGTCGTCGACGGGCTGTCGCGGGCCGGCCTCAACGCCGTCCTCGGGGAGCTGGCCAAGGCGGACGCCAAGATCAAGACCTCGGACGCCGACGAGCGGACGGTCTTCGAGGTTTTCCTGAAGGAATATGCCCTGTTGAGGAAGCGGGAAAAGGGGACTATTTCGCGGGGGGAGCGGTCAGGAGCGCGACCTGGCGGCTGAGCCGGGACTTGTAGCGGCTCCCCGTGTTCTTGTGGATCGTGCCCTTCTTGACCGCCTGGTCGATCGTCGAAAAGGCCGCGGGCAGGAGCTTGCGGGCGGACTCGGCCTCCTTGGCCTCGACGGCCTCGCGGACCTTGCGGACGGCCGTGCGGAGGCTGGACGTGTTCCGGGCGTTGATGGCTTTCCGGCGGAGGCTGCGCCGCTCCTGCCGTATCGCGGACTTGTGATGGGCCATTTTTTTCTCCTGTAAAGGCGTCTATGATAGAATAACGCGGTTCCAAAGTCAAACCGCTTCCCCGGGGGGAGGCCCCCCTGCTCCATGGCGAGACAAGGCGACAGGCGCCGGCTGCTTCGGTCCACGGCCTCCGTGGCCGCGGCCGTCTTTCACGCGGCGCTGCCGGCCGTCCGGAAGGAGGCGCGATGAAGGTCGTCCTGCAGAGGGTCAGGGAGGCGTGGGTCGATGTCGGCGGCGAGACCGTCGGCCGCATCAGCCGGGGGGTCTGTCTTCTCGTCGGCGTCGAGAAGGGCGACCGAGAGGAAGATGTTCTCATCCTGGCTCGCAAGGCGGTCGAGCTCCGCATCTTCCCCGACGCCGAGGGCAAGATGAACCTCTCCCTCGCGGATGTCGGTGGAGAGGCCCTGGCCGTTTCCCAGTTCACACTGGCCGCATCCGTGAGGAAAGGCCGGCGGCCGAGCTTCGACGGGGCTGAGGAGCCCGGCCGGGCGGCCCAGCTCTTCGACCAATTCGTCGGGGCCGTCGAGGCGCTGGGGGTCACGGTCGAGACGGGCGTCTTCCAGGCCGTCATGGATGTCCACATCGTAAACGACGGCCCGGTGACCTTCATCCTCGATTCGCGCCGGGAGGCCGGCGGGAGGGCCGGGGGGTGAGAGACGGGCGGCGGCCTCACCGCGGAAGGGGATGGCCGGCCGGCCAAAATCACCCCCGGAATCCCCGGCCGCGGGAATGGCCCGCTCCCCCGGGTTCGCCCACAATAGGGGCGGCGCGGGTATGATACCGCCTCGCGGCGGCGAGGTGCGCCCGCGGCATCCCTGCGCCGAGAGAGAGCGTTGAACGGGAGCGACATGAACCGTTTCGTCAGCCGACGCCGGGTCGAGGCCCTTCCGAGGCTTCCCCTTAAGGGGAGCCTCGACCTGACCTACCGGTGCAACAACGACTGCCGGCACTGCTGGCTGCGGCTGGCGCCGGAGGCCCCGGAAGCGGCGCTGGAGATTCCGTTCGAGGAGATCCGCCGGCTCGTGGACGAGGCGCGCGAGGCGGGCTGCCGGCAGTGGACGATCTCCGGCGGCGAGCCGATGCTCCGGCCTGATTTCGCCGAGATCTTCTCCTACATTACCGCCCGGGCCGCTTTCTACACACTGAACACGAACGGCACGCTCATCACGCCGGCCCTGGCCCGGCTGATGACGCGGCCGGGGGCGAAGCTCGTCGCGCTCTACGGCGCCACGGCCGAAGTCCACGACCGTGTCACCCGGCGTCCCGGGTCGTTCGCCGCCCTGGAGCGGGGCGTCGCGCTCCTCCGCAGGGCGAAGGCGGGATTCACGGTCCAGGTCGTGCCCATGCGCAGCAACTTCCACGAATACCCGGCCATGGTCCGGCTGGCCGAGTCGTGGAGTCCGTCCTGGCGTGTCGGGGCGAGCTGGCTGTTCCTCTCGGCCGACGGCGACCCCTCCCGCAACCGCGATATCGCCGCGGAGCGGCTGGCCCCGGACGAGGTCCTCGGTCTCGACCGCCCGGAGCGCGGGGAGGCCGGCGGCCTCGACGACGGGACTGGCGACGGCTGTCCGGCATCGCTCGCCGGCGGCCTCTACGCCGGGTGCCTGGCCGGGCGGCGCGATTTCCATGTCGACCCCTACGGCGGCCTCAGCTTCTGCGGTCTGGTCAAGGACCCCGGCCTCCGCCTCGACCTTCGCCGCATGACCTTCCGCGAGGCCTGGGACGAGGGACTGCCCGCGCTGGCCGGGAAGGTCGTGCCCGGCCCAAAGCACGGGGAGAATTGCGGCTCCTGCGGCCTGAGGAAAGACTGCCGCTGGTGCCCCGTCTACGCTTATCTCGAACACCGCGACCACGAGGCCAAGGTCGAGTATCTCTGCGCCCTGGCCGGCGCGGAGAAAGAGGCCAAGGAGGCCTGGACCGCGAGCCACTGCCGCGATTACCGCATTGCCGGCCTGGAAGTCCGCGTCGAGGCCGACCTGCCCATCACGGAGACGACGTTCGGGCCGAAGTTCGAGCCGTTCCGGGTCCGCGACGGCCGCGGCGGAGGCGACGGCCTCTCGATCCGCCACCATTTCGCGCTGCCCCGGCTCGAGGACGCGGACCTCGGCCGCGAGGTCTACCGCCGGCCCCCCTGGGCCGTTTACCGCAGGGACGATGCCTGGGTCTATGTCGGAATCTACCCCGATGCCGCGGATGCGCGCGTCCACCGGGTCATCGTCTTCAGCGACGACCACACCCGGGCCCGCGTCTTCAACCCCTCGCCGGACCTCTTTCTCGCCGGCGGCCTCGATTCGCTCATGCTCCTCCCCTCCGACCAGATCGCCCTGGCCCGCCTGCTGCCGTTCCGCGACGGGGCCTTCGTCCACGCCGCCGGGGTCGAGATGAACGGCCGCGGTCTCCTTTTCGCCGGGCCTTCGGAAGCCGGGAAGTCGACCGTCGTGAAGATGCTCCGGGGGAAGGCCAAGGTCCTCTGCGACGACCGGATGATCATTCGCAGGGACGAGACGGGGTTCCGCATCCACGGGACCTGGAGCCACGGCGAGATCGCCGAAGTCTCGCCCGGCCCGGCGCCGGCGGCGGCCGTGCTCTTCCTGCGCCAAGCCCGCGAGAACCGTCTGGAGAGGATGACCGACCCGAGGGCCGCCCTCCGCGCCCTCCTGCCGCGGCTCGTCCGTCCCCTGGTCACGTCCGAATGGTGGGAGCGCGTCCTGGCCCTGGCCGGCGAGATCGTCGACGAGGTGCCGTGCTACGAGATGCTATTTGACAAGAGCGGCCGCATCGTCGACGCGCTCGAGGAGCTGACGCGATGACGGCCGCGGGCAAGGCGTTCGCGAGGAAGGTCGCCTCCGGCCGGGCCGGCCTCTGGAAGGGCGGCCGACCCCGGCTGGCCCGCCTCGACCTCGAGCTCACCGAACGGTGCAACAACGACTGCCTCCACTGCTCGGTCAACCTCCCGGCCGGCGACGCGGAGGCGCGACGCCGCGAGCTCGACACGGCCGGGGTCCGGGCCGTGCTCGAGGCAGCCGCCGGCCTCGGCTGCCTGTCCGTCCGGTTCACGGGCGGGGAGCCTCTCCTGCGCGAGGATTTCGAGACGATCTACCTCGACGCCCGCCGTCTCGGCCTCAGGGTCAGGCTGTTCACGAACGCCGCGCTCGTGACGCCCAGGCTGGCCGCGCTCCTCGAAAGGACGCCGCCGCTCGAGCGGGTCGAGGTCTCCGTCTACGGCATGACCATGGCGTCGGCGGCGGCCGCGACCCGGAATGCCGGCTCGTACGACGCCTCGCGGCGCGGCATCGGGCTGCTCGCCGCGCACGGCGTCCCGTTCGCCGTCAAGGGCGCCGTCCTGCCGCCGACGAAAGACGAAACGGACCGCCTCGAGGCCTGGGCGAAGGAGGTCACCGGCCTGGACGAACCGCCCTCGCATGCGGCGCTCTTCGACCTCAGGTCGCGCCGCGACGACAAGGCGAAGAACGAGCGGATCCGCCGGTTCCGTCTGTCGGCTGCGGAGTACCTGCGTCTCGCGGCCCGGCGGGGAGGGGGCCGCATCGCCGAGCTGCGGAGGTTCGTCGCCCGGTTCGCCGGCCCGGCCGGCGACCGGCTCTTCATGTGCCTTGCCGACTCGGCCGCCGTCGACGCCTACGGGCGGTTCCAGGTCTGCTTGTCCCTGCGGCATCCGCGGACGGTCTACGACCTGAACCGGGGCTCCCTCGAGGCGGCGGTCAAGGAGTTCCTGCCGGAGGTCCGCGAGATGCGCGCCACGGACCCCGCCTACCTCGAACGCTGCGGCCGCTGCTTCCTCAAGGCGCTCTGCCTGCAGTGCCCGGCCAAGTCGTGGGCGGAGCACGGCACGCTCGAGACACCGGTCGAGTATTTCTGCGGCATCGCCCACGCCGAGGCCGCCTCGGTCGGCGTCCTCGAGCCGGGGGAGAAAGCCTGGACGGTCGAAGATTGGCCGGCCCGCGTTGGCCGCCTCGCGGCAAAGCCGAACACATCGGAAGGGAGCGGGGCCGCCGCCGCGGCCTGCGAAGGAGAATGACCATGCCCCAGCGGATCGACCTCGATGCGGCCTACGGACCTTCGGAGGACGTCGTCGTCAGGGAGGTCGAAGGCGAGCTCATTATCGTGCCGCTCGTCGCCGGCGTCGGGGACCTCGAGGACGAGCTCTACACGCTCAACGAAACGGGCCGCGCCGTGTGGCGGCGGCTAGACGGCCGGCGGACGGTCCGGTCCGTCGTCGCCGAGCTGGCCGATGAATTCGAGGCCCCGGCCGAGGCCATCGAGGCGGACGTCCTCGGCCTGCTCGCGGAGCTCGAGCGGCGGCGGATCGTCGCCAGGAAAGCCTGAGGGACTCTGAGATGAAGACCGCGCGCGCCGTCCCCGGCGGGGCGGAGTTCCCGCTCCCGGGCGATTCCCTGTCCGAGCTGATGCGGCAGGTCCTGGCCAAGGGGAAGCCGTTCCGCTTCAAGGCCCGGGGGCTGAGCATGTCGCCCTTCATCAAGGACGGCGACGTCCTGACCGTGACGCCGCTCGCGACGGCGCCTCGGACCGGGGATGTCGCCGCCTTCCTCCACCCCGCCACGGGGCGGCTCGTCGTCCACCGGCTCGTCCGAAAGCGGGCCGGCCGCTACCAGTTCAAGGGGGACAACGCCGACGAGGTCGAGCGCGGCCTCCCCATCGAGCGGATCGTGGGCCTCGTGACCTCGGTCGAACGGGACGGCCTCGAGCTCGGCCTGCGGCGGCGGGCCGGCCGGACGGTGGCCGGGCTGTCGCGGACCGGGCTGCTGCGGACGGCCGTGGCCGCGGCCCGGCGGGCGGGCGTCCGGCGCCGGGGGAGGGCGTGACCTTGGCCGAGCGACATGTGACGCGCCGCGGGCTGCCCGAGTTCGAGCTCTGGGCGAAGCTCGCCGCAAAGCGCATCCCGCTCAGCTTCGATTTCGAGACGACGGCCCGCTGCAACCTTGATTGCCGGCATTGCTACATCAACGTCCCGGCCGGCGACCGCGCCGCGCTGCGGAGCGAGCTCGACGCCACGGAGACCGGCCGCATCGGGGCCGAGGCCGCGGCCCTCGGCTCGGTCTGGTGCCTCGTCACGGGCGGCGAGCCGCTCCTCCGCCGCGACTTCTTCGACATCTACCTGGCCTTGAAGAAAAGCGGGCTCCTCCTTTCCGTCAACACCAACGCGACGCTCGTCGGGCCGGAGCACGTCCGCTTCTTCAAAGAGCACCCGCCGCGCGACATCGAGGTCACGGTCTACGGGGTGACGGAACGGACCTATGAGGCGGTGACCCGCGTGCCCGGCTCCTTCGCGGCCTTCACGAAGGGGCTCGACCTCCTCCTCGCGGGCGGCCTCAAGGTCCGGCTGAAGGCCATGGCCCTGCGCTCCAATCTCCACGAGCTCCCGGCCATCGCCGAGTTTTGCCGCGCTCGAACCAAGGACTACTTCCGCTTCGATCCGTTCCTGCACCTCCGCTTCGACCGGGACGCGGCTCGGAACGCCGAGATCGACGTGGAGCGGCTGACGCCCGAAGAGGTCGTCGCGGCCGAGTCCGCGGACCGGGAGCGGAGCCGGGCCATGGAGCGAAGCTGCGGCGAGCTCATCCTTCCGGAATTGGCCGCCTCGGATGACCGCCCCCTCTTCCGCTGCGACGCGGGACTTCGGAGCTTCGCCGTCGGGCCCGACGGATCCTTCCGGCCCTGCCCGTCGCTCCGTCATCCCGATTTCCTTTACGACCTGCGGCGCGGGAGCCTGGCGGAAGCCTGGAACACGTTCACGCCGCGGGCGCTCGAGCGGACCTCGGACAGGCCGGAATATCTCAAGACCTGCGCCCGCTGTCCGATCGTCAATCTTTGTCTCTGGTGCCCGGCCCACGCCTATCTTGAGACGGGCGTTTTGGACGCGCCGGTCGACAAGTTTTGTCAGCTCGCCCATGCCAGGGCCCGGTCCCTGGACGAGAGGATGGCCCGGAAAGATGTTGACAAGCGCTTCTAATTGCTTTATTATCAACGGCGGAAAAGGAAGCCGAGGAAGCGGCCGAGGAGACCTCCGATGAAAAAGACCTGGCAGACCCCTGAGCTGGTAATACTCTTTCGCGGCCGTCCCGAGGAGGCCGTCCTCTGCAACTGCAAGCACCAGAACACGGCGGCCGTGGCGCCGCACAATTACCGGGACAGCTGCAACATCAGCGCGACGTGCTGCTCCGCCTGTCAGAACACCTCCGCGGCCAGCTGAGCGGCCCGGCCGCGGCCTGACCCTCAGGTAAATCGGACGTCGCTCGCCTTGCGGATGGCCTCTTCGGCGGCCTGCCTGACGTAAGGGCTCGGGTCCTTCCTCAGCCTCACCAGCAGGGCGAGGGCCTCCTCCCCGCCGATCTCTCCCAACGCCCCCGCGGCCGCCCGCCGGACATCGACGTTCGTCGTCGCCTCGACGGCCCGCTCGATGTGGGGCATGGCCTCCGCGGCCCTGTGGATGCCGAAGAGACCGATCACCGCGCTCCTGGCGTACCACGGCGGCCGCTCGAGCCGGTCGAAGGCCCGGGCGAGGTCGAGGGTCGGACGCGCGGCGAGCTCCCTGAAGATGAACCTGCGCACGGTCTCGCAGCAGTCGCCGAGCGACTCCCAGAAAAGCTCCTCGACCCACGGCGCCCGGACCTTGGCGCAGGCCTTGAAGATGGCCAGCCGCCTGGCCTTGTCCGGGGTCCGGGCGAGCTTCGCGAGGAAGCTTTCGCAGATCCGGGACCGCACGGCGGGCCCGGCCGCCCGCTCCGGCGGATGATGCTCGCCCGCGCTCACGTCCGGTCCTTCTCCTCCGCCTCTTCCCTCGCCCCGCAGCGGCGGCCCCGCCGGGGGCCGCCTCAGACGAGGTCCAGGATGTGCCCCATCTTCTCTTTCTTCGTCTTCAGGTACTTGATGTTGCTGGCGTTGGGCTTGATCTCGAGCGGCACCCGCTCGACGACCTCCAGCCCGTAGCCCGCCAGGCCGACGAACTTCCGGGGGTTGTTGGTGATGAGCCGCATCCTATGGACGCCCAGGGCGACCAGGATCTGGGCCCCGATGCCGTAGTCCCGCTGGTCGGTCTTGAAGCCGAGCTGATGGTTGGCCTCGACGGTGTCCGCTCCCCGGTCCTGGAGGGCGTAGGCCTTGATCTTGTTGACGAGCCCGATGCCGCGCCCTTCCTGGTTCAGGATGTAGAGGACGACGCCCTTCCCCTCCTTCTCGATCATCTCCATCGACTCGCGCAGCTGCTCGCCGCAGTCGCAGCGGGCCGAGCCGAAGGTGTCGCCGGTCAGGCACTGGGAATGGGCGCGGACGAGGACCGGCTCGTCGGGACGGATCTCTCCCTTGACGAGCGCGGCGTGGTGCTCTTTGGTGATGACGTCTTCGTAGAGGACGAGGCGGAAATGGCCGTGCGCCGTCGGCATGTCCGCCTCCTCGAGCTTGCGGACGAGCGTCTCGTGGCTCATGCGGTAGCGGATGAGGTCGGCGATGGTCAGGATCGGGACACCGTGCTCGCGGCTGAACTCCTTGAGCTGCGGCATGCGGGCCATCGTCCCGTCCTCGTTCATGATCTCGCAGATGACGCCGGCCGGGGCCAGCCCGGCCATGCGGGCGAGGTCCACGGCGGCCTCGGTCTGCCCGGAGCGGGCCAGCACGCCGCCCTCTCGGGCCTGGAGCGGGAAGACGTGGCCGGGCCGGGCCAGGTCCTCGGGCTTCGTCCGGTGGTCGAGGGCGGCCAGGATCGTCCGGGCCCGGTCGTGGGCCGAGATGCCGGTCGTGACGCCCTGCTTGGCGTCGATCGAGACGGTGAAGGCCGTCTGGAAGCGGGCCGTGTTGTCGGCGACCATGAGCGGCAGCTGGAGCTCCTCCAGGCGCTCGCGGGTCAGTGGCAGGCAGATCAGCCCCCGGCCGTGCTTGGTCATGAAATTGACGATATCGGGGGTCACCTTCTCGGCGGCGACCATGAGGTCGCCCTCGTTCTCGCGGTCCTCGTCGTCGACGATGACGATCATCCGGCCGGCCTTGACCTCGGCCACGGCCTGCTCGACGGAAATTGTCTTGTCCTGTCGCTCCATGGGGTCCGTCCGATCGGGGGAAAGCCTTCCCGCGGGGCCTCTATCCTCCCGGTTTTCTCTCGATAACCAACCAATTATACACGTATTTGCCGACCATGTCACACTCGAGGTTGACGGCCGCGCCGGCCCTGAGCGAGCCGAGATTGGTCCCCTCCAGGGTGAGAGGGACGAGCTCGACGTCGAGGGCGCGCGGACCGAGCGAGGCGACGGTCAGGCTGACCCCGTCGACGGCCAGGGAGCCCTTGGGGACGAAGAACGGCCGCAGTTCGGGCGGGAAGGAGAGGGTCAGCCGGCGGCCGGGCCGGCGCTCGGCCAGCCGGAGGACCTTGCCCACGGCGTCGACGTGGCCCGAGACGAGGTGTCCGCCGAGGGGCGTCTCGAGCGTCAGCGGCAGCTCGAGGTTGAGCCGGGCCCGCGGCTTGAAGCCGCCGAGCGTTGTCCGCTTGAGCGTCTCGCGGGAGAGGTTGAAGCGCAGGACGCCGCCGTCCGCGCCGACGAGGCTCAGGCAGACGCCGTTGACCGCGACGCTGTCGCCGGGGCGCAGCCGCCGCGCGAGCTCCGGCGCCTCGACGAGGAGCTCCTCGCGGCCGCGGCGGTAGCCGCCGAAAAGGCCCTGGTGTCCGATGATGCCGGTGAACATCAGAAGTATCCCTCCAGGATGAGGTCGTTGCCGAGCCGGAAGGCGCGGGTCTCCCTGAGCTCCAGGGCCTCCCGGACCAGGGCCGCCCCCCGGCCCTCGAGAACGCCCCGGGCCTCTCGGCCGCCGATGAGCTTGGGGGAGAGGGTCAGGATGATCTTGTCGGCCAACCGCCGCTCGACGAAGCTCGTCACGAGCCGCCCGCCGCCCTCGACGAGGAGCGAAACGATCTCGCGGCGGCCGAGCTCGGCCAGGACGCGCTCGAGGCCGCCGGCCTCATCGAGCGGCCGGTCGATGAGGACGACCTCGACGCCCCTCCCCCGAAGGGCCTCGGCCTTTCCGGCCGGGGCGCCCTCGCGGCCGAAGACGATGACCCGGCCGCGGTCGAGTGTGCCCAGCAGGCGCGCCGTGAGCGGGAAGCGCAGCATCGAGTCGAGGACGACGCGGAGGACCTTCTTCCGGCCCCAGGTCGGATGGCGGACGGTGAGCCGGGGGTCGTCGGCGAGAAGTGTCCCGATGCCGACCATGAGCGCGTCGGACTCGCCGCGGAGGAGGTGGACGTAATCCCGCGTCGCCGGAGCCGAGATCCACTTCGAGTCGCCGGCCCGGGTGGCGGTCTTGCCGTCGAAGCTCGCCGCGGCCTTGAGCGTCACGAACGGGACCTTGCGCGTGATGTACTTGATGTAGGCTTCGTTCAGACGGGCGTTCTTCTCCGCGAGCAGCCCGACCTCGACGTCGAGCCCGGCCGCCCGGAGCCGGGCCGCGCCCTTGCGGTGGACGAGGGGGTTCGGGTCGTGGGCCGAGATGACCGCCCGCTTCAGGCCGGCGGCGAGGAGGGCGTCGACGCAGGGCGGCGTCCGGCCCCAATGGACGCAAGGCTCGAGGGTGACGTAGATCGTCCCGCCGCGGGCCCGCTCCCCGGCCATGCGCAGGGCGTTGACCTCGGCGTGGGGCCGGCCGGCCTGCTCGTGAAAGCCGACGCCGGCGATGGCGCCGTCCCGGACGATGACCGAGCCGACGAGCGGGTTGGGGCTGGCGCAGCCGCGGGCCCGCTCGGCCAGGCCGTAGGCCATCTCCATGAACCCGAGGTCCCTGTCGGCGGCGGTCATGAGAGCAGGGCCTCGACGAATTCGCGCGGCGAGAAGTCGAGGAGGTCGTCCTCCGACTCGCCGACGCCGATGTAGCGGATGGGCAGGCCGAGCTCGTCGGCGATGCCGATGGCCGCGCCGCCCTTGGCCGTCCCGTCGAGCTTGGTCAGGAAGAGGCCAGTGAGGCCGGAGAACTTAAGGAACTCGCGGGCCTGGAGGACGGCGTTCTGGCCGACGCTCGCGTCCAGGACGAGCAGGGACTCGTGCGGGGCGCCGGAAACCTCGCGGCCGGCCACACGGCGGATCTTCTCGAGCTCGTTCATGAGGTTCGCGTTGGTGTGGATGCGGCCGGCCGTGTCGATGACGAGCAGGTCGGCCCGCTGGGCCTTGAACGACTGGAGGGCGTCGAAGACGACCGAGGCCGGGTCGGCGCCATACTGGCCCTTGACGACGGGGACGTCCAGCCGGCGCCCCCAGAGGACGAGCTGCTCCTGGGCGGCGGCGCGGAAGGTGTCGGCCGCGGCCATGATCACCTTCCCGCCGAGCCGGGAGGCGCGGGCGGCGAGCTTGGCCGCCGAGGTCGTCTTGCCGCCGCCGTTGACGCCGACCATCATCACGACCTCCGGTCCGCCGTCGAGAGCCGGCCGGGCCGGGCCTCGCGACAGGAGGGCCTCGAGCTCGGCTTTGAGGGCCCGCTCCAGGGCGTCGCGGGGATCGGCCTTGCCGGTTTTCGCCCGCAGCGCGGCGATGACCTTCTCGCTCGTCGCGACCCCGACATCGGCCAGGATCAGGGCCTCGGCGAGGCCGTCAAGGATCTCGTCCCGTTCCTTTCCGCTCTGGAAGAGCTCCTCGATCCTGCGGAAGGCGCGCCGGGTTCCGGCGAGTTTTTCGCGAAGGTTGGCGAGCACGGCTTAAGCATTATATTTTTCAAGAGGTTGCTTGTCAATCGCCGGGCCCCGAATTGTCCGCCGCGGGGGGATGTGTTACATTGAGGGAACGATGGACTCCTCGCTCTGGATCCTCTCGCCGCCGCGGCCCGAGGCCGAGACCCTGGCTTCCGAGCTCGGCCTGCCCCTGCCGATCGCCCGCATCCTCGCCAACCGGAAGATCCTGACGGCCGAGGCCGCCCGGGCCTTCCTCTATGGCAGCCTGGACGGCCTCCACGACCCCTACCTGATGAAGGGCATGGCGGAGGCCGTGGCCCGGATCGAGCAGGCCATCGCCCGCCGCGAGAAGATCCTCATCTTCGGCGACTACGACGTCGACGGCGTCCTCTCGGTCGTCATGCTCTTCAAGGCCCTGAGCTCGATCGGGGCGGAGGTCGAGTACTTCATCCCCGAGCGGCTCCGCGACGGCTACGGCATCAAGGAGCACCACGTCGACATTCCCGTCGAGCGCGGTACGGGCCTCGTCATCAGCGTCGACTGCGGCGTCAAGGCCGTCGAGTTCACGGCCCAGGCCAAGGCCCGCGGCGTCGACGTCATCATCACCGACCACCACAGGCCCGGCGAGACGCTGCCCGACGCGGTGGCCGTCCTCGACCCGGTCCTCGCGGACTCCGGCTATCCCGACCGCGGCCTGGCCGGCGTCGGCGTGACCTTCAAGCTCATCCAGGCCCTCCTCGGGAACTCGCCCAAGGCCGCCGGCCTGCCCCACTACATGAAGCTCGTCTGCATCGGCACGGTCGCGGACGTGGCCGAGCTCAAGGGCGAGAACCGGCTCTTCGTCCAGTCCGGCCTGAAGGGACTGGGCAACGTCGCCAACACCGGCCTGCGGAGCCTCATCGAGGCCTGCGGGCTCGGCCACCGCAAGATCTCCGAGGGCGACCTTGGCTTCCGCATCGGCCCCCGCATCAATGCCGCCGGCCGGATGGGCATGACCGACCTGGCCGTGCGCCTCTTCTTCTGCGACTCGCTCGAGGAGTCGCTGTCGCTCGTGGCCGAGCTCGAGGAGCTGAACTCGAAGCGCCAGCGGATGGAGGAGCGGATCTTCGAAGCGGCCCGGGAGCGGGTCGAGGAGCGGGGCCTCGACCGCAAGTACAAGTGCCTCGTCCTCGGCGGCGAGGACTGGCATCGCGGCGTCATCGGCATCGTCGCCTCGAAGCTCAAGGACCGATTCCACCGGCCCGTCGTCCTCTTCGCCTACGAGGACGGCAAGGCCAGCGGTTCCGGCCGCAGCATCGCCGAGGTGCCGCTGATCGACCTGCTCGACGAGTGCCGGCACCTCTTCCTGAGCTACGGCGGGCACCGGCTGGCCGTGGGCTGCACCCTGCCGCTCGAGCGGATGGGCGCCTTCAAGGAGACGCTGAACGGCCTGGCCGCGGCCCGCATCAAGGACGAGGACCTGGTTCGCAAGCTCCATATCGACCTTCCCGTCGCCTTTTCCGATATCGACCGCCGCTTCCTGGACCATTTCTCGCTCCTCATGCCGTTCGGCGTCGGCAACCCCAAGCCCCTCTTCCTGACCGAGGGGGTCGAGGTCTACGGCGATCCGCAAGTCCTCCAGCGCAAGCACCTGAAATTCCTCGGCCGGCAGAACGGCAAGGTCTTCGAGGTCGTGGGCTGGGACAAGTCGGACTGGGCCCACGTCCTGCGCCGGGGCCATCGGGTCGCCCTGGCCTACTCGCTCCTCGTCTCCGAGTTCCACGGCGAGGAGAAGGTCAGCCTCTCGGTCGAGGACCTGAGGGTCTGACGATGCCCAAAGGCGCGCGCGGCGACCCGCTGGCCAGGTCCGTCCGGCGCGGCGTCGCCGCCCTGCTGACGATCCTGCTCGTGGCCGTCCTCTATCATTTCATCGGCCGCCGCACCCGGCCCGCCCCGCCGGCCCCGGGGCCGCCCGTCCCCGCCGGCCGGGCCGTCGACCGCAAGGAAGGCGTCCGCTACCGCGAGTACGAGGACGGCCGGGTCCGGGTCGAGGCCCGGGCCGACCGCTTCTTCCTCGGTGCCGACGGCCGCGATCATCTCGAGGGCTCGGTCGAGGTCGTGGACCACAGCCGGGCCGACGGCCATCCCGTGCGCATCACGGCCGACGGGGCCGCCTACGACAAAGGCATGGTCCACTTCGCGATCTCCGGCCGGGTCAGGGTGAGCGGCGACCTCTCGTTCGCCACGGAGGCCCTCGACTACGACGCGGAGCACCGGTCTTATCGGGCCGGCCGGGGCGGGACATTCTCATCTGACCGCCTGAAGGGCAGCGGCGCCGTCTTTGAGTACTCGGACCCGACGCAGGAACTGCGCGTTTCGGGCGGCTTCCGGCTGGAGGTCGAGGCCGGCCCGCCGGACGGTGGCAAGGCGGCGCTCGCCGGGAATTCGCTGGCCTATCTCAGGGGGTCGAAGAAGGGCCGGGCCGAGGGGGCCGTGCGCCTGATCTCGGAGGACGGAGAGGGCAGCGCGGCGGCCGCGGACTTCGAGCTCAGCGCGGACGAACGGTCCCTGCGGTCGGCCGTTTTCGAGGGCGGCGGCCGGTTCGCCTCCGGCGCCGGAGGCCGGGTCGTCGAAGCCCGGACCGTCCGCCTCGGCTGCTTCCATGATTCCTCGCGGGTCGCCCGGGTCGAGGCGGAGGGCGGGGCGCGCTTGAGCCTCGAGCCGCCGGCCGAGCCGGCCGGGACGATCGAAGCGGGGATGATCGGCCTGGCGCTCGACGCCAAGGGGACTCTCGCGAGCTGGAAGGCCTCGGGCGGCGCCAAGGCGGAGCTGCGCAAGGGCCCGGGCACCGCTTACGAGCTGGCCGGGGACGGCCTGGCCTATTCGGCGGCGGACCGGCTGTTGACCGTCCTGCCGAAGGAAGGGGCAGCGGCCTGCTTCGAGTCGCCAGACTCGCGGGTCGAGGCGCCGAGGATCGTGTTGGCCGGAGCGTCCGATGAGGTCTCGGCCTCGGGCGGCGTGAGCTGCCTGCTCATCCCCAAGGCCGGGGGTACGGCCGTGGGGTTCTTCCCGCCGGGCGAAGCCGTCTTCGCCGCCTGCCGGGCGCTGAGGTCGTCCGGCCGGGAGAAGGCCTATCATCTGGCAGGGGACGCTCGCGTCTGGCAGGGCGGCCGCTCCGTCCAGGCGGCGGAGCTCGATGTCCGCGGGGAGGGCGGCGAGGTCAGAGGGCGGGGCGGCGTCCTGGCCTGTTTCCCCGGGCCCGCTGGGCGGGGGGGCCGGGAGGCGGTCATCGAGGCTGGCGGGGAAACGATGGCCTATGTCCCCGGCGAGAGGACCGTCCGGTTCGAGGGCCGAAGCCACGTCGCCATTCCCGGCGCCAGGCTCACCGCGGACACAGTGGCCGTCCGCCTGGCCGGGGACGCGAACGACGTCCGCGACCTCGCGGCGGCGGGCGCGGTCGTCTTCGTTTTCGGGCGCTACGAGGGCCGGGGCCGGGAGGCGGCCTACGACCCTCAGGCCGAGACCCTCGCCCTGACCGGCGACCCTGTCCTGGCCGAGCAGGGACGCGGGGAATCCCGGGGGGACAAATTGACATTTCGCCTGGCCGATGATAAGATCCTGGTCGAAACCAAGGGACAGGGAAGGTCGATCACCGTCGTCAAATCGTGAACCATGAAGGGTTCCCTGAAGGCCGTCGAACTCGAGAAGAGCTTCGGGGCGAAGAAGGTCGTCGACAGGGTCACGATCGAGGTCGGTGAAGGGGAGATCGTCGGGCTCCTGGGCCCCAACGGGGCGGGGAAGACCACCACCTTCTCGATCGTCGTCGGCCTCCTCGCCGGCGACGGCGGCCGCGTCTACCTGAAGGGCGAGGACATCACCGCCCTCCCCATGTACCTGCGGTCCCGGCGGGGCCTCTGCCTCCTTCCCCAGGAACCCTCGGCCTTCAGGAAGCTCTCGGTGGAGGATAACCTTATGGCCGTGCTCGAGATGCGGCCCGGGGACACGGCCTCGCGCGAGGCCGTCGTGGCAGGGACGCTGGCCGAGTTCGGGCTGGAGAAGCTGGCCCGGTCGCGGGCCCTGACGCTCTCGGGCGGCGAGCGCCGCCGCCTGGAGATCGCCCGGGCCATGGTCACGGAGCCCGACTTCATCCTCCTCGACGAGCCCTTCACCGGCATCGACCCCCTGGCCGTGCTCGACCTCCAGGGGATCATCCGGAATCTCCGCGACCGGGGGGTCGGGGTCCTGCTCACGGACCACGCCGTCCGCGAGACGCTGAGGATCACCGACCGGGCCTACATCCTCGACGGGGGGCGCGTCCTCATGTCGGGGAGCCCGGCGGACATCGTGGCCTCGGCCGACGTGCGAAAGAGCTATTTGGGCGACGAGTTCCGTCTTTAGATATGGAGACCGGAGAGGAAACGAGGCTCGGACGATGACCTTCCGTCAGCGACTCGACCAGCGGCAGGTCCAGAAGCAGATCCTGGCGCCTGCCCTCCAGCAGGCCATCAAGCTGCTTCCGCTGACGAACCTGGAGCTCGTCGAAGTCATCAACACCGAGCTGGCCCAGAACCCGATGATCGAGATCGAGGGCGAGTCCCTGGACCGGACGGCTCCGGAGGCCGGCGAGCCGGCCGAGGAGCGCGACGCCGAGAAGCCGCGCGACGAGACGCCGGCCGAGCTCAAACTGCCGGCCGAGGACCCGAGCTTCGAGCCGCGCGAGGCCGACGGCTTCGACGCGCGCTTCCAGGAATACCTCGACGACGGATTCCGGCCCCGCTTCCGCGAGGACCGCGAGGCCGTCTCCCTAGAGAACACCCTCTCGCGCAGCCCCTCGCTCGCGGAGCACCTGAGGTGGCAGGCCACGTTGACCTTCGCCGACGCCGGGGACCTCGAGGTCGCCGATTTCATCATCGGCAATCTCGACGAAGACGGTTTCCTGAGCTCGCCGGCCGAGGAGCTCGCCGGCCTGGCCCGGACGACGCCGGAGCGGGTCGAGCGGGTGCGCGAGACGATCAAGGGCTTCGACCCCGTCGGCTGCGGCAGCCGGCACGTCCCGGAGGCCTGGCTGGCCCAGATGGACAGCTTGGGCCTCAAGGACGAGGTGGCCCGGGCCATCATCGCGGACCATCTGCCCCTCCTCGAGAAATCCGATTACGCCCAGCTCTCGCGGGTCCTCAATATCCCGCGGGAGGAGATCCGCGAGCACATCGAGCTCATCAAGCATCTCGACCCGAGACCCGGCCGGAAATACAACGAAGAGAAGACGACCTACGTCGTCCCGGACATCATCGTCACCAAGGAGGACGACGACTGGAAGATCACCCTCAATGACGACGGCATGCCTCGCCTCCGCATCAGCCCCTACTACCGGCAGCTCATGGCCCGGGCCTCCCAGGGCGACCCGGAGGCCCGCCGCTTCCTCGAGGACCGCCTGAAGAAGGCCCTCTGGTTCATGCGCAGCCTCGAGCAGCGGGACAAGACGATCAAGCGGGTCGCCCAGTACATCGTCGAGAAGCAGAAGGGCTTCTTCGAGAGGGGCCTCGATGACATCCGCCCCCTGACCTTGATGGAGATCGCCCAGGAGATCGGCGTCCACGAGTCCACCGTCGGCCGGGTCGTGGCCAACAAGTTCATGCTCACGCCGCAAGGCATGGTCCCGCTGAAGTTCTTCTTCCACAAGTCGCTGCCGGGCGGCTCGGGCGAGGACGTTTCGTCCCTCCTCATCAAGGAGAAGATCCGCAAGCTCGTCGAGGGGGAGGACCCGTCGAACCCGCTGAGCGATATCGAGATCGGCGACCTCCTGGCCCGGGAGAACCTCAAGATCGCCCGCCGGACGGTCGCCAAGTACCGCATGCAGCTCAAGATCGAGCCGTCCCACATCCGCAAACGCAAGTCCATCATGGAGGACAGGGCATGAACGTCCAGTACACGGCGCGCCAGGCCGTCCTGACGCCGGAGATCCGGGATTACTGCGAGAAGCGGCTGGGCCGCCTGAGGGACCTGGCGGACGACGTCCTCGACGTGAACGTCATCCTGGCCGTCGAGAAGAACCGGCACCGGGCCGAGATCCACGTCAAGGCGAAGGGCGCGGGCTTCGTCGTCCTGGAGGAATCCCCGGACATGATGGGCTCGCTCAACCTGGCCTTTGACAACCTGGAAAAAAAGATCCGCAAGGACCGCGAGAAGTGGCGGGACAGGAAACGGCGCGGCGGCCGCGAACGCAAGGCCCTCGTCCCCGAGCCCGCCGCCGCCGAGTCCGAGAAGAGGGTTATCCGGGGCCAGAGCTACGCGGGCAAGCCCCTGTCGCTCGAGGAGGCCATGGCCCAGCTTGGCGCCAAGAGCCGCGAGGTCCTGGTCTTCCGCCGCGAGGGGACGGAGAGCTGGGCCGTGCTCTACAAGCGCAAGGACGGCAACTTCGGGCTCATCGAGCCTGAATGAGGGACGCGGAGCGGCGATGAAGGTGCACTCCCTCCTCAGCGAGGACCTGATCCTCGGCGGCCTCGAGGGCCGGACGCGCGACGACGTGCTCCGCGAAATGAGCGGACGCTTCTGCGGCCGGACCGGGCCTGTCGCCTGCGATGTCCTCCTCGCCAAGCTCTTGGAACGGGAGGGCCTCGGCACGACGGCCATCGGCGGGGGCGTGGCGATCCCCCACTGCAAGGTCGAGGGCCTGGAGGCCCCGGTCCTGATGCTGGGACTGTCCCGCGAGGGGGTCTCCTTCCGGTCGGTCGACGGCCAGGACACGCACGTCATCTTCCTCCTCGTCTCGCCGCTCGAGAAACCGGAGGCGAACCTTCAGGTGCTGGCCGCCATCGCCAAGCTCGCCCGGCGTTCGCGGACTCTCGCCGCCCGTCTCTTCCAGGCGTCGACGCCGGCCGAGACGCTCCGGACCCTGCGCGAGATCGAGGACGGCCGCCATGCCTGAGGCGCGCGCCGGCCGGGCGGAGAGGGTCGAGCAGACGACGATCTCCGCCGGCTTCCTGAAGGTCTGCGGCGTCGGCACCCTCATCGTCGGCGACAGCGGCATCGGCAAGAGCGAGAGCGCCCTGGAGCTCATCGCGCGCGGCCACAAGTTCATCGCGGACGACGTCGTCCGCATCCGCAAGGCGCCCGGCGGGAGCCTGCGGGGCTCGGCCCCGCCCCTGAGCCGGAATTTCATGGAGATCCGGGGGCTGGGCATCATCAACATCCGGGAGATCTTCGGGCCCGCCTCGGTCGTAGCGGCGGCCCGGGTCGACCTCATCATCAGGCTCAAGCACTGGCGGCGGGGCTTTGAGGTCGACCGTCTCGGCCTCAAGGTCTCGGACGAGGAGTCGGTCCTCGGCGTCAAAGTCCCGCAGCTGGCCATCCCGGTCGCGCCGGGCCGGAACATCGCCACCCTGATCGAGGTCGCCTGCAAGGTCCACCTCCTCCGCGAGCGGGGCTACCACGCCCCCTCGGAGATCATCAAGAGGCTGGACAGGATCCTGACCTGAGAGGCGGCCATGGCGAACACCCTCAAGGACAACCGGTTTCTGGTCATCACCGGGCTCTCGGGCTCGGGCAAGACCGTCGTCAGCCGCTTTCTCGAGGACCGCGGCTACTATTGCGTCGACAACCTCCCGGCCAAGCTCATCCCGGACTTCGTCGAGCTGTGGCTCAAGAAGAAGGTCGAGATCGACCGCGTCGCCCTCGTCCTGGACATCCGCGAGCCGCACTTCCTGACGGAGTTCCCGCGCGTCCTCAAGGAGATCCGGAAGCGCGTGCCGGCCCGGCTCGTCTTCCTCGACGCCTCCGACGAGGCGCTCGTCAAGCGCTTCAGCGAGACCCGGCGGCCGCACCCCCTGAGCCGCCGGGGGTCGATCCTCGAGGGCGTCCGGCTCGAGCGGCGGCGGCTGGCCGCGGTCAAAAAGGCGGCCGACGAAGTCATCGAGACCTCCGGCCTCAACCTCTCCCAGCTCAAGGAGGTCATCAGCCGGCGGGTCCTCCGGGCCCGGTCCCTCCGCATGCAGACCGTCCTCATCAGCTTCGGCTACAAGTACGGCATCCCCCTCGACTCGGACCTCGTCTTCGACACGCGCTTCCTGCCCAACCCGTTCTACATCGACCGCCTGCGGGACCGGAACGGGAAGGCAAGGAGCGTGCGCGAGTTCGTCCTCTCCTCGCCCGAGACGGCCGGGTTCCTCCGCGAGCTCGTCCGGTTCACGGACTTCATGATCCCGCGCTTCGTCAAAGAGGGAAAGAGCACGCTGACGATCGCCATCGGCTGCACGGGGGGCAAGCACCGCTCCGTGGTCATCGCCGAGGAGCTCCGGTCCCGCCTCAGGAAGACGGGCGGCGAGATCAGGATCTACCATCGGGACCTTTATAAATAGGCGCCCTTCATATACAATAGGGGCTCGCCCGCGGCGCCCCGCCCTGACGCGGCGGCCCGCGGCGGAGGCATCGGGCATGCATCGCGGAACGTCGGGACGGAGTCGGCGGACATGATCGGGGGCGTCATCGTCTGCCACGGCAAGATGGCGGAGGAACTCCTCAACGCCCTGACCATCATCCTCGGCGAGGCCCCCAACATTGAGGCCATCTCCATCGGCTGGTACGACGAGGTCGAGGAATCGAAGAAGAAGATCAACCAGAGCCTCAAGCGGGTCGACCAGAAGAACGGCGTCATCATCTTCACCGACATGTTCGGCGGCACCCCCTCCAACCTGAGCTTCGCCTTCCTCAAGGAGAACAATATCGAGATCATCACCGGCGTCAACCTGCCGATGCTCATCAAGTTCGTCTCCCTGCAGCGGACGAACGTCCTTAGGGACGTCGCCCGCAAGGTCGTCGACCAGGGGAAAAAGAACATCCACCTCGTCAGCGCCCTGCTCGGCTCCCGCGCGAAGTAGCCCCCCATGGTCGAACGCACGGTCACCATCAAGAACAAACTGGGCCTGCATGCCCGGGCGGCGGTCAAGTTCGTCAACCTGGCCAACCGGTTCGGGGCCTCCGTCAAGATCGTCAAGGACGGCAACGAGATCGACGGCAAGAGCATCCTCGGCATCCTGACCCTGGCCGCGACGCAGGGGACGGTCATCCGGCTCGTCGCCTCGGGCAAGGACGAGGAGGCGGCCCTCGGGGCCCTGGCGGAGCTCATCGCCAACCGATTCGACGAGAAGGAGTAGCGGGCCGTGGACATCGTGCGTTTGAGGGGCATCGGCGTCTCGCCGGGCATCGCCCTTGGCGAGGTCCTGCTGCGGAAGCCGGTCGTTTTCACCTCGCGCAAGGAGCTCATCCCCGCCGCCCAGGTCGAGGACGAGGTCCGCCGGCTGATGGGGGCCATCGAGCGGACCAAGGCGGACCTCGTCCAGGTTCGGGAAGGCATCAAGGAGAAGATGGGGGAAGACAACTCCTTCATCTTCGAGGCCCACCTCCTCATCCTCGAGGACCCCGCCCTGCTCTCGGGCCTCGAGCACATCATCCGCGAGGAGAAGGCCCGCTCCGAGTGGGCCCTGTCCAAAACGAACGCCCGCTACGAGCAAGTGTTCGAATCCATGGCCGACGACTATTTCCGCCAGAGGAAATCCGACGTCTCGGACGTCCTGGCCCGGATCTATCGGAACCTCGAGGCGGGCCGGGAGAAGGAGAGGGCCCCCGACGGACAGCACATCCTCGTCGCCCACGAGCTCCTGCCGTCCGCGGCGGCCGTGCGCCTGGGCCGCCAGATGACGCTGGGCGTCGCGCTGGACATGGGCGGCCAGACCTCGCACACGGCCATCCTGGCCCGGTCGATGAACATCCCGGCCGTCCTCGGCCTGCGGGACGTCACCGCCCACGTCCGGGACGGAGACTTCGTCATCGTCGACGGCACGGGGGGCGAGGTCATTATCAACCCGCCCCCGGCGGTGCGGCGCGAGTACCAGGCCAAGAAGGAGAAGTACGACCACTACCGCCGCGAGCTCCAGAAGACGGCCCGGCTCAGGCCCGTGACCCTGGACAAGGTCCGGGTCCACCTCCTGGCCAACATCGAGCTGCCCGAGGAAGTCCCGATGGCCATGTCCCTGGGCGCCGAGGGCGTCGGGCTCTTCCGCTCGGAGTTCATCTACCTCCGGTCGGCGTCCCTGCCGGACGAGGAGGAGCACCTGGCCTTCTATTCGCGGATCGCCCGGGACGCGGCGCCGCACCCGGTCTATATCCGGACGCTCGACATCGGCGGCGAGAAATCGCTCCCCCAGCTCAACATCGAGCAGGAGCCCAACCCGGCCCTCGGGCTGCGGGCCGTGCGCTTCTCCCTCCGGAACAAGCCCCTCTTCCGCACCCAGCTCCGCGCCATCCTCAGGGCCAGCGCGCAGAAGAACGTCCGCGTCATGATCCCCATGGTCACCGAGGTCGAGGAGGTCATCGAGGTCAAGGAAATCTTCGAGAACGTCAAGGCGGAGCTGCGGCGGGAGAAGGTCAAGTTCGATGAACGGATCCCTCTCGGCGTCATGATCGAGGTCCCCGCGGCGGCGGCGCTGACCGACCTCATCCTGCGGGAGGTCGATTACGTGAGCATCGGGACGAACGACCTCATCCAGTATTTCCTGGCCGTCGACCGGTCGAACGAGTTCGTCTCCTACCTCTACAAGCCCTTTCACCCGGCCGTGCTCCGCCTCATCCGCCAGGTCATCCAGTCGGCGGAGAAGGCGGGCAAGGGTGTCACCGTCTGCGGCGAGATGGCCGCCGACCCCCTCTCGGCCATCGTCCTCATGGGTTTCGGCCTCCGGACCTTCAGCATGAACCCGATCTTCATCCCCCGTATCAAGAAGGCCCTGCGGGCGGTCGAGGCCCGGACGGCGGAGAAGATCGTGGCCGAGGCGATGAAGCTCCGGAGTGCCCAGGAGATCGAGGAATACGCGACCGAGGAGATCCTCGTCCGCCACCCGCAGGTTTTTCTCGGCAGCCGGCCGACGGAATAGGCCTGCTTTTTCAGGATATTTCCCAGGAGCGCGGCCTCGAGTCGCTCAGCGGCGCTTCTGCCGGTCCTGTCCGCGTGCGTCACGACGCGCGGCGGCGCCGAGGCCGTCCTTATCCCCCGGCCCCGGGAACCTGTCCCGGTTCCCCCATCGCAAGGCCGACGGCCCCCTTCCAAACGGGGGCTTTCGGACGGCCTCGACACCACCTCCGCTGGGCCCCGCCCGATTGCCTGAGGGCCTCGAGGTCGGACGGGGACGCATGCGGGCGGAACGCCCCCCGGCGTCAGCAAGACGATGCTTCGGGGGAAGATCAGCGGCGGCCGTAATCGTCCTTGAGGCGGACGATGTCGGACTCGTCGGAGCGGCCGACCCAGATCTCGAGGACGCGGGCCGGCGCCGGGCCGGTGTTGCGGGCGCGGTGGGCGGCCCGGCGGGGGATGAAGATCTCCTCGCCGGCCGTGGGTTTCCAGACGCGGTCCCCGACCGTCATCTCCAGGCCGGCGTCGAGGACGACCCAGAACTCGTCCCGGCGGTCGTGGTACTGGAGCGAGAGGATGCCGCCCGGCTCGACGGTGATGATCTTGATGCCGCCGGCGTCCTCGTGCGGGTAGCGACGGAAGCGGCCCCAGGGCCGGCGGTCCTCAACTATGCGGGCCCGGTAAGCGGCTTCGTCGTTGTCTTTGTCGGCCATCTAGAAGGGGACGTCGTCCTCGCCGCCGCCGGTGCCGCCCGAACCCTCGTCGAACGGCGGGCCCTCGGGCTCCGGCTCGGCCTCCCTCGGGGCGCGCGGCTCGTAGTCCGGGGCCTCGGCGCCGCCGCCTGCGCCCTCGCGCCGGCCGAGGAGGACGATGTTCTCCGCCTCGATCTCCGTCGTCGTCCGCTTGTTCCCGTCCTTATCCTGCCAGCTGCGGGTCCGCAGCTTGCCCTCGACGACGACCTGGCGGCCCTTGTCGAGGTACTTCTCGACGAACTCGGCCTGGTTCCCCCAGACGACGATGTTGTGCCACTCGGTCCGGTCCTTCGTCTCGCGGGTGGTCTTGTTGAAGAACCGCTCGTTCGTGGCCATGGTGAACCGGGCCACCTGCCGCCCGGTCTGGGCGACGGCGCGCATCTCGGGCTTCTTGCCCAGGCGGCCGATGAGGATGACCTTGTTGAGGCTGTTGGTGTCTCTCATTTTTCCGTCAACTCTCTGATCTTGTCCTGGGCGATCTTGGCTTCGTCCTGGAGCGGGTACTTCGAGACGAGGAGCTTGAAGGCCGCCAGGGCCTCGTCCTTCCGGCCGAGCTCCACGAAGCTGATGCCCTTCTTAAGGTAGGCGGCGGCGACCTTGTCCCCCTGAGGGTAGGCCACGATGACCTCGTTGAAATCGTCGATGGCCTCGAGGAACCTCTTCTCGCTGAAATGGCACTCCCCGATCCAGTAGAGGGCGTTGTCGGCCAGCGGGCTGTCGGGGAATTGCTGGCGGTAGAGCTTGAAGCTCTCGACGGCCAGGTCGTAATTGCCCTTGAGGTAATCGTTGTAGGCCATCCGGTACGCCTCGGTCGGCGAGATGTTCGAGGCGGGCGGGACCGCCTGAGCGGACGCGGCCGGGGTCGGGGGCGCGCCCGGCCCGGGCTTCGTGTCGGGCTTCTTCGGCGCCGGCTCCCTCCCGGCCTTCTCCGGGGGCGTCTCGGCCGGGGCCGCCGGCCGAGCGGCGGCGAGGTCGGCGGAGAGCTTCTCGACGTCGAGGCTGAGCTGGTCGAGCCGACGGAGAAGGTCCTGGTACTGGGCCGGCACGGCCCGCACGTCGTCCTTGACGGCGGCCTGGTCGACGACGAACTGCCGGACGAGCTCGGCCAGCGTCTTGAGCTCCTCGCGGACGGCGCGCATGTCCTCCGCGCTCCGGTCGACCCGGGCGCGGAGGTCCTGGACCTGCTCCTTGAGGGTCTGGACGTCCTGATAGATCAGCTCGTAGGTCTTCTTTTCCTTGCTCTGTCCGGCGAGGGCCCAGGGCAGCGACAGGATCAGAACGGCCCCGAGGATCTTCCTGGACACGGGCTATTTTTCGATGACGAGGAACTCGTCGCGCCGGTTCTTCTGCCAGGCGGCTTCGTTATGGCCGGGGTCGACGGGCTGGCTCTTGCCGTACGAAATGATCTTCATCCGGCCGGCCGAGACGCCCAGCGTCGCCAGATAATCCATAGCGGCCTTGGCCCGCTTCTCGCCCAGGGCCATGTTGTATTCCTCGGTGCCGCGTTCGTCGCAGTTGCCGGCGATGAGGATCTTGATCGTCTTGAACTTCGCCAGCCAGCCGGAGTTCGCCTCGAGGACGGGCCTGGCGTCGTCGCGGATGAGGGCCTTGTCGTAGTCGAAATAGATGTTGGCCAGGGGTTTTTCCTTGTTGATCTGCTCGAGCGACTTCTGGAGGTAGATATCCTCCTCTGAAAGGACCGGCTCCTTGACCACCGGCTGCTCGACCTTCTCGACCTTGGGCTGTTCCTGGGCCTGCGGCGGCGGGGGGGGGACTTCCTTCGGCTTCTTCTTGCACGACACGGCAAAGGAGAACACGAGGACGATGGCGAGCGCATAAATCAGGAACTTTTTCATAACTCCTCCTCCTGGGGCGTCTCTGGCATGCGCGGCCCTCCGGGCCACGCTGGTCCGTCCCTTCTTATACAATGGGGTCGAGGCGGTGTCAACCCGCTAGTTGGTCCAGTTGGCGAGCTTGTTCTCCCCCCGGTCGGTCAGCCGATGGAGGTTCGCCCCGTCGTAGTCGATCATGTAGACCTGGAGCGAGCCGGACATGTTCGAGGTGAAGACGATGTGGCGGCCGTCGGGCGACCAGCTCGGCGTCTCGTTCCGGGCGTTGGATTCCGTAAGCTTCGTCGCCTGGTTGGTCCGCAGGTTCAGGATGTAGAGGTCGAAGATGTTCTCGACGCGCGCGACGTAGGCGATCCGGTCGCCGGTCGGCGACCAGGCCGGCGAATCGAAATAGCTCCCGCCGAAGCTGACCTTGCGGACGTTCGAGCCCTCCGCGTCCATGATGTAGACCTGGGGCGCGCCCTGGCCCGTCCGGTCGCTGGTGAAGGCGATCTCGCGCCCCGTGGGCGACCAGGACGGCGCCGTGTCGATGCCGCCGCTGTAGGTCAGGCGCTTCGTCTTCATCGTCTCCAGGTCGAGGACGTAGATCTCCGCGTTGCCTTCCTCGCTCATGGTCGAGCAGAAGGCGAGCTTCTTGCCGTCCGGCGAGAAGGCGGCCGCGTAGCTCGTGCCCTTCGAGGCGATGAGCGTCTCCTTGCCCTCGTAGATGTTGCGGAGGTAGAGGTCGGCGTTCCCCCTCTTGTAGGACGTGTAGGCGATCGTCCGCTGGTCGGGGGACCACGCCGGCATGTAGTCCTTGACCTTGTTGAAGGTGATCCGCGTCTGGTTCGCCCCGTCGTAGTCCATCATGTAGATCTCGTCGTTGCCGTCGCGGTTGCTGACGAAGACGATCCGGGTCGCGAAGACGGGCTTCTCGCCGTAGAGCTTCATCAGCTCGTCGGCCATCTTGTGGGCGATGAGCCGGAGCCCGCTCTTCTCCGTCTGGTAGCGCTTGCCGACGATGAAGCGCTCGCTCTTGACGTCGTAGAGCTTGCCGCTGAAGACCGTCCGGCCGGAGTCGTCGGCCGAGAGCTCGCCGGTGACGAGGAGCTTGGCCTGGATCGAGTCCCAGTCCTTGAAGAAGATCTTGTCCGGGTTGAGCGGCCGGATGTAGCCGTAGTACTCCTTGGGCAGGGGCTGGAAGACCCGGCTGGCCTTGACGTCGTCGGCCAGGACCTGCTGGATCTCCAGGGCCGCCGCCTGGGCCTCTGGCGAGGCCGTGCGGACGATGAACGGGGGCAGGGCCACGGCGACCATGGGCACGCCCTCGCTGATCTTCAGCAGGACCTCCTGCTGGGCGCGGAGGACCCCGGCCGCGGCCAGGATCGCAAGGATGAGTCCGGGGATGGTCTTTCTTTGGGTCATCGGGAATGCTCGAAGATGAGATGGATGCCGAGGTACTGGCCGTCGTACTCGCTCGGCAGCGGGGCGAAGGGCGAGGCCGTCTGGATGGCCCGGAGGGCCGAGAGGTCGAAGGCCGGGACCCCGCTCGAAACCTCGACCTTGAGGTCGCCGACCTGGCCGTTGCGGAAGACCTTGAAATAGACCTGGGCCTGGAACTGGCCGCTGACGCCGGGGTCGACGAGCGAGGTGAACCAGCTCGCGGAGATCTTTTCGGAGAGGAACTGAAGGTAATAATTGAAGGGGAAGCCCGAGACACCGAAGGGCTCGCCGCCGCCGGCGCCGCCCCCGGTCCCCGGCCCGCCGGGGCCTGTCCCGAACCGCAAGCCATAGCCCGGCCCGCCCGCCCCGCCCTGGCCCGGCCCGCCCGTCGGCGCGCCGGACGCCGCCACGGACCCCGCAGCGGCCGCCGCCCCGGGCTCGGGCTTGGTGATGACGGCCTTCTTCTCCGGGGCCTTCTTGGCTGTCTTGGGCTTGTCGACGGGAAAACGGAGGCCCGGCTTCTCGTCGGCCTTGGCCTTGCCGGGGACGGTCAGGTCGCGAAGCGTTTCCCTGGGCTTCGGCGAGGGGAGGGGCTCCGCCTGGGCGGGCGTCCCGCCGCCTCCGCCCCCGCCGGGGCCCCCGCCGCCCGGGAAGCTGACGAGGCTGACGTACTGGATGAGCCCCTTCGGCCGGCTGCGCGGCAGGGAGGGGGAGGCGACGATGAAGATCAGGAGGCCGACGTGGAGGAGGGCGGAGAAGAGGAGGGCCCTCTTGAAGGCCTTGGGCATGCCCCGGCTGGCCGCGGTCATTTCTTCTTGTCTTTGACGTCGATCGGCTCGGTGATGATGCCGATGACCTCGACGCCCGCCTTCCGGGCGATGTCCATGATGCGGACGACGACGCCGTAGGGAAGGTCCTTGTCCCCCTGCAGGTAGACGACCTTCTTTGGCTTGTTGACGAAGTACTCGGTCAGGCGGCGCTCCAGAAGGTTGATGTTGTAAGTGTTCTCGCCGATGTGGATGTATTGGTCCTTGGTCACGGTCAGGGTCAGGCCTTCCTCGGCCGGCTTGGAGTCCGTCTCGGCCTGGGGCAGGTTGACGCCGATGCCGGACTGCATCATCGGCGCCGTGACCATGAAGATGACGAGCAGGACGAGCATGACGTCGACGAAGGGCGTGACGTTGATCTCCGAGAGCGACGTGCCGACCTGCCTCCGGCCGCGGGAGGACGACGGCAAGGATTGCGTGCTAAGAGCCATGGAGCCTCTCCGCGATGCTCAGGAATTCGAGGGAGAAGTCCTCCATGTCGGAGATGACGTCCTTGATGCGGCCGAGGAAATAATTGTAGGCGATGACGGCCGGGACGGCGGCAAAGAGGCCGACGGCCGTGGCGATGAGGGCCTCGGCGATGCCCGGGGCGACGACCTGGAGGCTGGCCGAGCGGAGGCTGCCGATGCGCTCGAAGGAGATCATGATGCCCCAAACCGTGCCGAAGAGGCCGATGAACGGCGAGACGCTGCCCGTCGTGGCCAGGAAGAACATCATCCGCTCGAGGCGCGAGACCTCGGCGTTCGAGGCCTTGAGCAGGGCCCGGTTGAGGCTGTCGGTCTTTTCGCCGGTCCAGCCGTTCCCGCCGCTGGACTTGCTCTGGTAGGCGAGCTCTTTGTAGCCGGCCTGAAAGATGGCGGCCAGCGGGCTGGCCCGGTACTTGCGGGCCGCCTCGTTGACCTCTGTCAGGCTCTTGCTCTTGCGGAAGACATCGAGGAACTTGTCGGACTGCCTGGAGGCCGCGCGGAGCGTCCTGCGCTTGAAGATGATGATGGCCCAGGAGAAGACGGAGAAGAAAATGAGGAGGAGAAGGATGAACTGGACGACGATATCGGCGTCGGAGATGATTTTGAAGATGTTGATATTCATGATGTTCCAAACATAATTAGCATAGCCCCCGCTCCCTGTCAATTAACGCGGGGGGGCGGGGCCGCGTCCGGTCCGAGGCCGAGGAGGCGGCGGAGGATGTCGCGGGCGACGCGCTTGGCGTCCTTGCCGCTCTCGTTCGTCGCGCCGACGCAGGACGGGCAGCCGTCGCGGCAGGGGCAGGCCTCGAGCGTTCGCAGCGCGTGGTCGAGCAGGCGCGTCTCAAGAGCGAAGAGCGAGGGGCTGAGGCCGATGCCGCCGGGGTAGTTGTCGTAAATGAAGATGTTCGGCTCGAAGTCCGGCTCCAAAACCGCCGATCTCTCCTCCTCCCCCTGCGTCCGGACGGGGATGTTCCGCGGCCGGAGCGACTCGCCCGTCGAGTTGTCGCCGATGGAGACGCCGACGTCATGGAGGTCGCACATCATGAAGAGGGGCGAGACGTGGTGGAGGAGATAGGCCAGACCGAACAGCCCGTTGACCCGCTGCTCGGCCGGGTAGGGGACGGCCCGGAGGAGCGCCGCCGGGACGGTCAGCCACCAGGCCGTCGTGTGCATCTCGTTCTCGGGCAGGCTGAGGTCGCCCGCGCCGACGTTCTCCATGGTGTGGAACTTGATCTTCTTGAAACCGACGACCTGGGTCGTGACGTGGACCTCGCCGTGGGAGATGCCGCACTCGCCGAGCGACCGGCGCTCGAAGACGTCGAGGACCTTGATCTTGGTGTAGTCGATGGCGTCCGTGTAGTAGTCGACGTCGGTCTTCTTGACG
>DATKJS010000064.1:0-6683 GCA_035543515.1 Terriglobales bacterium | reverse complement strand
TCACGGCCCGCCGCGACGGCGAATGGATCGAGCTCAACTTCCCGGCGCGTCCCGTCCAACCGGGGCTGCCGGACTGGGCCGAGACCCTCGTCGGCGCCCTGGGCGTCAAGCCGTCGTTCATCGGCCTGAGCGCCGAGGACGTCCTGGTCGAAGTCGCCGATGAAGCGGCCGTCCGGTCGCTCGACCCGGATATCGGCACGCTCGGGACCCTCCCGGCGCGCGGCGTCATCGTCACCAGCCGCGCCGCCGATCCGGGCTTCGATTTCGTTTCCCGATTCTTCGCCCCGGCCGTCGGCGTCGACGAGGACCCGGTGACGGGCTCGTCGCACTGCGTCCTCACGCCGTACTGGGCGCGGCGCCTGGGCAAGGTCTCGATGACGGCCTTCCAGGCCTCGGCGCGAGGGGGCGTCCTTCGCGTCCGCCTGGACGACGACCGGGTCCGCATCGACGGCCATGCCGTGACCGTGTTCCGCGGCGAGATGATCGCCTGAGTCCAAGGCTTGCATTTTCCTGACCCGTTCTCTATGATTACTCTCTGGTCACGGTCGCCTGATGATCGACGCGCTCTTCGTCCTGCTCGCGGTCCTTTTCTTCGGCCTATGCGACCGGTACGCCCGGGCCTGCGAGAAGCTCTGACCATGATCGACATCATCGGGCTCATCGTCGGGATCCTTCTCATCGGCTACCTCCTGCTGAGCGTCCTCCGGCCGGAGAAGTTTTAAGAGGCGGACGGCCATGAACGTTTCAGGCTGGCTCCAGCTGGCGCTGTTCGTCGCCTGCCTCTTCGTCCTTACCAAGCCCGTCGGCCTCTATCTCCTCAGCGTCCTCGAGTCCGGGGGTCGGACCTGGCTCGACCGGGCGGCCAAGCCCGTCGAGCGCCTTCTTTACCGGCTCCTCGGCGTCGACCCGGAGAAAGAGCAGGACTGGCGCTCCTACACCCGCTCCCTCCTCGTCTTCAGCCTGGCCGGGCTCCTCTTCACCTACGCCGTCCTCCGGCTCCAGCACCTCCTGCCCCTGAACCCTCAGAAATTCGGGCCCCTGGCGCCCGACCTCGCCTTCAACACGGCGGCGAGCTTCACGACGAACACGAACTGGCAGAACTATTCCGGCGAGTCGACCCTGTCCTATTTCTCGCAGATGGTCGGGCTCGTCTTCCACAACTTCGTCTCCGCCGCCGTCGGCATCGCCGCCGCCGCGGCCCTGGTCCGCGGACTGGCCCGGCATTCGTCCCGGACGGTGGGGAACTTCTGGGTCGACCTCGTCCGCGTCAACCTCTATCTCCTCCTCCCCGTCTCGCTCGTCCTCTCGCTCTTCCTGACGTCCCAAGGGGTCGTCCAGAGCTTCAGGCCCTACGTCAAGGCGTCGGGCGCTGAAGTGACGGCAGGCCCTCAGGGAGGGGGGACGACCGCTTCTCAGTCCCTGCCGCAGGGACCGGCGGCCTCCCAGGTCGCCATCAAGATGCTCGGCACGAACGGCGGCGGCTTCTTCAACGCCAACGGGGCCCACCCCTATGAGAACCCGACGCCGCTCTCCAACCTCATCCAGATGCTCGCGATCTTCGTCATCCCGAGCGGCATGACCTATTACCTCGGCCGGAAGGTCAAGAACCGGAAGCACGGCTGGGCCGTGTGGACGTCCATGGCCCTCCTCTTCCTCGCCGCGGCCCTCGTCTGCTGGAGGGCCGAGAGCGCCGGCAACCCCCGCCTCCAGGCCCTCGGCGTCGACCCGCGCGGGGGCAACATGGAGGGCAAGGAGGTCCGCTTCGGCGTGCCGGCCTCGAGCCTGTTCGCCGTCATTACGACGGACGCCTCGTGCGGCGCGGTCAACGCCATGCACGACTCTTTCACTCCGCTCGGCGGGCTCGTCCCGCTCGTCAACATCCAGCTCGGCGAGGTCGTGTTCGGCGGCGTCGGCGCGGGCCTCTACGGGATGCTCGTCTTCGTCATCCTCGCCATCTTCCTGACCGGCCTGATGGTCGGCCGGACGCCCGAATACGTGGGCAAGAAGATCGAGGCCTACGACGTCAAGGTCTCCGTCCTGGCCCTCCTCATCCTCATCTTCTCCATCCTCGGTTTCGCCGCCGCAGCCTCGGTCAGTCCCTGGGGCCTGGCCGGTCGCTCCAATACCGGCCCCCACGGCCTGAGCGAGATTCTCTACGCCTTCAGCTCTGCGACGGGCAACAACGGCAGCGCCTTCGCCGGGCTGAACGGGAACACGCCGGCGTACAACGTCACCCTGGCCCTGGCCATGCTTTTTGGCCGATTCGTCATGCTGGTGCCGATCCTGGCCCTGGCCGGGAACCTGGCGCGGAAGAAGCTCGTCCCGGCGGGTGAGGCGAGTTTTCCGGTGGGCGGGGCGATGTTCGTCATCATCCTCGTCGGGACCGTCATCATCGTCGGCGCCCTGACCTTCCTGCCCGCCCTGGCCCTCGGGCCGATCGTCGAGCACTTTCTGATGACCGGGTCGAAGGCCCTTTTCTAGGGGAGTCGAAAGATGCCCGCCCTGAAACGCTCCCTGCTCGACAAGGCCATCTTGGGCCGGGCGGCGCTCGACGCCGTCCGCAAGCTCAACCCCGCGCATCTCCTGAAGAACCCCGTCATCTTCGTCACCGAGGTTGGCGCCCTGCTGACGACGGCCGGATTCTTCCTGAGAAAGGGAGGCGAGCCGGCAGGCTTCGCCGTCCAGATCTCTCTCTGGCTCTGGTTCACGGTCCTGTTCGCCAACTTTGCCGAGGCCATGGCCGAAGGGCGGGGCAAAGCCCAGGCCGACGAACTCCGCAAGACGCGGACCCGGACGATGGCCAACCGGCTCCGGGAGGACGGCTCGGCCGAGGCCGTCCCGGCCGACCGGCTCCGGAAAGGGGACCTCGTCGTCGTCTCGGCGGGCGAGACGATCCCGGCCGACGGCGACGTCGTCGAGGGCGCGGCCACGGTCGACGAGTCCGCCATCACCGGAGAGTCCGCCCCCGTCATCCGCGAATGCGGCGGCGACCGGAGCGCCGTCACCGGGGGAACGCGGGTCCTGTCCGACCGGATCAAGGTCCGGGTCACGGCCGACCCCGGCCAAAGCTTCCTCGACCGGATGATCAGCCTCGTCGAGGGCGCCAAGAGGCAAAAGACTCCGAACGAGATCGCCCTGACCATCCTCCTCTCGGCGCTGACGATCATCTTCCTCGTCGTCGTCATGTCCCTCAGCCCCTTCGGCCGCTATTCCGGCGTGAGCCTGACCATGACGGTCCTTGTCGCTCTCCTTGTCTGCCTCATCCCCACGACGATCGGCGGCCTGCTCAACGCCATCGGCATCGCCGGCATCGACCGCATGGTCCAGAAGAACGTTTTGGCCATGAGCGGCCGCGCCGTCGAGGCGGCCGGGGACGTCGACGTCCTCCTCCTCGACAAGACGGGGACGATCACGCTCGGCGACCGGCAGGCGACGGCCTTCGTCCCCGCCCCGGGGGTCACGGTCGAGGAGCTGGCCGACGCCGCCCAGCTCGCCTCCCTGGCCGACGAGACGCCGGAGGGACGGAGCATCGTCGTCCTGGCAAAGAAGTACGGCCTCCGGGGACGGTCCATCGCCGACCTGCCGGGCGCGGCGTTCATCGCCTTCTCCGCCCGGACCCGGATGAGCGGGGTCGACCTCGAGGGACGCCCCATCCGCAAGGGCGCCCCGGACGCCATCCAGGCCTTCGTCCGCACGGACGTCCCCCTCCCGGTCCATGACGCGGTCAGCGACATCGCCATGCGCGGCGGGACGCCGCTCCTCGTGGCCGAGGGCGGCAGGGTCCTGGGCGCCATCGAGCTCAAGGACATCGTCAAGGGCGGCCTGCGCGACCGGTTCGAGCGCTTCCGGGCCATGGGCATCAAGACGGTCATGATCACCGGCGACAACCCCCTGACCGCCGCGGCCATCGCCCGCGAGGCCGGCGTCGACGATTTCATCGCCGAAGCCAAGCCCGAGGACAAGCTGGCCCGCATCCGGAAGGAGCAGGCGGCCGGCCACCTCGTGGCCATGACGGGCGACGGCACGAACGACGCCCCGGCCCTGGCCCAGGCCGACGTCGGAGTGGCCATGAACACGGGGACGCAGGCGGCCAAGGAGGCGGGCAACATGGTCGACCTCGATTCGAACCCGACCAAGCTCATCGAGGTCGTCGAGATCGGCAAGCAGATGCTCATCACGCGGGGCGCCCTGACGACCTTCAGCATCGCCAACGACGTCGCCAAGTACTTCGCCATCATTCCGGCCGCATTTGCCGGCACGTATCCGGTGCTCGGGTTGCTCAACGTCATGCACCTCGCGACGCCGCAGAGCGCGATCCTGTCGGCGGTGATCTTCAACGCGCTCATCATCATCGCGCTGATCCCGCTTTCGCTGCGCGGCGTGCGCTATCGCGCGGTGCCGGCTGCGACACTGCTGCGCGACAACCTGCTCATCTACGGTCTCGGCGGAATTATCGCGCCGTTTGTCGGAATCAAGGCGATCGATGTGGTCCTCGTAACCCTGGGGCTCGCGTGAAATGTAGGGGCGGGTCTAAGACCGCCCCTACGACCGAACAGGAGATACCTCATGAAGGAACTGCGCACCGCCGTCTTGATGCTCGTTGCGTTGACCGTGCTCACGGGAGTGGTGTACCCGCTGGTGGTCACCGGCATCGCCCGAGCGGTGTTTCCCGACCAAGCCGCCGGAAGCCTGGTCGTCAAGGACGGCAAGACCGTCGGCTCGTTGCTGATCGGTCAGCCCTTTGACGACCCGAAATACTTTTGGAGCCGGCTGTCGGCGACGTCGCCCTCGCCCTACAACGCCGCTTCGTCCTCGGGCTCGAACCTAGGGCCGCTCAGCGATGGCTTGAGCGACGCGGTCAAGGGTCGTGTTGGCGCATTGCGCGAAGCGGACCCGAATCAGACCGGGGCCATTCCCGTTGACCTGGTGACGGCGTCCGGCAGCGGGCTCGACCCGCACGTAAGCCCGGCGGCGGCGTACTACCAGGTAGCGCGCGTCGCGCGTGTGCGCGGCCTCGACGAGGCGCGCGTACGCGACCTCGTCACGCAGAACGTCGAAGGCCGTCAGCTCGGTTTCCTTGGCGAGCCGCGCGTCAACGTGTTGCGGCTCAACCTCGCACTGGACGGATTGTCTGCCAAGTGAGAGACTGCGCAACGGAACGCAGTCGTTTGTGACGGATCTCACGCAAGACGAACGCCGGCCGTCGCCCGAAGCGTTGCTCCAGGCCGCCGCCAAAGAAGAGCGGAATCGGCTGAAGATCTTCGTCGGTGCGGCGCCGGGTGTGGGCAAGACCTACGCCATGCTCGCCGCGGCACACGAACGCCGCGGCGAGGGCGTCGATGTCGTCGTCGGTGTGGTCGAAACCCACGGGCGCGCGGAGACCCAGGCGTTGATCGAGGGCTTGGACGTTATTCCCCGGCAGCGCATCGAGTACCGCGGCACCATCCTCGAAGAGATGGACTTGGATGCGGTCCTCGCGCGCCGGCCGCAACTCGTGCTCGTCGACGAGCTGGCTCACACCAACGCACCGGGCAGTCGGCACCCTAAACGCTTCTCCGACATCGAGGAGATTTTGGATGCAGGCATCGACGTCTATACGACGGTCAACATCCAGCATCTCGAAAGCCTCAATGATGTCGTTGCCCAGATCACCGGCATCCGCATCCGCGAAACCGTCCCCGACAGCTTCTTCGAGCGCGCCGACGAAGTAAAACTGGTCGACGTCACGCCCGAAGACCTCCTGCAGCGACTGCAGGAAGGCAAAGTGTACATGCCGGCGGCGGCCGAGCGCGCCATTCGCAACTACTTCCGGCCCGGCAATCTCACCGCCTTGCGCGAGCTGGCGCTCCGTCAGACCGCCGAACGCGTCGACGATCAGATGCGCGAGTACATGCAGGCGCACGCGATCGCCGGCGTGTGGCCGGTCACCGAACGCATTCTGGCCTGCGTCAGCGGCGGCCGCATGTCCGAGCGCGTCATCCGCACGGCTCGGCGCGTCGCCGATGCCCGCCATGCGGAGTGGCTGGCGGTGTTCGTCGAAACGTCCGCGTTCCACCGCCGGCCGGAAAACGAACGCGACCGCGTGGCGCGCGTGTTGAAGCTCGCCGAGCAGCTCGGCGGCGAGGCGGTCACGATTTCGGGTGAACGCATCGCCACCGAGCTGGTCCGGTACGCCGAGCGCCGCAACGTCACCGAGATCATCCTCGGCAAGCCGCTGCGCTCGCGCTGGCTCGAGCTGCGGCGCAGGTCGCCGGTTGATGAAGTCATTCGCCGCAGCGGAAACATCGAGGTTCGTGTCATCTCGAGCGAAGCCGCCGAGTCCGACCAGCGGGCCACGCCGTCGGCGCATGCGCCCGCGATCCACATCAACCGCTACCTGTCGGCGCTCGCGTTCGTCGCCACCGCCGGCCTGGTCGCCAAGGGTCTCCAGCTGGCGATTTCGCTTACCGACTACGCCTTGGTGTTTCTCACCGCGGTCTTGTTCAGCGCTGTGGCCGGCGGTCTGGGTCCGTCCATCATGGCCGCCGTCGTCAGCTTGCTGGTCTACGACTTCTTCTTTGTCGATCCGATCTACACGTTCACGATCACCAAGCCGCAGGACGTCCTTTCGCTGTTGGTATTCCTGGTCGTCGCGGTACTGACCAGCAACCTGACCGCGCGCATTCGCAACCAAGCCGTAATGT
>DATKJS010000063.1:0-29950 GCA_035543515.1 Terriglobales bacterium | reverse complement strand
GCAGCCTGGCTAGCGCGCCTGCCTTGGGAGCAGGAGGTCGGCGGTTCAAATCCGCTCTCCCCGATAGTCTCCTCGCGGATTTCCCTCCTGCCGCGCCGGCGGGCGACGGCGGCCCCGGGGCGGCCGGGCTCCGCGGTCCGGGCCATGGTCGTCGACGACGCGCCTGTAGCTCAGGGGATAGAGCAGCTGCCTTCTAAGCAGCGGGTCGGGGGTTCGATTCCCTCCAGGCGCGCCATCTTATTCGCCCGAGAAACCGGGCCTCGAGTTCATATCAGGTTGCATGATTCGCCGGTCCGAGGGGTCTTCGGACAGCGGCTGACCGGGCTGGAGGGCAGCCGGTTCGACCTGCCCATCCTGGCGTTCCCGTTCGCTCATCATTGACCCAATAAGCATGAAAAGGGCGCCTGGCCAATCGGCCGGGAATTCGAGGGATCCAGGGTCAGAGCCTATCGGCCCTGCCATGGGCATTTAGCGGAACAGCTTTGGAGCAAAATCGATGAGGTTCCGCCGCCACACGAGCCAAGTGTGCCCGCCCGGCGTGTCGATGGGAGTGAAGGCGACTCCTTTCGATTTCAGCCAACCGCGATAGCTTTGAACGGGCCCGTAGAGGAAATCCTCCGTCCCACAACTGATGGTGAGGAGCTTCATCTTCTCGATCTTCTTGGTGTCGAGTTCAGGGAAGAAGTGCGCTAGCCGACCGTACATGATCACGGCGGGGCTGAAGCCGCCGATGGCGGTGAATCGATCGGGAGAATTGAGGCCCATGTAGAGCGCCTGAGCGCCTCCCATCGAAACGCCCGCGACCGCCTGATTCCTCGTGTCGACTTCGTAATCATGCTCGACCTCGGGCATGATCTCGTCGAACAACGTCGAGGCAAACGTATCCATGATCTTCTTCTGGTCGGCGCCCCAGGCGAAGAGGTCGCCGACGTGATTCGCCGGGTCGGCGAACCCGTAGCCCAAGGGCATGACCAGGATCATGGGCTTGACCTGGCCCCGGGCGATGAGATTGTCGAGGATGACGTTGGCTTGCCCAGCGGAAATCCAGGCCGTCCCGTCGTCCATCACGCCGTGGAGGAGATAGAGAGCCGGATAGCGCGTTCCTCTTGCCGCATAATTTGGCGGCGTGTAGACCCAGAAGGGTCGACCCTCACCGAGAATGTTGGAGCGAATCGTATGTTCGTGGAGCGTCCCGTGAGGGACGTCGGCCGTTTCCCAGAGAAGGTCCCTGGGGCCGGGGACATGAACGACGCTCTCGCTGCCGCCGGTGACGATTGTCTTAAGGAGCGGATTGGCGGGGTCGGCAAGCTGGACCTCGTCGACAACGTAACTGTAGACATAGTAGTCCGGCGCGAGCGGCTCCGTCGTGAGGCTCCAGACCCCTTTCCCGTCGTCTGTCAGGGCTGCGCGTTTGGCGCCTTCTCGCTCCAGGAAAACGGCCTTGGCGTTCGGGGCGAAGAAGCGGAAAGTGACCGTGCGGTCGGCATGGACTTCCGGCGAAGAGACGGCTTTATCAAATCGCGGTTTGGGGGGCGATTGCCCGAACGACTGCGCGAGCGCCGATCCAAGAGTCCATAAGACCAGGAAAGAACGCTTCATTTGGGTTCTAAGAGATGCCTCTTTATGTTGCACGGCCTTCCCCTCGTCGAGCCCGAATTCGCCGCCACCCTTCAGGAGATAATCGTATTCGCGGCTGCGGATCGGTGTCAATAACATGAAGATCGCTGCAAGATGGACGCCCCGGCCGCAATGGCTGGCCGGGCTGAAGGCCATCTGAGCACAATACTGAGCGCATCATTCGCAAACCAAGGCCCAATCCATTTATCAGCAATCAACTAAGGAAGCGCCCCACCTGTCTTCCGACCCCCCAAAATCCTCCCCACGGGGGCGGGACAACGGAGCCCCGGGCGCCGTCCTTTATTAGGGAGCGTCGACGGAGGCCGCCGCGCGCTTGGCCGGTCCCGCCCCAGGGGCTCCGGGGCGGGACGCTTCACCCCGGGCGGCGGTCGCCCCGCCCCCTCGGCCACCTCGCGGGAGGGGCGTTCTCACCCCTTGGGGTGAGACAAAAATTGTAAATTTCACCCAGGCAATGCTCACCCCCGGTGATTGACGGAAAGTGGCGCCCATCGGAAACTGGAGCCCGTCGGAATAGCCCATATGTCCCCGATAACGAGACCGAGAATTCAGGAGAAAAAGAGGGCCGCGGGGGCCCTGCTCCCGGTTCCTTCCGGGGCCGGAAACCGTTTGACAGGAGTTGTCAAAGAAATTAAGATTGGGAACTTGTCATGGCTTCAAACCTCGGCGAACTTCTGTTAAGAGAAAAGATCATCTCGACCGACCAGCTGAAGGCCGCGCTGGAGTTCCAGAAGAAAAACAGCCTGCCGGTCGGGACGTCTCTCGTCCAGCTCGGCTACATCTCCGAGGAGGAGATCGCCCAAGCCCTGAGCCGCCAGCTCGGATACCCCTATATCGACCTGGACCAGTTCGAGGTCTATCCGGAGGTCATCAACCTCATCCCGAACGACGTGGCCAAAAAATACGACGTCATGCCGATCCACCGGATCCGCAACTTCCTGACCCTCGCCATGGTCGACCCGACCGACCTCGAGGTCATCGAGGACATCCGCTTCCGGACCGGCCTCAGCATCCAGCCGGTCATTGCCTCCGAATCGGGGGTCATGAACGCCATCAACAAGTATTACGGCTCGGCCGACGCCATCCGGGTCAAGAAGATCGTCGAGGACATCGAGCTGGCCGACGAGGGCCGCATCAACATCGTCGAGGTTGAGCCCGAGGAAAGCAACCTCCAGGAGCTCGAGGCGGAGGCCGAGGAAGCCCCCATCATCAGGCTCGTCAACCAGACCTTCATCGACGCGGTCCGCCGAGGCGCGAGCGACGTCCATTTTGAGCCGTACGAGGCGTCGTTCCGCGTCCGCTACCGGGTCGACGGCGACCTTTACGAGATCGTCAACCTGCCCCTCAAGTACAAGAACCCCGTCGTCTCCCGCGTCAAGATCCTCTCGAACATGGACATCGCCGAGAAGCGCCTGCCGCAAGACGGCCGGATCAAGATGCGGGTCAAGCTCGACAGCGGCAAGAAGAAGGAAGTCGACATGCGCGTCTCCTCCCTCCCCACGATGTGGGGGGAGAAGGTCGTGGCCCGGATCCTGGACAAGGAGATGCTGAAGCTCGACCTGACCCAGCTCGGCTTCGAAGAGGAGTCCCTGGCCCTCTTCCAGGACGCCATCCACAGGCCGTGGGGCATCATCCTCGTCTCCGGGCCGACCGGGAGCGGCAAGACGAACACCCTCTATTCGGCCGTCTCGACCATCAACTCCCTCGACGTCAACATCATGACGGCCGAGGACCCCGTCGAGTTCAACATCCAGGGCATCAACCAGGTCCCGGTGCGGGACGAGATCGGCCTGACCTTCGCCTCCTGCCTGCGGACCTTTCTCCGGCAGGACCCCGACATCATGCTTGTCGGCGAAATGCGCGACCAGGAAACCGTGGACGTCGCCATCAAGGCCGCCCTGACGGGCCACCTCGTCTTCTCGACCATTCACACGAACGACGCCGCGAGCTCCATCACCCGGCTCGTCAACATGAACATCGAGCCGTTCCTCATCGCCGACTCGCTCATCCTCGTCGTCGCCCAGCGGCTCATCCGCCGGCTCTGCAAGAAGTGCGCCCAGCCCCACAGCCTGCCCGAGAGCGCCCTGCTCGAGATGGGCTTCCAGAAGGACGAGGTCAAGGGCCTCCACATCCTGCGGCCGAAGGGGTGCGACGCCTGCAACAAGACCGGCTACAAGGGCCGGACGGCCCTCTTTGAGGTCATGAAGATCGACGAGGACCTCCGCGAGATGATCCTCTCGCGGGCCCAGTCGCGGGAGATCAAGCGGAAAGCCATCGACAAGGGCATGCTGACCCTGCGGCGGAGCGGCTTGACCAAGATCAAGGGCGGCGTCACCTCCGTCGAGGAGGTCCTGCGCGAAACCGTCCGGGACGAATGACCGGGAACCAAGGAGAGAGATCATGGCTAAAGCGATGTACGAGCTCCTGAAGGCCTGCGTCGAGGCCGACGCGAGCGACCTCCATATCACGACCTACATCCCGCCGCGCCTCCGCGTCCACGGCGCGCTCAAGGACATCGAACACCCCCCGCTGACGCCTTCCGAGACCAAGGAAGTCATCTACAGCATCATGACGGACAAGCAGAAGAAGCTCTTCGAGGACAAGTGGGAGCTCGACTTCTCGTTCGGCGTCAAGGACCTCGGCCGGTTCCGGGCCAACGTCTTCATGCAGAAGGGGGCCGTGGCCGGGGCCTTCCGGCGGTTCCTGCCGACGATGTGGAGCTTCGCCCAGCTCGGCATCCCGCAGCGGGTCCAGCAGCTCTGCTACCTGCCGCGGGGCCTCGTCCTGGTCACGGGCCCGACCGGCTGCGGCAAGTCGACTTCCCTGGCCTGCATGATCGAGCACATCAACCATGAGCGGGGCGTCCACATCGTGACCATCGAGGACCCCATCGAGTACTACTTCAATCCGAAGAAGTCCATCATCAACCAGCGCGAGCTCTTCGCCGACACCCAGTCGTACGGGAACGCCCTGCGCTCGGTCCTGCGGGAGGACCCCGACGTCGTCCTCGTCGGCGAGATGCGCGACCTCGAGACCGTCGAGGCCACGCTGCGCGTCGCGGAAACGGGCCACCTGACGTTCTCGACGCTCCACACGAACTCGGCCGTCGAGTCCATCAATCGCATCATCGACATCTTCCCGACCCAGTACCAGACGCAGATCCGGATCATGCTGTCGATGTCGCTCGAGGCCGTCCTGACCCAAGCCCTCCTGCCGCGCCCGGACGGCAAGGGCCGCGTCCTGGCCATGGAGATCATGATCCCCAACCCGGCCATCCGGAACCTCATCCGGGAGAACAAGATCCACCAGATCTACTCGGCCATGCAGATGGGCCAGGAGAAGTTCGGCATGCAGACCTTCAACCAGTCCCTGGCCAACCTCTACTTCCGCAAGCTCATCAATCTCGACGTGGCCATGGGCGTTTCGTCCTTCCCAGAGGAGCTGACGGACATCGTCCAGCGCCGGGAGGGGATGAAGACGGCCTCGGTGAGCGCTGGGGGCTCGGCGAGGAAATAGGCGAACGAGAAAAAGGCGAGGTGAAAGATGGCGACTTACGCATGGAAAGGGAAGAACCGTTACGGTGACGCCGTCGGCGGCGAGCGCGTCGCCGCCTCGACGGAAGAGCTGACGAGGGTCCTGCAAAAGGACCAGATCACCGTCACCAGCGTCACCCCCGTCAAGAAGGGGCTCCAGATCCCGTTCCTCAAGCGGGAGAAGGTCAGACTCAAAGAACTGTCCGTCTACAGCCGGCAGCTGTCCGTCCTCATCGACGCCGAGCTGCCCCTCATCCAGAGCCTGAGCATCCTCGAGGAACAGCAGAAGAACAAGTACTTCCGGACCGTCATCCGGACGGTCAAGGAAGACGTCGAGGCCGGCTCGACGCTGAACCAGGCCAAGCGCAAGCACCCCAAGGTCTTCGACGACCTCTACTGCAACCTCGTCGCATCGGGCGAGCAGAGCGGCTCCCTCGACGTCATGCTCCGGCGCCTGGCCGAATACATCGAGCAGACTGTCCGGCTTCGGGCTCAGGTCAAGCAGGCCATGATCTACCCCGTGGCCATCGTCTGCTTCGCCGTCGTCGTGACCATCTTCCTCCTCTGGAAGGTCATCCCCGTCTTCGCCTCGATCTTCCGGGACCTCGGGGCCGAACTGCCGTTCCTGACGGCCATGATCATCAAGGCGAGCGGCTTCGTGCAGAAGTATATCCTCCTGGTCGCCCTCGGCATCATCGCCCTGGTCATGGCCTTCCGCTATTACCGCAACACAACGCCGGGACGCTGGTCGACGGACCGGATGATGCTCCGCCTCCCCCTCTTCGGGCCGCTCCTCTATAAGGTCGCGATGACCCGCGTCACCCGGACCATGAGCACGCTCATCTCCGGCGGCGTGCCGATGCTCGAGGCGCTCAAGATCACCTCCACGACCGCCGGGAACGTCACCATCGAGAAGGAGATCATGGACTCGCGCAAGCTCGTCTCCGAGGGCAAGACCCTGAACGAGTCCCTTAAGGAGTCCGGCCGCTTCCCGCTGATGATGCTGCAGATGGTCAACGTCGGAGAGGCCACCGGCACCCTCGACGAAATGCTTTCGAAGCTGGCGTCCTTTTACGACGAGGAGGTCTCGTCGTCGGTGGCCGCGCTCCTGTCGATCCTCGAGCCGATCCTGCTCATCTGCGTCGGCGGCCTCGTCGGCGGCCTGGTCATCTCGATGTACCTGCCCATCTTTAGTCTGATTTCGAAGTTCTAGGGTGCGCGGCGCGGAGGACGGGCGATGAAGGAACAGGCCGAGCGCAAGGCCATCCTCTGGATGATCGTCTTCCGGGGGATCATCGTCACCCTCCTGCTGCTCCTCGCCCTGGTCATCGAGTATTCGGCCTCCTTCAGCTTCTCCTTCGTCCCGTTCGTCGAGCTCGTCCTGGCCGCCTACCTCCTCTCGGCCGCCTATTTCGTCGCCTACTACTGGGGGCGCTTCCCGACCGCGCAGGCCTACGTGCAGGTCACGACGGACCTCCTCCTGATCACCGCCCTCGTCTACGTCACGGGCGGGATGGCCAGCTCGGCGTATTTCCTGTATGTCTTCCCGATCATGGGGGCCGGGCTCGTCCTCTCGAACCGGGCCTCGTACCTGACGGCCGGGCTGGCCGCCATCCTGTTCGGCGGGCTGGTCGACGGAATGTACCTGGGCTTCATCCCCCAGCCGGCGGGCGGGGCCGGGGTCGGCCTGTCGCTCGGGTCGGTCCTCTATCTCATCTTCGTTCCCTGGAGCGCCTTCTTCCTCATCGCCCTGCTCACGAACTCGCTCGCCGGGCGGCTGCGCAGGACACGGCTCGCCCTCCAGGAGGCCGAGCGGGCCCTCATCGTCCGCGAGCGGCTGTCCGAGGCCGGCCGCATCTCCGCGACGCTGGCCCACGAGATCCGCAACCCCCTGGCCGCGATCTCCGGCTCGGTCCAGGTCCTGAAGAAGGACCTGGACCTCAATCCCGAGCAGCGGGAGCTCATGGACATCGTCCTCAAGGAATCCGAGCGGGTCTCCCACAGCCTGGGCGAGTTCCTCGACTTTGCCCTGCCGACGAAACAGGTCTTCTCCGTGGTCCGCCTTCCGGAGGTCCTCGACGAGACGCTCAAGATCCTGAGGAGCGGCGGCGAGCTTAACGGCCATATCCGGGTCGAGGGGAACTTCCTCGGCTCGGGGCTCAGCTATTACGGCAGCCCGGCGCAGTTCAAGCAGGTCTTCTGGAACATCGTCAAGAATGCCATCCGGGCCATGCCCGACGGCGGCGTCCTGAAGGTCGATTTCCTCGCCCGGGACTCAGGCGGAATCGAGCTCCGGTTCGCCGACACCGGCCGGGGCATGACGGAGGAGGCCAAGGAACACCTCTTTGAACCGTTCTGCTCGGGCTTCGAGGGAGGCCGAGGGCTCGGCCTGGCCGTGGTCAAGAGGATCGTGGACGACTACGACGGGCGGATCGACGTCAAGTCGGAACTCGGCCGGGGGACCGAAGTCGCGATCACCCTGCCGCTCCGGGAGTGCGCGGCGAACTGAGGCGATGGTCATGGACAACCTGCTCATCATCGACGACGAACAGAGCCTCCTCGACCTCCTCTCGGTTGTCTTCAAGAAGGAAGGATACGGGGTCCGGGCCGCGCTCTCGGCCGCCAAGGCGTTCGACGTCCTCGACAAGGAGGACATCGGCATCGTCGTCACGGACATCAAGATGCCCGAGACCGACGGCATGGAGGTCCTCCGCCGCGTCAAGGCCAAGCAGCCGGACGTCCCCGTCATCATGGTCACGGCCTACGGCAGCGTCACCCAGGCCGTCGAGGCCCTCAAGGCCGGCGCCCTCGACTATGTCGTCAAGCCCTTCGACGTCGAGGAGCTCAAGATCATCGTCCGGCGCGGCCTGGCCGAGCGCGAGCTCCGCGAGGAGAACCTCCGCCTCAAGCGCGACCTCAGGGAGCGCTATGGCTTCGAGAACATGATCGGCAAGAGCCGGGCCATGCAGGAGATCTACCTCCTGATCGAGAAGGTGGCGGGCACGGACTCGACCGTGCTCATCACGGGCGAGAGCGGCACGGGCAAGGAGATGGCCGCTCGGGCCATCCATTTCGAGAGCGGCCGGCGCGACAACCAGTTCGTGTCCATCAACTGCGCCGCCCTGCCCGAGAACCTCCTCGAGAGCGAGCTTTTCGGGCACGCCCGGGGTTCGTTCACCGGCGCCGTGGCCGACAAGAAGGGCATGTTCGAGGTCGCCCAGAAGGGGACCCTCTTCCTCGACGAGGTGGCCGAGATGTCGCCCTGGACGCAGGTCAAGCTCCTGCGGGCCCTCCAGGAGCGGACGGTCAGGCGGGTTGGGGGGACGGAGGAGATCCCGATCGACGTCCGCATCATCGCCGCGACCAACCAGGACATCAAGAAGAGGATCCAGGAAGGGAAGTTCCGGGAGGACCTCTTCTACAGGCTGAACGTCATCTCCTTCGACATGCCGCCGCTCCGCAAGCGGACCGAGGACATCCCCCTGCTCGTGACCCATTTCCTCCAGAAATACTGCGACCGGCTGAGCAAGAAATCCAAGAGGTTCACACCCGAGGTCATCGGGCTCCTCGAGGCCTACGCGTGGCCGGGCAACATCCGCGAGCTCGAGAACGTCGTCGAGCGGATCGTCGCGATCGAGGACCGGGAAACGGTGACCGCGGGGTGCCTGCCTAAGGACATCCTTTCACCGCAGAAGGCCAAGCGCGACACCCAGTATTTCTTCGAGCCGGGCTTCAACTTGACCGTCTACCTCGACGACGTGGCCAAGAACTACGTCGGCCAGGCCCTGGCCGCGACGGCGGGAAGCATCCAGAAGGCGGCGCCCCTCCTGGGCATCAGCTATCGGACGATGCGCTACCTGATGGGAAAATACGGGCTCAACCGGTCCAGGAAGAACGGCGGGAAGGCCGAGCCCGAGGGAGATAACGGGAGTGGAAGAGAGCCGAAAAATGTCACAAATGGGCAATAATCGGCAACTATATTTAACTAATGAACATAAGGCAATCATGTTATTTTCTTATATATCAATTAGATATGTAACTATGACCGGCTTGGCACGGTTATTGCTATAATAACCATGTCAAGCCAATGAGCAAACCTTGGCTGAGATAAACAGCAAGGAAAAAGGAGGTTTTAAAATGCTCAAGAAGATGAGAGGATTCACCCTCATCGAGCTGCTGATCGTCGTCGCGATCATCGGCATCCTGGCCGCCCTGCTCATCCCGAACGCCATGGAGGCCATCCAGAAGGCGAAGCAGAAGTCGGCCATGAAGGAGATCGTGTCCGTGTCGACGGCGTCGGCCGATTACATCACGGACCACGGCGACTGGACGCTGATCCCGCAGCAAGGCGCTCTACAGCAGGGCTGTCAGTTCATTACAGCGGTGGCCACCTTCTATATGAAGATCGTCCCGCTCAACGACCCTTGGAACTCGCCCTACCAAGTTGACTGCGGCCAGGCCGCGGTCACGGCTGCCTTAACGGGCGCCAATTCCGCGGACATCGGCGCCGACGACTTCTGCATCCAGTCCTACGGCCGGAACAAGCAGGCCGGACCGATCCAAGCCTCCAACTACACCACGGCCACCCCGGAAGCCGGCTTCTACAACGTCAGCAAGATGGCCGACTTCGACAACGACCTGGTGTGCTGGAACGGCAACTGGGTGGTCGGGCCGAGGACGTCCCTCGTCACCGGCAGCTGAACGTAAGACCCTGATCCTTACGGTTCCTTTGGGGGCGGCGGCGACGCCGCCCCTCTTTTTTATCCCCCCGTCCCAGCCTGGATCGACCACGCCGATCCCCACAGTGTTATAATGGACCCTGATGAGAGGCGCGTCGGATAGCCTGTTTGGCCTCGGGAAGCTCACCTCGTTTGAGCTTCCGAAGGGCGGCGTGCCCTATTACCGGGGCGGCGGCCCGGCCGCCGAGCCCTCCTTGCTGGCCCTGCTCGCCTTCAAGACGGCCCCGGGTCCGGTCGCGGGGATGGAGGCGCTGCTGGCCTGGGTTTCGACCCTCCAGAACCCGGACGGGTCGGTGGCCGTCAACGCCGCCGACCGCGACCAAGGCATCTGGCTTACGGCGCCGGCGGCCGTCGTCTTCGAGCGCTACGGGATGGCGCCGGCCCGGGACCGTGCCCTGGATTTCCTCGCTTCCCTTTCCTCGAAGACCGTCGCCAACGACTCCAACGTCCGTCAGGACAACACGATCGTCGGCTGGCCGTGGGTCCGGGACACCTTCGGCTGGGTCGAGCCGACGGCCTGGGCCGTCCTCGCCCTGGGCGTCTGCGGGCGCGGCAGTCACCCGCGGGCCGTCGAGGGGCGGAGGTTCCTTCTGGACCGGCAGATCCCCTCGGGCGGCTGGAATTACGGAAACCCCGGCGTCAACGACCGGGAGCTGCTGCCGTTCTGGGATACCACTGGCCTGGCCCTGCTGGCCCTCCGCGAACGGACGGACGTTTCGTCGGTCCGGCCGAGCCTTGAGTTCCTACAAACGAACCAAGAGAAGATCCGGTCGCTCTGCGGGCTGGCCTGGGCCGTGCTCGGCCTCGAGGCCTGGGGACGCGCGGCGCCGAGGCTCCGGGAGCGGCTGGCCGCGGCCATGGCGCCCGCCTCCGACGAGGGACTCAACGCGGCCCATCTCGCCGCCGGCGTCATCGCTCTCTCCGGCGGAAGGGTGTTCGCGCCATGAGGCGGCGCGAGTTCCTGGCCGGCGCGGCCGTCATGGCCGGCGCCGCCGCGCTGGGCAGGCCGGCCGACGGGAGCGCTCAGCTCTCCGCCTCGCCCTGTCCGGTTACTCTTCTGCCCATGCCCGATTACGGGCGGGACATGGAGAGGGAAATCGCCCAGGTCATGGTTGCGGACGGGCTCGTCCTCAAGGGCAAGCGCGTCCTCCTCAAGCCGAACTTCGTCGAGGCGCACCCGGAGCGTCCCATCAACACGAACCCGGCCGTCATCGCCTCCGTCGCTCACGCCTGCCTCCGGCTCGGCGCGTCCGATGTGGCCGTCGGCGAGGCCTCCGGCCACCGCCGGGACCCCTGGTTCTCCGTCCTCAACCCGGGCCTGCGCTCCGTCCTCGACAAGCGTGTCAGATGCCTGGACCTCAACCACGGCGAGGCCGTGGCGATGCCCAACCGGGGCGGCTCGTCCGGGCTGGCCAAGTTCTATCTGGCCCGGGCCGTGGCTGAAGCCGATGTCCTCATCAGCCTGCCCAAGATGAAAACGCACCACTGGATGGGCGTCACCCTCTGCCTAAAGAACCTCTTCGGCACGCTCCCGGGGATCTACTACGGCTGGCCCAAGAACCTGCTCCACTTCCGGGGCATCGAGAACTCCGTCCTTGACCTGGCCCGGACAGTCCGGGTCCATTATAACGTCATCGACGGCGTCGTCGGGATGGAGGGGGATGGACCGATCATGGGCCGGGCGAAACCGGTCGGCGCTCTCGTCCTCAGTCCCTTTTCCCTGGCCGCCGACGCCACGGCCGCGCGGCTGATGGGTTTCGAACCGCGGCGGATCCTCTACCTCGTCATGGCGGCGCGGTTCCTGCCGGGGCTGAGGCCGGAGGACGTCGCGCTGCGGGGCGAGGACCCTCGGCGGCTCGCGACACGGTTCGACTGCCTGGATGCCTTCAAGCCGATGCGGGGCGGCCCCTTCTTCTGAGACGGCGCCGCCCGACGAGCGCGGCGGCGGGAAAGGCGACGGCCGTGAGGGCGCTGACCAGGGCCCCGGCGGCGAAGCTCGCGGGGAGGTACCTGAGGACGACCGTGTGCCGGCCGGCCGCGACGGCGACCCCCTTGGCGAAGAGGTTCGCCTCGAAGACCCCGGCCCTCTTCCCGTCGACCCAGGCCCGCCAGCCGCGGGCGTAGTTGCCGGGAAAGACGGCGACGCCGGGCCGCGGCATGTCCAGCGAGTACGTGCCCCTTCCCGCCGTCTCCTTCACGGTCACGACCCTGACCCCCATGGATGGCTGGACTCCATCGGCCGGCGGCTTCAGGACATCAGCTTCCGTGAGGACCGTTTCACGGGGGTCGAAACCGGGGCTCGCGAAGAGCTCGAGCTTGTCCTTCGCCTCCCGGGCCGTCATGGCGGTGAAGACGGCGTAGGGGGAGGCCGGCTTGTCCGAGATCCTCTCGATGAAGAACGGGAACCCCTCGACGAGCAGCCGCCGGGCGGACGCGGCGTCGAACATCGGGCTGTCGCTCAGGAGATACCGGCAGCCCAGGGAATCCAGGACCTTGAACTGCCGGCCGGCCGGAAGGGCCTTGGCCGCGCGCACGAGCTCGCCGTAGCGCTTGGGATAGGTGCCGTAGAAATCGAAGTCGAAGACGTAGCGCACGCCCTCGGCCATGGCCGTCAGGGGATAGAGGGATTCCCGATAATAGGCGAGGAACCGGACATTGCTGCCGCTCTTCTCCCGCCGGTCGAGGAAATAGTCCGTGGCCCGATAAACGGTCAGGGGAGGCCTGAACTCATCGAGGAGGGGAGGCCTGTCGTAGAACGAAGCCGGCACGGTGGGGTTGACGAACCTGTTATGGTAAGCGGGGTCGAGCACGGCCAGGGCCATGAGCGTCCAGGCCGCGGGCTTGCGCGCCCGGGGCAGGGTCAGGAGCAGGAAAGCCGCCGCGCAGACCACGAGAAGGATCAGGCCTGTCAGCAGGGAGCGGCCGAGCTCCCGGAGGGCCCCGGCCCTTTCCGTGATCATGAGTGCGTCGACGACGGCGAGAATCTTGTCCCTGAACGCGAGATAGAGGACGAGGGCGAGCCCGGCCGCGGCCACCAGCCTCCGGGTCGGCCTCCGGCCCGGGGCCCTGCCGCCCATGGCGTCATCGAGCCCGGCCCCGGCTAGGATCGATAGGCAGAAGACCGAGCCGAGGAAGAACTTGACAGGATAGCGGATGGACGAGAGGAAGGGCGTGAAGCGATAGAGGAAGAAGAAGGGCGAATAGCGGCCGCAGGCGAGGAGGAAGAGGACGCCGAACGCCGCGAGGAGGACCTTGCGCCTCCTGTCCCACGGCCTGCGCAGGGCGAAGAGGAAGAGGAGGAGCGCCCCGAAGCCCATGTAAAGGCTGTAGTAGAGAGGGTAATGCCGGTCGAAAAGGTGCCAGCCCCAGAAATCGTGGTGGCCGGGCTCGCGGTCGTTACCGAGGACGTCCGGGAAGGCCATGTTCGGGAGCTGGAGGAGCTCGAGCGGCCAGTCGATGGACTGGCTCTCACGCCCGGTTTGAGCGAGCATCTCGAAGGACGGGGCCAGCTGGACGGCGGCGAGCAGGCATGCCGCCGCGAGCGGCACGAAGGCCGCAACCAGCCGGCGGCGTCCCTCGCCGGGTCTCATGAACGCCTGGGCCGCGGCGAGGAGGGCGGTGATGACGATGACCTCGGGCGAGCCGGCCAGGATGAGCAGGGCCCAGAGGACGGCGATGCCGATGAAACGGGAGCGGCCGGACGCGGTCCGCGACCCGCGGTCGAGGAGAAGGAGCACCCAGGGCATCCAGGCCAGGGCGGCGATGTGGTTGTAGAACTCGAACGAGGAAAGATACATGCCGCTGAACGCGAAAAGGCTGGCGCCGAGGAAGGAGGCCCTCTCGGATAACGCGTAGGACCGGCAGAGGGCGTAGAGCCCGAGCCAGCCGAGAACGACATGGATGAGGTAATAGAGCTTGAACGCGGTGAACAGGGGCAGGACGAGATAGAGCAGGGTCGCGGGATAGAAGACCGCGTTCTTTGGATTGGCCAGGAACGGCTGGCCCCCGCCGTAGGCGTCCGTCCAGAGGGCGAAATTGCCCTCCCGGAGGAGGGCGGCCGTCAATTTCCGGGCCGGGATCTCGACGACGGTCGTGTCGCGCTCGAAAAAGACGCGCCCCGTGAAGAAGAACTCCCGGAACGTGAAAAGGAATAGGACGAGGAAGAGGCCGAAGTAAAAAAGGTCCTTTCTCCTGTCCGGGACGGGGGCGGTCCGATCCGTGCGCACTGAATTCTATCTATCAGAATACGCGGATTTTCTCAATCTTTGATTTTTCCTCGGGCCTTTTATTATACTGGGGGGCGAGCGATGAGGGAGAAGTCGAGCGGGCTCGAGGCGACGCCCGGCCGGCGGCGCGGAGCCGCGGCCGCCCTCCTCGTCCTTCTCCTCGCGGCCGTTCCCATCCTGCTCGTGCCCATCCCGCCCTCGACCGACCTCCCTCAGCACCTGGCCCAGGTCCGGCTATTCAAGGAGGCCCTGGCCCGTCCCGGAGGGCCCTACGTCATCCAGTGGCTCGCGCCGAATAACCTGGTCTATTTCCTTCTTCTCGGTCTCTGGCCTCTCCTCCCGGTCGGCCTGATGGCCAGGGCCGCCCTCATGCTCGTGGCCGTCGCCTGGCTGGCGGCCGTCCACGGACTCGGCCGCCGCCGGGACGGCGAGGGCCGCGGCGCGGCCGTCGCCATGGTCGCTTCCCTCCTCGTCTTCAACCAATCGTTCTACTGGGGGTTTCTCAATTTCCTCATCGGTTTCCCGGCCTTCGTCCTCTGGTTCACCCTGACGGCGAGGGAGCCGCGGCGGACGACCTGGAGGCTGTGGCCGGCCCTGGCGGGGGCGGCGGTGCTTCTTTATGGAGGCCACGCCCTTTGGTTCGCGGCCGGGGCGGCTTGGCTCATCGTCATCGGCCTGGCCCGCAGGGCGCCGGCCAAGGTCACGCTGCTACGCCTCAGCTCGCTTGTCCCGTGCGGCCTCGTCGCCCTCTTCTGGTGGTATCCCAGGCTGGCGGCGTCGCGGGCGTCGGCGGGGTTCGACGTGGCCGCGCACTGGTCGCCGGTCTTCGACCGCCTGGCCTCCTTCCTGCCTTCGGCCTTCGGCGGCATCCGGGGCGCGGCCGGGACCCTGGCCTTCGTCTTCGTCCTCCTTTGGATGGGGCTGGCCGTCTGGCAGAACCGAAGGCGGCTGCGGCAGGTCGTCGACCCCGACCTCCTTTTGGCCGGCGTCCTCTTCCTGGCGGTCGTCGTCGTCGCCCCCGACAAGTACATGAACACGATCTTCTTCGGCTCGCGCTGGTTCCCGGCGGCCTTGACCTTCCTCCTGCTGGCGCTGCCGCCGCCGTCATTCGGGCGCGCCCCTGCGAAGGCCGTTGCCCTCGCCGCCGCCGCGGCGTTCTTCGCCGTGACGGCGGTCGTCTGGGTTCGCTTCGAGCGGCAGGACCTGTCCGGGTTCCGGGAGAGCCTCGATGCCGTGCGGCCGGGATCGCGCGTGCTGGGGTTGGACCTGGTCAAGGAGAGCGAGCTCATCAAGGACCGGCCCTTCCTCCAGCTCTTCGCCTACGCTCAGGTTTTCAAGGGGTGCGAGTTGAACTTCTCGTTCGCCGAACATTACTCGGGACTCGTCGCCTACAGGACGCGGCGGGAGGTCTGCTGGACGCCCGGGCTCGAGTGGCACGGCGAGAAGGTCAAGAGCACGGACTTCGCGCATTTCGACTTCGTCCTCGTCAACGGGGAGGAACGGGACCACCGGGCGGTTGCCTCGTTCTCCGAGCTTCAGCCCATGACGGGTTCGGGAAGATGGCGGGCGTACCGGGTGAGGCGCTGAGCGAGGGCGAGCCCGCGAGCGCGGCCTAGTTCCGCAGGCCAAGGATGTGGCGGCAGAAGCCGATATTCGCCCGAGCTTCCTGGGTTTCCTTGGGGGTCCGGGCCAACCGGAGGCTCGCCTCGAGATAGCCGAGGGCCGTCCGGTATTCGTTCCTGGCCAGGAAGTGACGTCCGAAATAGGCCTGGACGGGATAGCTGTCCTTGTACCTGTCCGGGTCCCTGAAGAAGTCGACGTAGCGCGGCACGTCGAGCCCGTAGGAATTGGCCCTCATGCCGAACTCGGTCTTGTTCGCGCCGCCGATAGCGACGCCCGCGAGGAGCACCCCCAGGCCGAGAAGGAATCTTCTCTTTAGGGCCTGCGGCTCTGCGGCGCCGCTCGGGCCGACGGCCTCGGCCGGCCCCGGCCGTTGACCGATCCGCACGGCGGCCACGTAGGAGCCGACGGCGAGCGCCGCCCCGGCCAGCACGTCCGTGACGTAGTGGTCCCCGGTATAGACGACCGTGAAGAGAATGGCCAGCGTGTAGAGGTGAAAGGGGAGGGCCTTCCTGCCGAACAGCCGCGCCAGGAGGAGGCTGCAGAGGATGGGGAAACCGGCGTGGAGCGAAGGCATGGCCGCGACGGGATTCGTGTCGAAGCCGTTCGATAGGTCGGGGATGGCGAAGTTGAAGAGGGCGGCGTTGAAGCGCGTCAGGGACGGCAGGAGGCCGAATTGGTCCGCCGCCATCCACGGCGGAACGGTCGGGACGAGCGCGTAGATGAGGACGCCGACGAAGATGAGGAAATAGAAGGACGTCCTGAAGGTCGGAAAGTCCTTCGGCCTGACGACCCAGATCAGGAACCCGACGGAGAGGAAGGCGATGAAATGGCTCCCGTAGCAGACCGTCAGGACCTTTTCGAGCCAGCCGAAGTTGCCGAGAGAGTCGGGCCGGAGGAGCAGCTTCTGAAGGGCGACAGAGGGGACGCCGCCGAAGAGGGCCCTCTCCGTGTTCAGGACATAGAGGGCGCGGACCGGCAGCTGGAGCTTGCAGGTCAGGATATAGATCGAGCCCCGGAGGCTGTCGAAGAGGTAGGCGAACGCCATGAACACGAACCAGTCCCTGAGGAGAGGCTTGATCTTGCCGGTCAGCGCGGCGGCCAGGACGATGAGCACGATGCTGAGGATCTTCGGCAGGAAGAGGAAGCGCTCAAAGACGACGAGCAGGACGACGACGACGCCGAGGGAGGCCAGGGCGATCCAGAGCGTCCGCCTGTCCGAAGGCCGGGGGTCATCGGTCACCGGACCCTCTTCTGGGAGAGACGAGGATGGCAGGTCAGGAGAGGGGCGATCGTTCCGGTATGGGCAAGGGAATTGACCGACGATCGAAGGCTGAGGAGCGCGGGAGAATCCGCGAGCGCGACCGGCGGTACTCTCATTCCGCGGTTCATGGCTCCCTCAGTACCTGACGTCGAACAGCTTCTCATAGCGGTTCCTCGTCGTGAAATACCAGTTCCTTTGGTCAAAAAGGAAATATTGGTCGAGCCGGACATAGCCGTGTTGCGTGAAATAACCGAGGATCTTATCCCTGACCTGGCGATGGGCCTCCACGCAAACCAATTCGGGCCGGTATCCCTCGATATCGAAGCCGGCCAGGGCCTGCGGCTCCCACAGCTCGATGTCAAGGCTCAGGAAGTCGATCTTCTTGACGTCCAGCTTGGCGAGGAGGTCGTTGAGCGTGATCGTCGGGACCTTGACCTCTTCGGTCTTCCGCCCCGCGACAAAATCCCGGGCGGCCGTCGATTTTGTCAGGTGCCCCGGGTCTCGGACGATATAGAAATTGACCTGCTCGTCGGATTTATCGGAAACGAAGAAATTGAAGAATTTCGTCTTCGGACGGTTGTCGTGGTATCCGCGGGCGAATTCGCCATTGGCGTCGATGGCGATGCCGCTCCAGTCCAGCTCCTTCTCGAGATAATACGTGTTGCTGCCGTTCTTGTAGTGATAGGCGCCGACGTCTAGGAAGACGCCGGACCTCCGATCTCGAAAAAAATGCCGGATGATGCTCTCCTCGTTCCGCTCGGAATAATGCTTGGGCGAGTAAAGGTCGAGCTCGGACGTGAGCCTGCCTGTCGGGGCGGTATTGGCGCCTGCGTCCCGGCTGCCGGGGAGGATGAACCGGCCGACGGCCAGGCCGACCGCGAGGGCCAGGATCACGAGAAGGGCATGGATTCTTTTCATCGCCGCCTATTTTGACAGACGGAGGGCCCTCCAGGCAATCGTCACCGCCGATGAATCGGGGGGGTGATAATGACCCCGGCCTTCTCACCTTCGGCGATGAGACGGCGGGGACGCTCCCCGCGGCCGCGCCGGACCCGCCGCTGTGCTATAATCCCCCGCGATGAGACTCCAGGCGTCGGTCCGCACGATCCTCCTCGGCCTCTTCTTTGCCGTCGTCCTCGTCCTCGTCATCCCCGTCCTCGCCGCCTGCGCCCTCGCCGGACGCCGCGACCCGATCATCCGTATCGGCCAGTGGGCTGTCAGGGTCGGCTGCCGCATCCTCGGCATCCGGGTCGAGGTTTCGGGCCTCGAGGGCATCGACCCCGGGGCGCCCTTCATTTTCATGGCCAACCACGTGAGTTTGCTCGACGGCCCCCTCGTGGCGACGTTCGTCGGCCGGCCGGTGCGCATCATATTGAAGAAATCCATCTTCTGGATCCCCGTCCTGGGGACCGGGATGCGTTTCGTTGGGTTCGTGCCCGTCGACCGGAAGGGAGCGAAGGGCGGCCAGAAGAGCATCCGCCGGGCCGCGCGGCTCATCCGCGAGAAAGGATACTCCTTCCTCGTCTTCCCCGAGGGCACGCGCAGCCGCGACGGCAAGGCCGGGCCGTTCCGGCGGGGGGGATTCTTCCTCGCGCTCGAGAGCGGCGTCCCCATCGTCCCCGTGACGATCGCCGGGAGCTTCGAACTCATGCCTCGCGGTCAGTGGTACGCGTGCAGCGGGATTATCCGGATCGCGTTCCATGAACCGGTCTCGGTCGACGGTTGCACGGTGGAGACGATGGGAGCGCTGATGGAGAAGGTGAGGGGGGCGATCATCGGGGCGGGCGCCCGCGCCGCCCCATCCGCTATCTCTTAGAAGGCTTCTGTTGCCAGGCCGTGCGGGTGGAGTTCCCCCCGCAGTGCATGGCGCCGTCCGTCCCGCCGCCCGCCCCGGCTCAGCCGCCGACGATGTCCTTGATCTTGTCCGCCCCGGCGACGCCGCTGTTGAAGAGATAGCACCTGACGACGCCGAGCAGGCGGGCGAAGAAAGCCTTCTCGAGCTCCGTCCGCTCAGCGGCCGGCGCCGTCCCCGCTCCCGCCGCCGCGGCCCCGTCGGTCCCGAGGCCCGGGAGCCAGTGCGGGTTGTAGAAGGGCTGGGTCTTCGCCGCCGCGAGCGACCTCTTCGCCCCCGCCGCCTCCCCCGCTTCCAGGATGCGCAGGGCCTCCTCCTTGCCGACCTCGACGACGGCCGGCGAGGTGGCGTCGTTCCGGAGGAGGAAGAGCCACTTGAGGTTCGTCCGCCGGACGAACGAAGCCGGCCCGCCGACCCAGGCGGGGTCGATCATGCCGTGGGATTCTCTGGAGGCCCTGAAGCAGTACGGCGAGCCCCGGTCGAGCCGGCAGTCGTCGCCGCGCAGGCACGCCTCGTCCGTGCAGTCCTCCTTGCGGACGACGACGTTCTCGCACTTGCTCCGGTCGAAGAGAGGCGCCAACCGGGCGTCGAGCTCGACCGTGTTCGTCGGCAGGTAGAGCTTCCGCTCGACGCAGTCGGCGACCGCCCGTCCCCCGGCCATGCGGACGAAGACGATGTCGTTCGCGTGGAGCCGGAACCGCGGTTCGGCCAAGAGCGCGAAGAAGAGCTCGGTCTTCTTCGTCCCGGGCGGACCGACGAGGATGAGCCCGCTGCCGCCGACGTCCGCCGACATGCCGCGGACCGCGCCCGCCGCGCCGCCCCCGCCGCCCATCCTCTCGGCGATGTCCAGGACGAGGCCCAGGGCCAGGCTCCGCAGCGGGCCGTAGTTGTCCGTGTTGACGAGGACCCCGGTCTTTGTCTCCGAGTTGTAGAAGGCCCGCGGCTCCCGGCCGGCGATGCCGTCCACGGCGTAGATCGTGCCGTGGGGCTCGAGGTCGGCCTCGAGCTGGGCCGGCGACCAGTTTTCGGTCCAGAACTCGTTGAGGTGGGCGACGTTCGTCCGGAGCTGGACGATGGCGCCATTGACCGTCGCGTTCCATTCGTAGCGCCCCTCGTAGCCGAGGTGGCCCTCCATCTCTGCGACGAGCGCGTCGCGCATGCGGCCGTCGATCCCGGCCTCGACCGGGACGGCCTTCCGGACCCGCGTCAGGGCGTTGCTGAGAACGGCGCGCCGGGCCTTCTTCGCCGGCTTGAGCTTGGCCAGGGCCTCGATGATGCGGTCCATGCTCTTCTCGAGGTTGGCCATGGACGTCGCGTAGGAGAGGCGGATGTGATCGTCGGCGCCGAAGGAGTCGCCGGGGACGATGGCGACCCCGGCCTCCTTGAGAAGGTAGTAGGCCATGCCGTAGGAGTTGCGGATGCGGGCGCCGCCGAACTCCTTGTCGTAGAAGGACTTGACGTTGGGGAAGAGGTAGAAGGCGCCCTGGGGCTTGAAGCAAGACAGGCCGGGGACGGTGGCCAGCCGCATCAGGCAGAAATTCCGGCGGCGCTGGAACTCGGCGACCATCTTCTGGACGTCGTGCTGGGGGCCGGCGTAGGCCTCCAAACTGGCCTTTTGGGAGATGGAGCAGGCGCTCGAGGTCGTGTGGCTCTGGATCTTGGACATGCCGCCGATGATCTCGGCCGGCCCGGCGGCGAACCCGATCCTCCAGCCGGTCATGGAGTAGGTCTTGGAGACGCCGTTGATGACGATCGTCTTCTTCTTGATGTCCTCGCCGAGCGAGGCGAAGCTCGTGAACTTGAAGTTGTCGTAAACGAGCTTGCCGTAGATCTCGTCGGCGATGACGTAGATGTCCTCGCCGCGGACGACCTCGGCGAGGGCCGCGAGCTGGCCGCTCGTGTAGCCGGCGCCTGTCGGGTTCGAGGGATTGTTGAGGATGAGGGCCTTGGTCACGGGCGAGATGGCGGCCTTGAGCGCCTCCGGGGTCATGAGAAAGCCGTCCTCCTCGCGGGTCGGCACGATGACGGGCTTCCCCTGGGCCAGGGCGACGCACTCGGGGTAGGTGACCCAGAACGGGGCCGGAACGATGACCTCCTCGCCCTCATTGACCAGCGTCTGGACGAGATGGAAGAGGGACGACTTGGCGCCGGTCGAGACGATGACCTCCTTGACGCCGTACTCGAGGCCGTGGTCCTCCTTGAGCCGCTGGGCGATGGCCTTGCGCAGGGCCGGCATGCCGTCGTTTTCCGTGTATTTCGTGAAGTTCTCGCGGATGGCCTTGATGCCGGCGTCCTTGACGTTCTCCGGCGTCGGGAAATCGGGCTCGCCGACGCTCAGGTCAATGACGTCGACCCCCTCGGCCTTCATGGCCTTGGCCTTGGCCGAGATCTTGAGGGTGGGGGAGGCGCCGATCTTCTGGACCTTTTCCGATATCATGGTTCACCTGCCTCGGCCGGCGACGCGGCGGTCACTTCTTCTCGTCTTTTTTGGCTTCCGGGGCGAGCTTTGCTTTCAGGAACTGGGTGATATCGGCGCCGGTCAGGGCCTTCACGACCTCGGGCATCTGGGCCAGGACCTGGGCGACCTGGGCCGTGATCTTGGTCGTGCCGAGCTCCTTGTCGCCGCCGACGACGACGATCTTGTCGACCTTCGAGAGGGGCTCGGACACGGCCTTGGCCAGCTCGGGCAGGACCTTGATATACGTGTCGAGGATGGCCGCCTGGGTATACTTCTCCCAGGCGTGGGCCTTCTTCTCCATGGACTCGGCCTCGGCCGCGCCGCGGGCCTTGACGCGGTCGGCCTCGGCCAGGCCCTCGACCCTAAGGGCCTCGGCCTTGCCCTTGGCCTCGGCCGCGATCCGGAACTCCTCGGCCTCGGCCTCGGCCTTGATCTGGTATTTGCGGGCGTCGGCCGGCTTGAGGACCGTCGCCTCGAGCTCCTTCTCCTTGCGGGCGATCTCGAGCTCTTCGACCTTGATGCCCTCCGCCTTCTCGACCTGCTTGACCTTGGCCTCTTCGCGGCGGATCTCCTGGCTCAGCCGTTGCCGCTCGAGCTCGTAGGAGAAGTCGGCCTGGGCCTTCTTGGCGTTGACGAAGACCTGGGATTCGGCCTTCTTGGCCTCGTTCTCCCACTGAGCCTTGGCGATCTGGGCCTCGGACTGCAGCCGCGCCACCTCGGCCTCCTTGCGGGCCTGGGACGATTTGATGATGGATTCTTTCTCGGTCTCGGCCTGGGCGATGGCCGCGTCGCGCTTGGCGGCGGCGATCTGCGGCTTCGACAGGGCGTCGATGTAACCCTGGGTATCGCTGATGTCCTTGAGGGAGAAGGACAAGATGACGAGGCCCATGCGGCCGAAGTCCTCGCGTGCAGCGGCCAGGACCCGGTTCGAGAAGTCCTGGCGGCCGCGATAGATCTCCTCGACGGTCATGGTGCCGATGACCTCGCGGACCTTGCCCTCGAGGACGTTGACGGCGACGTCGCGGATGCCCTCGCGGCCGATCCCCAGGAACTGCTGGGCGGCCCGGTGGATGGCATCGTCGGAGGAGTCGACCTTGACCTGGGCCGAGGCCTCGGCCAGGATCGGCACGCCTCCGCCGGTCAGGACCTCGGGGGTGCGGATATTGACCGGGATGATGTCCATGGGAAGGACGTAGACCTTTTCCATGCCCGGCCAGACGAAGACGCCGCCGCCGAGGCGGTAGCGATAGCCGACCTTCTGCTTCGTGCCGTCGGCCAGGGTGATGGTGCGCTTGCGGCCCCCGGCGATGATGAGGGCCTCGTTGGGCCCCACCTTCCTGTAGCGCAGGGCCAGAACCACGATGACGAGGGCGATCAAGACGACCACGGCGCCCCCGAGGATGAGCCAGGATGTCAGGTTCATGACGACCTCCTTGGGAAAAAAGGACCCTTCATGAGCGGCGGTTGGCCTTTCCTTGTTGGGTTCTAGAGGCTGATAATATTCAATTTAAAGCCGGGATGTCAAGCCAAGGAGAGAGGGTCAGTGGCCGTAGGCCATGAACAGGATGCTCTTCCGTTTGAGGGCCTCCTTCTGGACCTGGACGAGGCGGTGGACGCCCCGGTCGGCCAGCTTGAGGAGGTCGAGGAGATCCCTGCGGGTGAAGGGGTTCTTCTCCGCCCCGGCCTGGACCTCGACGAGCTCGCCCCGGTCGGTCTCGATGACGTTCATGTCGAGCTCGGCCGCGGAGTCCTCGCTGTAATCGAGGTCGAGGATGACCTTCCCCCCGACGATGCCGACGCTGACGCCCGCGACGAGGTGGCGGAGGGGCATGTGGTCGATGAGCCCGAGGTCGAGCATCTTCTTCAGGGCCAGGCCGAGGGCGATGCAGCCGGCCGTGACCGAGGCGGCGCGGGTGCCGCCGTCCGCCTGGATGACGTCGCAGTCGATGATGATCTGGCGCTCGCCGAGGGCCCGGAGGTCGGTCACCGCCCGCAGGGCGCGTCCGATCAGCCGCTGGATCTCCTGGGTGCGGCCGGAGATCTTGACCCCCCTCTCCCGGGGCGTCCGCTCCTCGGTCGCGCGCGGAAGCATGGCATACTCGGCCGTGACCCAGCCCGTGCCCGAGCCCTTCAGGAACGGCGGCACGCGCTCGTCGATCGTGGCCGTGGCCAGGACGCGCGTCCGGCCCATCTCGATCAGTGCCGAGCCGTCGGCGAAGTCGACGTAGTCGAGGGTGAACTTCACGGGCCGGAGCTCGTTCGGCTTGCGCCGGCCGGAACGCAAGGCTTCCCCTGCGGGGACTTCGGGCTTGGCCTTGCTTTTCATGGTCCTGCCGCCTGCTATCTTATTGCAAAGGCCGGGCAGGGTCAACTTTAAGAGGGGCTCAGGTCCACTCTTTGCCAGTTCCCGGGCGATCAGAGGGGAGCGTTCGCACAAGGGGCCGAAAGTGGAAAAAAGTAGACCTGACCCCCTCCTGTTGGGGAAATGTCTCGAGAGAGCGAGAGAATTGCCAAATAGAAACCGTGTCCCTATAATAAGCCCGCCGATTCTCCATGAACAAGCTGCGGGCCGTGGCCGTCCTCCTCATCTTGGCCGCCTTCCTGTCCCTGCCCTGCCGCAGGCAGACGAGCGTCCGGGGAATCGAGCTCGCGGTCTCCTTCTCGCCCCGGGCCCTTTCCGAGAACCTCTTCACCGAGATCACCTACCGCTTCAAGACGACGCCGAGGTTCGCGCCGCTCACCGAGGACGGCCGCGTCGCGGCGGAACTCGTCGCCCGCGGCCGCAAGGTCTTCCGGGACGAGTTCGAGCCGCCGGTCCCGACGTCCAAGTGGGAGGCGGGCCGGGAATACACCTTCTCCCGGCGGGTTTACATTCCCCCGTTCATCGACGAGTTTTCGCCCGACTTCCGGGGGACGGAGACGGCCGTGCTCGACGTCGGGCTCGTCTTCCCGTCCGCGTCGGGGCCGGGCGCGAGGATCGCCGTTTCGGAGAAGAGGATGCGGATCCTTCCGGCCTCCGACGCCCCGTCCGTCGTCTATCTCTCCGGCTGGTATCCGCAGGAGACGGACCCGGCCGAGCCGGGGACGACGTGGCGCTGGACGGCGAGGACGGCGCGGGCGGCCATCGACAACCCCGGCCGCGACGCCCTGCTCGTCATCCGTGGCGAGGCTGGAGCGTCCGCTCCCTCGGGTCAGGTCGTCACCGTCGCCATCGACGGCAGGACCCTCGATGAGTTCGCGCCGGGGACGGCCCCATTCGAGAAGCGTTACGCGGTCAGCCGGGACCGGCTCGCGGGGCGGAGGGATTTCGTCCTGAGCATTGGCGTCGACCGGACGTTCGTTCCGGCCAGGGCCGTGCCCGGATCGAGGGACGAGCGGGAGCTGGGCGTGAGGATTTCGCTGATCTATTTTAGATAAGCTACTTGATCCAGATCTGGGGAACGCCCTCGCGCTTGGCCGTGGCCAGGAAATCGTCGAGGTCCTTCTTCGCCCGCTCGGCCTCGGCCTCGGCCTTGATCAGCTTGTCATACGTTTCGCTGATCTGGAACTGCGTGTATTCCCTGGCCTTGACGTCGCTCAGGTTATAGAAGTCCTGCCACAGAGAGTTCATCTTCAGGGTCAGGAGGTCGACCATGTCCTGGGCGTCCTTGGCCTTGGTGGCGAGCTCGCTCAGCCGGGCCTTGAAGTCCTTCTCCGCCATGGTGGCCTGGTCGGGCGGCTCCGGTTTCAGGGCGTCCTTGGCCGCGGCGCCCTTGTCGCCCGTTTCGGCCTGCCCCGCGGCCGGCGCGGCGATCCCCGCCTTCTCCCCGCCCTGCTCCTCGGTGGCCGCCTGCTCCGCTCCCCCCGGCTCGACGGCCGGGCGCTTCTTCGTCTTGGCCAGGTCGGCGTTGGTGATGACGGACGTGGGCTTGTTCTTGACGGCCGCCCGGCGCTCCTTCTCCTTCTTGGCGAGGTCCGTGACGCTCTGGGCCGAGAGGACGGCCGCCAGGAAAAGGGACAGGCAGGCCGCGGCGAAGCTCTTCTTCATGCTCATATCGATCCCCTGATTCTCATTATTATGAGTTTAGTCGGCCGTGTCAATGCCGGATGAACTGGCTCACGGCCGTCCGGACCCGGGTCGCCTTCCCATCCGTGGCCGCCTCGACGGCCCCGTTGACGTCCGTCCGCAGGACGTCCGCGCCGACCCGGGCGCACCTCTCGAGGACCGGCCCGGCCGGAAATCCATAGCGGTTGCCCGCGCCGACCGAGATGATGACCTGCCGGGGGCGGACGCGCTCCAGGAATGGGGCCGTGCTCGACGAGCCGCTGCCGTGGTGGGGAGACTTGAGGAACGCGCTCCGGATGTCCCCGCAGGCCGCGAGGATCTCCGCCTCGGCGGCGGCCTCGATGTCCCCGGTGAGCAGGAACGACTCGGTCCCCAGAGAGACGCGCAGGACGAGGGACCGGTCGTTCGCGGGGGCGGCGCTCCCGTCCCCACCCGCCGCTCCGGGGTGGAGGGCCTCGACCGAGACATGGCCGGTCCGCCAGCGAAAGCCGCGCGAGACCCGACGGCGGATGGTCGACGGGGGCAGGCGCCGCAGGAGCTCCGCATAGGCCGGTTCGTCCGGGGCGGGGGCGGCCTCCCAGAACTCGCCGACCGCGAAGTTCCCCGCCACGGCCGCCAGCCCGCCCACGTGGTCGGGATGGGCGTGCGTCAGGACGAGGACGTCGAGGCGCCGGATGCCCTTGCGCCAGAGGACGGGCGAGACGACCTTCTCGCCGACATCAAAGGGGCTGTCTGGGAACCCGCCTCCGTCGACGAGCATGGTCTTGCGCCCGGGGAACTCGATGAGGATCGCGTCGCCCTGGCCGACGTCGATGATCGTCACCTTGAGGCCGGGGGACGAGGCCTCGAAGGGGAAGCTGACGAGCACGACCAAGAAGGCGGCGAAGACGCCGGCGGCGAGGAGGCGCTGGCCCCTGAACTTCGGCCTGAGCAGGACGAGTCCCAGGCTCGCGTAGTATCCGGCGACCGTCCAACCCTGCGGCGTCGGGACTCTGTAAGAGAGGAGGGAGATGCCGTCGAGCGACCGCGAAATGACGAAGAAGAGCCGGACGAGGAAGGCCAACGCCGCAGCCGGCGCATGGGCCAGGCCCGGCGCGGCGACGGCGAAAGGCAGGAAGGCGTAGCCGGCGCCCATGACCAGCCCGACGAGAGGGATGGCCGCGTAGTTCAGGACGAGCGAGGCGAAGGTGACGCGGTTGAAGCTCGCCGCGATGATGGGCAGCACGCCGAGCGTCGCTGCGACGGACATGGCCGTCATCTCGGACGCCTTGAACGGGAGGCGGGGCAGGCGACGGAGGAGGGGAGGGGCGAAGAGGATGATGGTCAGGGTCGCGGCGTACGTCAGCTCGAAGCCCGCGTCGAAAAGACTGAAGGGGTTCGCCAGGAGAAGAAGGAAGGCGCTGAGCGAGATCGTGTTCAGGATGTGGACGTCCTTCCAGAGGAGCCGTCCGGCGAGCAGGGTCATGGCCATGAAGGTGGCCCTGAGGACCGACGGGCTGCCCTCGACGAGGAGCGTGTAGAAGACGAGGAAGACGAGAAGGACGGCGGACGAGGCCCGCCGCGAGAGGCGGAGGAGCCGGAGCAGGCCGAAGAGGAGGACGGTGATGATGGCGATGTGGCCTCCGGAGATGGCGAAGAGGTGGTAGAGCCCCGACTTCTGGAGGGAGAGGACGTCCGCCGGGTCCATCCGGCCGTCCTCGCCGAGGAGGAGCGCTTCGAGCACGGCTCCCTCGCGCGAGATGTCCGAACCGCCGGCCGACGGGAAGGACCTCTCCAGGCCGTCCTGCAGCCGGCAGCGGATGCGGGACATGACGGGCTTCAGCCCGAACCTGTTTCCCGCCGCGGTCCGCTCGACGAGAAGGCCCGACTTGGTGAAGGCGCGGCGGTCGACGCCCTGGGCCTGGAGGTAGCGGTCATAGGAGAACCCGCCAAAGTTGCGGAAGGCGCCCCCCGAGGACAGCCGGACCGAGGCGCGGACGGCGTCCCCGGTATTGAGCCTTAGCCGGTCCCGCGTCCCGCGGAGGAAGGGGACGGCGAGGAGGAGGCGTCCCCGGACGGGCGTCCGGTTGCCCGCGTCAGCGACCGATGTCACGCCCAGGAGAAGGGTGTCGCGGCTTGGCTCGCGGCCCGGCGAGGCGCCGAGCTTCCCGTCGACCTCCAGGTACTCGGCGCTCTCCATCCGGTGCAGGGCGTTCCTCTCGGAGGCCCGGTCGTCCGCCGCGAACAGCGCGGCCCCGGCCGCCGCCACGGACAGAACGGCGCAGAGCCAGGCGGCGCGCTCCCGCCGGCGGGCGAAGAAGACCCAGGCCGCGGCGAGGAAGAGGGCCGTCGCGCCGAACCCCGCCCACGGGAAGAGAGGCAGGTGCGACCCGGCCACGATGCCGCAGGCCAGTCCCCCGGAGAGGAAAAGGAACGGGAGGCGGCTCGGCCTCAGAGCTGCGGCGTGCCCGCCGTGATCGCGCTCTGCTGGTCCAGGCCGTCGAGGAGCAGGTGGCAGAGAAGCTTGATCCCGAGGGGGATGGCCCGCTCGTCCGGGTTGAAGCTCGGGCTGTGGAGCGGCATCGGGGCCGTTTGGGCCGGACCCTTGACGCCGAGGAAGAAGTAGAACCCCGGGACCTTCTGGGCGAAGAACGAGAAGTCCTCGGCGATGAGCTGCGGCTTCCAATCGACGACCTTGTCCCTGCCTAGGAGCTGGACCAGCGCCGGGATCATGGTCGCGGCGAGCTCCGGATTATTATAGACGGCGGGATAGAGGGGTTTATACTCAAACTCGTAGGTCGCCCCCGACATTTCGCAGATCCCCTTGACGATGGCTTCCATGAGCGGCGGGATCTTCTTGCGGTTGCCGTCGCTCAGGGCCCGGACCGTGCCGCCGAGGGTCACCTTGTCGGCGATGATGTTCGTCCGGGCGCCGCCCTGGATCGTGCCGATGGTGACGACGGCGGGGTCGGTCGGGTCGACGGCCCGGCTGACGACCGTCTGCAGGGCCTGGACGATCTCGGCGGCGATGACGATGGCATCGACGCCCTCCTGGGGCCGTGCGCCGTGGGCGCTCCGCCCCTTGACGGTGATCTGGAACTCGTCGGAGCTCGCGGTGATGAAGCCGGGCGCGACAAAGACCTGGCCGACCGCCTCAGGCCAGACGTGCAGGGCGAAGACGGCGCTGACCGGCGGACTGTCCAGGGCGCCCTCGCGGACCATGACCTCGGCGCCGCCCTCCTCGCCTTCGGGCGCGCCCTCCTCGGCCGGCTGGAAGAGGAAGGCGATGTTGCCCCGCATCCGGTCCTTCAGGGTGCTGAGGACCATGGCGGTGCCGAGGGCGATCGAGGTATGGACGTCGTGGCCGCAGGCGTGCATGACGCCCGGGTTGAGCGACTTGAACGGCACCCCGGTCGCCTCCTGGATGGGCAGGGCGTCCATGTCGGCGCGGATGGCGACGGTGATCCCCGGCTGGGAGCCCCGGAGGAGGGCCACGACCCCCGTCTTGGCGACGCCCGTCCGGACCTCGAGGCCCAGGGTGTCGAGCTTGGCGGCGACGAGCTTGGAGGTCTCGAACTCGCGGTTGCCGAGCTCGGGGTTCATATGGATGAAGCGGCGGATCTTGACGACCTCGGCCCGGGCCTTCTCGACCTCGTCGTCGATCCGCTTGGCCGTCTTCGGGTCCACGCCGGCGAGGGGGGGCCGAACGGCGGCCAGGAGGGCGAGGATGGACAGCGCGGGGAAGAGGATGGCGATGGTCCCGCGGGCTGAGCGTCTCATGGAGCGGTCTAGCGGGAATAGAACGCGCGCATCTGGTCGGGGAACGGGGTCCGGCGGGCGGGGGGGGATGGGAAGTTCCGGCGGCCCGGCTACTTCTCTTCTTCGGTCCCTTCCGCTCCGCCCTCGGGTTTCTGGAGGAACTCGCCCTTCTTCTTTTCGATGAACTCCTTGATGGCCTCCAGGCCCTCGGACGTCTTTTCCCGGACGACCTTCATGCTCTTCTCGGCTTCCTTGGCGATCTTCTCGTAGCCCTCCATGGCCACCTCGCCCGTCTTGACGGCCTGGTCCTTGATCTTCTTGCGCGTTTCCTTGCCGCTGGCCGGGGCGAACAGGATGCCGACGACGAAGCCGGCGGCGGCGCCCGCCATGAACGTCAGCAGGGAGTCCCAGAAATGATTGTCCTTGTTATCCCCCATCCTTCTCCTCCTTTCTTTTTTTCAGCCGGAGCCAGCCCAAGCGGACGATCGGCAAGAGCAAAGGCAAGAGCTTGAAGGCGGGCTGGGCGACCCGGGCTGAGAGGAAGCCCGTGACCTGGTTCAGTCCGGTCGCGGCCTTCTTCGCGGCCTGGACGACCTGGCCGATGTCGTCCAAGCTGGCGTTGAGCTTGGCCTCGATCTCCTTCATCCCGTCCATCAGCTCCTGGGCCTTGGCCAGGGCCTTTTCGCCCTCCCGCGCCGTGCGGCGGAGCTGGACGAGGAAGCGGACGAGGAAGACGACGGCCACGACGGCCGCGACGGTCAGAATGATGAGCAGGACCTGGTTTAGGGTGAGAGGCATGACACTTATTAAATATGCCAAACAGGGGCAAATGTCAATTTC
>DATKJS010000062.1:0-5115 GCA_035543515.1 Terriglobales bacterium | reverse complement strand
CGGACGAACGGCGAGCCGGCCAGGACCGCGTTCAGGGCCGCCCAGAGCCGGGGCGGGACGCTCCGCCGGGCCGCGATGCGGTCGACGATGGCGCGGATGACGCGACGCAGTTTTTTGAGGGCGCCGCGGACATCCCCCTCGGCAATTCCCTCGAGGGCCGGCGCCCAGGGCCCGACAAAGCGCTCCAGCCAGACGCGGTCGTCCACGAGGTCGCGCCGCAGGCCGCTGCCCCGGTAATCGTGCCAATCGCTGTTAAGGAGCTCGAGCCAGGGCGCGTCGGCCATGTAACCTCCCAATTTCCACTTGACAATTACACCGAGCCGGGTTAGATTGCAAGTGTAATTATCATTATTATTATAGGGCATTACATTGGGGAGGTCGGAGATGAGCACGAGGACGGCGGACGCCCTTCGCGACTGGGCCGGAAAGAGGGGTTATCGGATCGCCTGGTACGACGGCGGGGTCGTCCGGCGCGCCTTCGAGCGGGTCGGCCGCCTGCATGAGGAGGGAGCGATCGACGCCGGGTTCTTCGCCAAGTTCCTGGCTTGGCTCGAGAAACCCGGGGTCCTGGCGCGGGCCGAAACGAAGAGCGTCATCCTTGTCGCCGTGCCCAGGCCGGCCCATGTCGTCTCTTTCGAAGACAGGGCCCGGCGCTACGTCCTCGTCCTGCCGCCGACCTACCTCCGCTACTATCCCCTCTTCGACGAGGTTCTGGCTGATCTCGAGGCCGCGGCCGGGGACGGCCTGAGGCCGCGCCGGCTCGACGCTCCCCTCAAAACGATCGCCGCCCTCGCCGGGTTCGCCCGGTACGGGAAGAACAACATCGCCTATGTCGACGGCCTCGGGTCGGGCGTCCAGCTCATGGGTTTCGCCACCGGCCTCGACCTCCCCGAAGCGGGCGTCCCCTTCCCGGAGGGCGTGCCGCTGGCCCTTGACGAATGCCGGTCGTGCCGGGCCTGCCTGCGGGCCTGCCCGACCGGGGCCATCGTGGAGGACCGCTTCCTCTTCCATGGCGAGCGGTGCTTGACCGGCTTCTCGGAAGGCGAAGGGGAGCTGCCGCAGGAATTTGCACGGCTGCGGACGCGAACGCTCGTCGGCTGCCTCGCCTGCCAGGAGGTTTGCCCCGCGAATCGCGGCCGGCTGCGCTTCGAAAACCTGCCCCAGGCTTTTTCGAGCGACGAGACGGCCTACCTTCTGGGAGAGTGCGGGGACGGCCCCCCGGCCCCGGAGCTCGCCGAAAAGGTCCGAGTCCTCGGCCTCTCAGACATCACCATCAGCGACGCGGGGCCGAGCCCCATCTTCCGCAGGAACCTGCGCGCGGCGCTGAGGGACCGGCCGGACGATTGAGCCCCGAACGGGGGGGAACGCCACTCCCTTCCGGGACTCGCGATGACGGATCCGCCGGCGATCCCCGATTGATTAAGGGCTCTCGCCGCGGGGCCCACCTATCCAATGACCCCGAATTACTGCGGCGAGCAGTAATTATGTTACAAAATCCTTAAGGCTCCGCGAGTCCTAGCCGGGCGATAGAGAAATCTGAAGACAACTGTTTTCTGCCCGGCTTAGTGAGCTAAAATAACGATCATGAAGCCTGCCTCAACCGGACGCCGCTGGGTCTGGGTCATCCTCGGCGCGGGGGCTTACGGTCTCCATCTGGCGCTCGGGAAGGACTCGGCCCTGGTCGAGAACGTCTATTCGCGCGGCTTCTTCGTCGGGCTGCGCCGGCTCTGGGACCTCACCCTTGGCCGCTCGCCCGTCCCGCTCATTTACGTCCTCCTGGCCGCGGTCGTGCTCCGGGGCGTCTGGCTCGTCATCCGGCTAAAGAGGTCGCGCGGCGTCGGGCCCGAGGGGTGCCGCCCCAGCCACCTCACCCCGGAGGAATATCGAAGCGATATTTATGTCCCAACGAAGGTCGGGCCCGTCCCGACAAGGATCGGCAGGGCCCTCCTCATCGTCGCGAGCTGGGCCGGGGCGCTGGTCTTCCTCTTTTATGCGCTCTGGGGCTTTAACTACAACCGGGTCGGCCTCGAAAAGCAGCTCCGGCTCGAAGCCGCCCCCGTCGACATCCCCGAGCTCAGGGCCGAGGCCGAAGGGACGGCGCTGGCGCTCGCCAAGACAAGGGCCTCGATTGTCGGGGCGACGAAAGCCGCGCTCCCTGACGGCGTCCTGCCTCACGACCTCGAAGCCGCAGTCCGGAGCACCCTGGCAAAGGTGCTGGACGACGCCGGCTTCCCCGCGCCGGGCAGGCCCCGCGTCAGGCCCCTGTGGCCAGGCGGCCTGCTGATGCGCCTGTCCTCCTCGGGGTTCTATTTTCCCTACGGGGGCGAGGGTTACACCGCCCGCAACCTGACGGCGGCGGAGAAGCCCTTCGTCACCGCCCATGAAATGAGCCACGCCTACGGCATCACCGACGAAGGCGCGGCCAACTTCCTCGGCTTCCTCGCCTGCGAGGCCGCGCCCGATCCCGCGGTCCGCTACTCCGGCCTCCTCTCGTACTGGGAGTACCTCTTCCCGGCCCTCGCCCGCGCTTCGGCCGAGGACGCCCGCAGGCTTGCCGCGCGCCTCCCGGAGGCGGGGGGCGTCCGGGCCGACCTCCGGGCCGCGCTCGAGAACTGGGACCGCTTCCGGGGCCCCGTGCGGGCCGCGGCCCAGGCCGTCTACGAGCGCTATCTCAAGTCGCAGGGGATCGCCGAGGGGGCCAAGAGCTACGACAGGTTCGTTTCGCTCGTCGTGGCCTGGAAGCGCCGCAGCGGTCAATGACCGGCTCGTCCTGTGTTATAATCCTCTCCCCATGAGGCACCGGGCGGACCCGCAGCAGGCCGGTTTCTTTCGCCGCTTCCTCGCCTTCGCCGCCGACACTCTCATCATGACGTTCCTGGCCATCTTCGTGTTCTTCGCGGGGAACGAGGCGGCCGCCCGCCTGCGCGGCCGGACGGGCGAGCTCACGCGGTTCCTGCGAGCGATCGGCGAGGGCTCCTCCGTGAGCGTGGCCGTAAAGGGCACGTCCTTGGGCCTGACGGTCGGGAACGCCAAGTCGGAGGAGGCGGACTTCAAGAGGGCCTTCCTGCAGAAGCTCCGGGCGACGCTCCCCGACGACGAGTTCGCCGCAGCCGTTGAGATGGACCTCGGCCGGCTCGAGAAGGCGTATCCGAAGGTCATGGACGGATTCCCGCCCGGCTCAAACAAGGTGTATGTTCTCGGCGGCGAGGGCCTGTCCCTCGTCTACGAGTTCATCTGCGGCTACGCTTACTTCATCCTGTTCTTCCGCTTCGGCGGCCGCACGCCGGGGAAGAGGTTGTTCGGGCTCAAGGTCGTTTCTCTCGACGGCCGGCCGCGCCTCGGCTGGTACGAGGCCTTCGAGCGCACGCACGGGTATGCGGCCTCCGCGCTGGCCGCCTCCATCGGTTTTCTCCAGGTCCTCTGGGACCGGGAGGGGCTGACCATGCACGACAGGATCGCCGGCACGACGGTCATCCGGCAGAAAAAGCCCGCCCCTCCGCGGCCGGCGCCGAAGGAGTCCGCGGTGAGCCGAGAGGAAAACGACCCCGAAAAAGACTCTTCCCAACCCTGACCGTGCCTTGGGGGGGGAGCCGGGCCGGCTCCCTATCAGTAACAGAGGTCGACTTCGACCTTGCAGAACTTGGAGCCCGAATTCCGGACGTCCGTCTTCGACACGACCGAGGCGGCCCTGGCCGCTCAGACGATGTCGCCGGAATACTTCGTAAGCAGGACCTTTCGGAGGTCGCGGAACATCCGGACGGCCTTTTCCATGCGCGAGACGGTCAGGTCCGTGAGGTATCTGGCCACCTCGGCCGCCGCGGCCGACGCGGCGGCCGCGCCGCCCGTTCTCAGCATCTCCACGACCTTGGCGTCGACGGCGGCCTGGTCGGCGAAGAAGCCGTTCTCGAGCGGGTCGCGCGCCTCGCGCAGGTCCTTGGCCGCCGACTGCCAGCGCAGGAGCATCAACTTCTCGACGAAGTCCACCGCCCAGCGGGCCGAATCCTCGCTGAAGGCCGCGAAATCGTACATCTTGTAGAGGGGCGAAACATCCGTGACCCCGGCATAAACGGGGACGTAGGCGCTGACGAAGGGATTGTCGACGTAGAACCAGTAGACGCCGCCGACCGCGTCCGGGAGCCACGAGCGGAGCTGAGCGACCATGCCGTAGCCCTCGGTCGCGATCGTCCGGTGGTGCCGGATACGGAGGACGCGCTCCCACTCGCCGCCGACGTAGGGCGAGGCCATGGGGCTCTTCTCGGCCTTGCCTCCCCCGCCCGGGACCGTCCAGGCCGGGTCGAGGGTCATGTCGTAGACCGTGTTCTCGAAGGCCGAGCGCTGGAAGGCGATGACGTCCCGGACCGAGAGCTTCTTCTCCGGCTTGACCGAGAACGGGTAGAATGCGTCCCCCTCGATGGGCTGGGCGTAAAGCGTCCCCGGGCCAGCCGCCTCGGTCATCGCCCGGCGCGGCCAGGCCTTGAACGAAGGCGCTATCGTGCTGAAAATGAGCCACATCCGGCTCAAATTGCCCTCGCGGATGGCCGGCGCATAGGTCTCCGACCAGACGAACGGCTTGCCGCTCTTCGGGTCGTACCAGCCGCGGTCGACGGCCTCCTTCATGCAGTTCGGCGAGGCCATCATGTCGGGGTTCTTCGGGTCGACCTCGCGGATCCGGAAATGGTTGGCGATGACGACGACATGGTCGTCCGGGACGCGGCGCGCGGCCCAGATGGCGCCGGGCTTGCCGCTCTCCGGCGTCCAGTCCGGGCCGACGGCGCAGATCTCCATCTCCCAGAGCTCCTTGGGGTCGGCGATGCAGAGCGCCTCAGACCCGCCGCAGGACGGAAGGAAGCCGTATTTCTCGACCAGGCTGCCGACGAGCCGGACCGCTTCGCGGGCCGTCGAGCACCGCTCGAGGGCGAACACCTGCGCCTGCTCGACGGTCATGATCTGGCGGGTCAGCCCTTCGATGTAGGGGACGTCGAGCTCGGCCCGCTCTGAGCAGGTGCTTTCGCCGATGGCCAGCTGCCGCTCGTTCATCTGCGAGTAGCCGGTGTGGAAGTAGGCGAAGGTCCGCTCGACCTGGGGGATCTCGCCGATCGTCTTGCCGAAGTCGCC
>DATKJS010000061.1:0-5914 GCA_035543515.1 Terriglobales bacterium | reverse complement strand
GAACCGGTGGGGGTCCGCCCCGCAGTAATGGATGCCGAACGGCCGGCGCCGCTCGCTCCAGGCCGCATCGTACGGCCGGATGAACGATTCGTAATGTTCCGTCGAAATCATCGTCAGGGCGCACTCGGAGTGGAGGAAGACCGGCGGACGGATGTGCCGGACCGTGCGGTTGACCGAGATCGAGGTCGTGCCTGTTTCCCGCTCCAGGTAGCTCGTGAACCGGCCGATGACCTCGGCGATGCGGCCGAAGAAGACACGGGCGTCTTCCGGGCGGTCGAGCATGTCGAGGAAAATGTCCTGGCCGCGCAGGTCGAGCGCCAGGTTGAGGATGCCGCCCCAGTTGACGTCGCCGACGACGCGGCCGTGGCTCTGTTTCAGCGCCTCGGCCAGGCTCGTCAAACGGCGGAAGGGCTCGTCCGCGAAGGCCGCCTCGACGTCGAGCTCGAGGTCCAGCCTGTGGGCCGGAATAACCTGAGGCGGCGCGTCCTCCTTGTATTCGACACGGCAGCCGAGCATTTCGGACAGCAGGTAGCCGGCGGCGTTATGCACAGGGCCGATGACCGGCACATCGCGGTCCCGGTCCTCGCCCAGGCCCAATTCGCCGAAGCGCTCGTAAAGGACGCGCTCCATCTTCCGCTCGTCCTCGACGCGCCGGCGCGGGTCATAGAAGAAATCCGCGTCGAACGAGATCCCGGCGTGCTCGTGCCACCACGACGGGTGGAACACGACCTCGACCGGCAGCGGGACGTTCTGAAGAACGCGGGCCGGCGATTCTTTAGTGGGCATCGATATACTCGTCGATCAGCCGATGCCATTCGGCCGGCTCGAACGTCTTCGGCACGGTCTCCTCGTTGAAGAGAAGGTCGATCATGTAGCGGGGGCGCCTGCCGCCGACGAACATCGCTTTCGCGCACGAAACACAGTAGACCACGACGTCGTCGGCGGGCATTTCGGAAGCCCGCTCTCTCATCCGCGCCTTCACCTCATCGACGGGGAGCTCCCCCCAGGTGATGTCGCCGCAGCACTTGCCCTTCGTCCGCGTCGCCTGCGGCTCCTTGAGGACGATATTCATCTTTTTGAGCAGGGTCCGGACAGCGTCGTGGACCCGGGGCCGGTCCCGGGTCGGGCAGGCGTCGATGATCGTCATGACCTCGCCCCCGTAATCGGGGAAGGGAAAGAAGTCCGTCCCGGCCAGGACCGCCCAGAGCGAGACCGTCGTCGAGTTCTTATAGTCCTTCCTGAACCGCTTGTCGCAACCCGGACAGATGTTGATGACCTCGGTCTTCTTCGCGAACCCCGGGTCTTTCCTGCAGCACCTCATCCAAGGGTCCATATGGCCGAGATTCTCCTCGAGCATCCGGCGCATCCGCTCCGCGAGCTCCGGCTTGTAGAGCATCAGGGCGCAGCCGGGGGCGAAAACCCTGGGCAGGTCATTTTTTCTCAAATGAATACCCGGTGATCAAAATCTCGACGAGCCACTCCCACGGTCCCTTCTCGTCTCCTCGACCTCGCTTTGCGGTCATCTTGCCGCCCAACCGGCGAGCGTCGCCGCCCAATTTGGATCGGGGTCGCCGAGGAAGCTCCAGACAGCCTCGGCCTTGACGAGCGAGCGCAGGCGGGAGAGCGGGGGAGCATAGTTCGCTCTCGGCTGGATGGCGATGAGCGGGACGTCGTCGCGGAAGGCGTCCGTGAATTCTTTGAGCGTGCCGATCCCTGCGACAAAGCCGATCCCAGGCTGGATGAGCGCGGCCGTGAGCGCGGCCAGCCCCGCCGCCGGGCCTCGGCCCACGACCGCGACCTTAGGCCGGCGGATGCGCTCGTCCTCGCGGGTCGGACGGGGGAGGGCGGCCAGGGACGGGCCCAGGGCAACGATGGCCCGCGCCACGTCGCAGCCCATGCCGAAGGCGGGCGCGTGGCCGAGGTAGGTCTCGAGCCGCAAGTCGAGTCCCTTTGTTTCGCCCAGCCCGCGCGGGTCGAGGGCGACGCAGGTGATCCCGGCTTTCTGGAGACGCGCGATGTCGAACTCCGCGGCCGCCTGGCCCTTGCCCCGCTCGGAGACGAGGACGGCGACGGCCTTCGCTTCGCCCTTGGCCGGCCAGACGACCGCCGGGAGCGTCAGCCCGGGCTCGGAGACGAAGGTCACGCGGCGCCGTCCCTCGAATTCGCCGATCTCCTTGACCTCGGCCGGGACGGCCGCCGGGAGCCCGCCGTTGAGCTTGACGTAATCTTCGAAAGCCGCCGTGACCCCAGCCCCGCTCCCCGCGCCGGAGCCTCCAGCCTTCTTGAACATCGCTTCAGCGATGCCGCGCATGGTCAACGTCTTCGCCGGCGGGTCGGGGAGGACGTACATCTCGGGTGCGTCCGGCTTCTCTGTCGTGAAGGCAGGCTCCGGGACCGGCGCCCCGTCCCCCGCGCCCTTCAGATACTTGTCGAAGAATCCCATGGCCGCCTCTCGCATCGGCCGGCTGTAGTCGTGTCCGCCTGGGAACATCCGTGTCCAGGCATCGGCCGACTTGCCGTAGAGCCCCCACAGGCAGCGGAGCTTCTCGCCCGAGAGACGCATGCCCGCGGCCGGGAATTCCGTATCCTCTTCGGCCCCGATGATCAGCACGGGCGCCGGCGCGCGCACGGCCAGGACGTCGGCCCGGTCGCCGACTTGAAGCGAGCCGGGGACGTGGTTGCAGAGGCAGCCGTTCTGCGGGTTGACCTCGTAGCTCGAGGCGTAGACGACCGACGCCGCCGCGGTGAAGCGCGGCTCGGCGGCGAAGGCCCACATCGTGGCCAGCCCGCCGCCCGAGGCGCCGGTCAGCCCGACCCGCGACATGTCCGCCTCGGGCCGCGTCGCGAGGTAATCGAGCGCGCGCATCAGGTCCCAGACGTAGACGCTCGTGGCGTTCGTCGACCCCAGAATGAGGCGTAAGTCGTCGTGCGTCCCGGCGGAGCGGCGCTCGACGCGGTTGTCGCCCTCGAAGCTCCAGCCCGGCGAATCGACGACGATGGCCAGGTAGCCGTGGAGGGCCTGGCCGATGAGCCGCGACTGGACGGTCGGCTCCTGCTTCTTCCACTCCCAGTGGCCGTGCGGGTTGACGATGACCGGGAGCTTGCGCCCCGGCGGCCCGTCCGGGATATAGAGGTGAGCCGTGACCGGAAAGTCGGGGCGGCTCTCGAAGACGATCTTCTCGATCCGGTAGCCCGACCGCTTGATGACGCCCGCCGTCCTGGCGTTGAGCGGCGTCCGCGGCGGGAGCGGGTCGAGCCCGAGCGAGCGCATGACCTCGCGGCGCTGGGCCTCGCGCCGCCTCTCGAACTCCGCGCGCGTCGCCGGGACGGGGAGGGCGGCCGCGGCCTTGACCTTCTTCTCGAGGAAGGCGTTCGCCATCTGTGTCCCGCGAACGCCGAGCGACGAGAGGATGTCGTCGTCGTCGACGGCGCCGGCGATGGGACTTGTCTCGTTCATGCCCTGGGTCCGGGCCATGGCCTCGCCGAGCGTCAGGAAGGGGATGCCGCGGGCGTTCATGAAGTCCATGACGACGGACGACGTGTAAACGCCGCCGTCCGTGCCGGCGTCGATGACGACGACGGGCTTCGCCCCGCGGCCCGACGTCAGGACCGCCGCGAGAGACGCGGCGCAGCCGGGGACGTGGAGCCGCTCGAGGAGCCGGGCGTTGATCATGACGACCCGGCCCTTGCCCCAAGCGAGGGCCGCCGTGCCGCCGTCCTTGGACACCTCCCAGCCTGGGCTCGGCAGGAAGGCTTGGCGGAGGATGTCCGGGTCGGCGATCCTCGACATCTCGAGAAGCCCGGACGGGTCGAACGTGCCCAGGCGCTGAGCCGCGACCCCGAGAGGCACCGGCAGCCAGTCGAGCGTGTAGCGGCCGCCCGTGTAATCCTGGGCCAGGACGACGAGGGTCAGGCCGCGCCGGACCGGGTCCAGGACCTTGCGCACGGTCGGGACGCTGAACTGCCGGTGGAAGTTCGCCGCCCGCGAGGAAACGAGGAGCAGGCCGCACGCCTCGGGCGAGAGAACAGCCGGGTCGAGATAGGTCAGCGCCTCCTCGCTCGAATAGAGGAGCGGCGTCGGGCCGGGCTTCGAGGGCACGACGAGGTACGGCGCGTCCGCGTCCCAGCCGGGGATGCGGAAGACACGGCCGTCGCGCTCGACCTCGGCGGCGACAGAATGGCCCCAGGGCTCGCGGGCGAATACGCATTCGAACCGGTCGCCCTTGAGCGACATCGGCAGCTTGTGGAAGAAGGCGCTCGACGGCAGCGGCTTCGTCAGGGCCCAGGCGCGGCTGATGCCGGCCGCCGGGACGCTGAGGCCGACCGCGTCGGGACGAATGTCGAGCGCGAGCCGCGGCAGGGCGGGGGAGGGGGGCGGGAGCGGGATCGGGTCGGCCACGGGCGCGGCCATCTTCGCGAGTTTTTCCGCCTCCGCCCGGACCTTCGGCAGTTCTTGCGACCAGTGGAAGGCGTTGGTGTGCATCCGCAGCCGCTCGGTGAAGGGCTTGTAGAAGGGGCAGGCCGCGAGCGCTTCCCATTCCTTCGCCGCCTGCTCCATGTTCGCCGTCGCCCGACCGGCTGCGCCCGCCGTCCCGGCGTCGGCCTCGGCCGACCGGTAGGCCGACATGAACCGCTCCGCATAATACCGTCCGAGGTGCGCGACCTGGCCGCAGACCGTGACGAGCTCCTTGAGGCGCTTCCGTTCGGCCGCAGGCGCCGTGTCGAGCGGGATGCGCGCCGCCTTGGCCGCGGCCTCGGCCTCGGCCATGAGGCGGGCCGCCGTCTGCGGCGGCGTGATGCGGCCGTCGAGCCCACCCGCCGCGGCGTCGGCCAGCGACGTGCGGACCGGCGCGAAGACGTGGGAATCGAACGGCTCGCCCATGATATAGGCCCCGGAGTCGCCGCCCCATTCGAGCTCGATGGCGTGGTTGCGGTGGTCGGGGCCGAGCGAGAAGGCCGAGAAGGCGAGGTGGATGATGCGGCTCGCCGCCGTCCAGGCCGGGACGAGCTCCTTCCCCGCCGCCCCGAGCTTGTCAGCGACCATGGCCTCGAACGTCCCGTCCGGGGTCTCCGGGTCGTAGCCGAGGCGGCCCCAGAGGTTGATGAACATCCAGTCGCGCTGGTGCGTCCACTCGCAGTAAACGTCCTTCGGGTCGGACATGTAGTAGCGCGGCGACTGCGGATAATAGGTTTCGAGCCCTTCGAGGACGAAGCCGGTGGCCGTGCCGAGCGGCATGGACTCGACGGCCTGCCTCACGGCGCCGGGATTGTAGACGGGGAAGATGCGGTGCGTGCCGTTGGCCCGGACCTGCCAGACGAGCTTGTAGGGCTCGGCCGGCCACGTCTCGCCGCCCGCCGACCTATTCCCCGGCCACAGGCGCGCGGCGTCCGGCGTCTGCGAATCGCTGAGATAGTCCTCGAACGAGTAGCTGTACCAGCCGGCCATGCGGCCGCCCATGAGCATGTAAGGCGAGCCCCACTGCTCGCCGTTGTACTTGATCTCGACAGTGAAATCCTTGGCCGCCTTGGCCAGCGGCACGACGAGGGATTTTCGGGCCAGCCAGCTCCTGGTGACGAGCGGGATTTCGCGGCCCGAGGCCTTGACCGCCTCGAGGTAGGAGTTGAAGAAGGATTCGCCGTGGCCGCTCTCGCCGATGCGAAAGCCGATGGCGCCGAGGCCGGGCGCCTGGCGGATCATCTTCTCGACGACCTCGCGGGTGTAGTCGTAGAGGTCCTTCTCGCTCTCGGGGTAGGGGGCGGGGGCGTGCGGCGTGTGGAAGCGCGCCTCGTAGGCCATGAGGCTCACGCGGATGCCGCGGGCGTGGGCCATGGCGATGACCTTGTTGAGCCGGCCGAGGTTCGCCGCCTTGATCTCGGGCGAAACGCCCACTTTCGGGAAACGCTCGCTCTGAAT
>DATKJS010000060.1:0-7751 GCA_035543515.1 Terriglobales bacterium | reverse complement strand
GGTCACGGAGCTCGGGTCGAGAAGCTCTGGCCCGGCGCCGGCCCGGAGGCGGGGCAGAAGGTAAAGCCCGCCGGGAACGTCGCTCCGGGGAAAGACGAGGGCGCCGTTCGGCGCGACGTGGACCTCTTCGGGATGCTCTTTCCAGCCGATGACGGGCACGGGGTACTTGACCGGAGGGAACGGCTGGCTCGACACGACGGTCTCGAAGGAGATGTCCGGCGGGATCGTCTCCGGATAAGCGCGGCGGACGGGGTCCGATTGCTGCGGGTGGAGCGCGGGGGCGGCGAGGAGGAGCGCCGCCGCCCCGGCCAGGACGAACGCCGACGCCCTCAGGGACCTTTCGAGCCTGCTGTCCATCGGGAGGAGTTTAATGAGGCCGGGCCGGAAAGTCAAAGCCCTCGATGGGGGGAGCCGGAACCCTGGGGCATGGCCTTCACCCGGGCGGGCGGCCCGCGCTAAGCCGCACATGACGTTCCGGCCATTCCCCTTCGGCCCTTCTTCGCGACGGCGGGCCGTCCTTCTCGCATGAACCAGGCGTCGGTGCTATCCCGTTCTTTTCGGCTCGCCGACCCGGCCGATGAAGAGCGAGATCACGAAGAGGATGCCGGCGGCGACGGCGGCGATCGGCAGGCTGCCCTGGACGGAGCGGCCGACACTCATCTTGCCGATAAGGTTGGGCACGAACGTGCCGCCGAGCAGGCCGACGGCGAAGATGATGCCGAAGATGCTGCCGTAAAGCGCCGGCTCGAACTTGGCGAAGGTCACGCCGACGATGGTCGGGAAGATCGGGGCGAAGGCCAGCCCGGTGACCAGAATGGCGGCCACGGCCACGGCCGGGCTCTTGGTGACGATCATGACGACGATGGCGACGACCGAGAGGAGAGAGGCCGCGGTGATGACCTTGGCCCCCATGGCGGTCAGGTTCTTCATGGTCGAGGCCAGGAACCGCCCGACCATCATGGCCAGCCCGAAGAGCATGAGGGCCAGGCCGGCCTTGGCCGCCGCGCCCGCGACGGTGTCGCCGCCCAGGAGCTCGGTCATGAGCTTCTTGATCCAGGTGGCCATGGAAACCTCGAGCGACATGTAGCAGATGAGAGCCAGCCCCGCAAGGAGGACGGCCGGCTTGGCCAAGAGCTTGACGGCCATCGAGAACTTGTAGCCGGTCGCGGCCGGCGGGAACTTCGTCGCCAGGGCGAAGACGAGGAAGACAAGGACGAGGCCGCCGATGATCGCTACGGAGGTGCCGTAGCTCAGGTGCAGCGTCTTGAGGAAGAGGGTGGCGAGGAGGGGCGTCACGACGTAGCCCAGGCCAAAGAAGGCGTTGCCCAGGTTCGAGGCCCGGGCCGGGTCCTTGCCCTCGAACAGGACGATGGGGATAAGCGTGTTGCCGACGGTGTTGAGGCACATGGCCCCGAGTCCGAGGAGGATGCAGGCCAGCCGGACGAGGGAATAGCCCGGGGCGAAGGCGAGCAGGAACAGGCTGCCGGAAGTGACCAGGAAGCCCAGGACGGCGATGGGCTTGTAGCCGAGTTTGTCGGTGAGCGGGCCGATGATGAGCTGGACGACGCAGCAGGTCAGGAACAGGGACATGACCAGCGAGCCGAACTGGCCCTCGTTGATCTGGAGGGCCGCCATCAGCTCGACCGAGATCGACCCGAGGATGATGAAGCAAATGGCGACCGAGAAGACCGCCATGAGAGCTACGACGGCCGTCATCTTTTTCATGGTATTCTCCCTGGTGGTGAGATTCGAGGCAACCGCGCCATGCGAGCCTGAACATACCACCGCTGCGCAATCCTTGTCAACGCTCGGACGGGGTCAAACCTACAGATTACAGACTTTTTCTGTAATCTGTAGGTTTGACCCCGTCCGACTAGGCGGCGGCCTTGCTCCCGAGGGGGAGCTCCTGGACGGCGTCGGGCGGCGCGTTGACCCTGGCAGCGACCGAGGCCGGGCCCTTGACATCGTCGCCGCTCAGGATGTGGACGTCGAGCAGGCCCTCGGAATGGAAGCCCGTCCGCAGGAAGTTCATCTCGGCCAGCGACACGCTCCAGGCCTGGAGCCAGACCTCGAGCTCTTTCCGCTGTTGCGGCGTCCCCTGGAAGTGGACGGCCAGCTTGATCGGGCTGGCCGGACGCGCCGCGCCCGCCTTGGGCTCGCCGAAGAGGTAGACGGCCCGCACGCCCCAGCGCTCGGCGTCGCAGTGGAAGGCGATCTGCTCGGCCATCCGCCGCCGCCAGCCGGCGTGATCGCCGTCCTCGCGCCGCGTCGCCGCCGCCTGCTCGAAGGACGCCCGCAGGGCCGCGCTCGGGTCGGCCAGCATCGCCACCGCCTTCTCCCGGTCGGCGTTCATCAGGATCCTCAAGACCTTGCCCCCCGTCGACTGCGGGACGTTGATGACCCGGAGCGTCCGCCCCAGCCGCGCGAAGTCCGGCAGCATCTCGCCGAGCTTGTTCGACGCCCCGAGGAGGAAGGCCTCGTTGAACTTTACCCCGGCGTCGTCGGGGTAGAGGGGGAGATAGCGGATGCCCGACTCGACCAGGTCCTGGAAGAAGTGCGTCCCGAACGAGACATCGGGGACGTAATTGCCCTTCTTGCGCGCGACCTCGATGATCATGGCCGCGTTGTTGATGTCCGAGTAGGTCACCCGCACCCCCAGCCGGATGTCCCCGCGGCTGCCCCACCGTCCCGGCCCCATGAGAATGAACTGGCGCCGCGGCAGGACCTTGTTGAGGCGCCCCACGGCCTCGCCGACCGAGGCCATCTCCTCCGCCTCGGCGATCTCGCCGTAGGTTTCCGGGTGGACGTAGACGATGTGGGTGATGTCGGCGACCTTGCCGTTCGAGACGAAGCGGTTGGCGGTGAAGAGGAGGTCCTCCTCGGCGATGTTCGACGGGATCTCCATGGCCACGTCCTCGCCCGAGCGGCTCTGGGGCCGGCACTGGAGGAGGTGGAAGTCGCGGCCGTCGTGGGCGAACTCGATGTCGACAGGGAAGCCGAGAGAGGCCTCGAGCGTCTTGAGGATGGCCTCGAGCTGACCCATGAACGGGCTGCCCGAGATCAGCCCGTCGAAGGTGACGATGGCCCGGACCTTGCCGAAGTCCGTGGCCAGCCCCATCGGCTGCCGAAGGAGCCCGTCGCGATAGACGGAAATGACGCTCCCCAGGGCCGGGTAGCCGGCGCCGATCTCCTCCAGGACCTCGCGGATGTCCCGCGTCTCGAACGCGTTCGTCTCGAGGTCGATGACGTCGATCTTCTTCGGCGAGTAGCGGACGACCTCGTCGAGCGAGACGTTGACGCGGAGGTTCGGCTGGCTGGGCGCGACGAGGATGGGGTAGTCGTCGCTGACCCGGTCCACGGCCCGCGTCCCGAGCCCGGGGACGAGCCGGAGCAGCCCGTCCTCGCGCCGGATGCGCGGCGACCAGCGGAACTCGTTCCGGCTGAAGGCGACCCCGGCATAGGCGGGGAAATAGTACTTCCCGACGCGCCGGCCGACGACCTCCTGGATCATGATCCCCATCTCCTCGTAGTAGTCGAGGAGGCCGCGCTCGGCCCGGTACTGGATGGGGTCGGGGCTGAAGATCGAGGCGTAGACCTCGGCCACGGCGTCGAGGAGGGCCTCCAGCCGCGCCTTCTTGCCGCCCTGGTTGGCCAGGAACAGGCTCTTGTACTTGCCGGCGAAGGCGCTCCCCAGCCGGTCCTCGAGCAGGCTCGAGCTGCGGACGATGAGCGGCACGTCGCCGAGGTCGTCCAGGGCGAGCGACAGACCCTTGACCATCTCCTGGGGGAAGGAGCAGTTCTTGAAGACCTGGACGAGGTGCGGGTACTCCTGCCGGACCTCCTCGATGTCCTTGTACTTCTGCTCGATGACCTCGTCGAGGTCGTTGTGCTGGAGGAAGGCGATGATGCCGTCGGAAGTGATGTACCAGGTCTTGGGCGTCTTGACCTCGCCGACCTCCTTGACCCGGCGCTTCGCCTGGCGCAGGACGCGGACGGCGAGGAAGAGGCCGAAGCTCTTGCCGCCGAGCTTGCCGTGGCTGCCCGAAGGGAAGATGATCCGCTCCATGAGGCCGACGAAGTCGTCGAGGTCGATGTAGTTCTTGGCGACGTTGATGAGCTCGAGCTGTTCCGTGAAGAGGCGCCGGATGAGAGCGACCCGGACGCTGTCCGACGTCGCCCGCGGCAGCTTGAGGCCCTCGGGGATGAGGCGCTGGTAGCGGCGGATGCCCTCGAGGACCTCGGTCAGCGAGGCGTAGACGTTCTCCAGGGCCTTGACGGCGCTCGTCGAGCGGTCCTCGTTGATCCACTTCTGGATGCGGGCCATGATGTCGTCGTCGGAGAGGTTGGCCGAGGCGATGGCGAAGGTCTCGTCGCTGAGCTTGATGAACCGCTCGAGGCTGCCCCGCTCGAGCGGCGCGTTGGGCTCGCCGGCCGCGTCCCCGGCCTCGCGGTCCTCGCCGTAGCGGTGGAGGAGGCCCCGGGCCTCGCTGACGCCGCGCCAGCCGAGGTGGTTCATCATCTTGCGGGAGACGCGGACGAAGAGGTTGGGGTCGGTGTTGCGGAGGAGGTCCAGGGCGACGCGCCAGTCGGCCCGCTCGTGGAGGGTCGAGAAGAGCGTGTTGACCGCGGTCGGGGCCTTGGGCTCGCTCATGCCCCCTTATTCTAGACCCAGCCGCGATCTTTGCAAGCGTTGGCGACGCGGCTGACGGCGATGACGTAAGCCGCGTCCCGCATGTAAAGCTTGCGGGTCCGGGCCAGCTCGCTCACGGCCAGGAAGGCCGCCGTCATCTTCTCGTCGAGCCGCTGCAGGACCTCTTCCTTCGTCCAGTAATAGTTCATGTTGCTCTGGACCTGCTCGAAGTAGCTGCAGGTGACGCCCCCGGCGTTGGCCAGGAAGTCCGGGATGACGAAGATGCCGCGGCTCTTGATGACCGCGTCGGCCTCGAGGGTCGTCGGGCCATTGGCGCCCTCGGCGATGACCCTGACCCGCGGGCCGATCTTCCTGACCGTGTCGGCGTTGACCTGGTTCTCGATGGCCGCCGGGATGAGGATGTCGACGTCCTGCTCGATCCAGGCGTCGGCCGGCAGGCGCTGGTAGCCGAGGGCCTCGGCCTTGGCCTTGTCGATGCCGCCGAAGCTGTCGGTCACGGCCAGGAGCTCCTCGAGGCTGACGCCGCTCTTCTTGAGGTAGGTGTAGGAAGCCTGGTCCTTCTGGTCCCAGCAGGAGACGCAGACGACCTTGCCGCCGAACTTCGTGTAGAGCTGGATCGCGTACTGGGCGACGTTGCCGAAGCCCTGGACGGCCGCCGTCGTCTTTTCGATGGGGATCTTCATCTCTTTGAGGGCCTCGCGGAGGGTGTGGACGAGGCCGTAGCCGGTCGCCTCGGTCCGGCCGAGCGAGCCGCCCATGCCCACGGGCTTCCCGGTGATGAAGCCGGGGTACTTGGCGCCGTGGATCGCCTCGAACTCGTCGAGCATCCAGAGCATGTGCTGGGGGTTGGTCATGACGTCGGGGGCCGGGACGTCGCGGAGGTTGCCGACGTCGCGGGCCAGGACCCGGATCCAGCCGCGGCAGAGCCGTTCCTGCTCGCGGGGGGAGAGGTCGTGCGGGTCGCAGATGACGCCGCCCTTGCCGCCGCCGAGAGGGATGTCGACGACGGAGCACTTCCAGGTCATCCACATGGACAGGGCCCGGACGGTGTCGACCGTCTCCTGCGGGTGGAAGCGGATGCCGCCCTTGCACGGGCCGCGGGCGTCGTTGTGCTGGCAGCGGTAGCCGCGGAAGACGCGGACGCTGCCGTTGTCCATCCGCACGGGGATCGAGAAATGGTATTCACGGAGGGGCTGCCGGAGCAGCGCCCGGGTGGGTTGGTCGAGCTCGAGGAGGTCCGCGACGCCGTCGAACTGCTTCTGGGCCATCTCGAATGGATTGAACCCTTTAGTCGCCATAAGATACTCCCTTCTCCTGATGAAGTATTATTGCATGCTGAGATGCAACACTGCCGCCAGATGCGACTAAAAATTATAGTCCCGTGGGGCGAAATATTCAAGTCGCGCGGGGGGCCTTGGAGGCGGGAATTCGGAGACATGCCCCGATTCTCTTGAATTGGGATCGTGTCCCCAGAATTCCCCGGGGGGAGAGCGGAACGGGCGGAGCAGGAAACCAGGGACTGCCCCCGCAGGGGACTGTCCTTCTTTTTATTTATCGAAAGCTAGATAGACGGACTTCCGGTGCCCGATCCGGATGATGAGGATGACGAAAACGTCCTTTTCTTTCTTGAATGTGCCCCGACAATTGCCGCCGCGCAGGCGATAGAGAGGCTGGTCGGCGCCGGCGGTCCGGCGGATAGCGATGGAGCTTCGGACGACGAACGGCGCCCGCTCTCATTTTTTCACAGGGGGAGTTGCCGCCTTGGAAGCGTCGTAGCGACGGACGAGCTCGTCGGTGATATCAAGGGCCGGATCATAATCGATAATCCCGCTCGCCGCCATGTCCAGAACCATGTCATAGCCTTTTTCCTTGCGCAGCGCGGAGGCGATGGCGACCATTTCGGATTGGAGCCTCTCCAGCAGACCAGCCCGGAACCGCGCGAACTCCCGGGCCGCGTCCTCCTCGTAGCGCTTCCGCTCCGTCCGTTTCTTTTCGAGATCGGCCTGCGCGCCGAGGAGAGCTTCGCGAGTCATCGTGACTTGCCCCGTGCTCAATCTCCTCTCGAGAGCCTGGATCGCGTCATCGAGCTTCTGGAGATCCGCCTTGATCTTTGCGTCCCGTTCGGACAACTGCGCCGCGGCTGTTTTGCCTTCTGACGATTGTTCGAAGGCCCGCGAAGAATTGATCACGGCGATCTTCGCCCCCTGCTGGGCAAACGAATTGGACGCGGTGAACGCAGCCCAAAAGACAGACAGCAAAGAAATGGCCAAAACTCTCTTCATGGAACCTCCCTTTCTCCAAAGTACCTAACCCGGTTATTCGAGGAAAGGTTTCCGCGGACCCTGAAGGGCATGTCCGCTATATTGATAAACGATAAAAAGTTCTTGACAAACGGCAACCGGCGCTATATATTGATTATCGATAAACGACGGTCAGGGAGGCTCAGATGGCTGGACAAAAGACCCCTAAAGCCGCTCCGGCCGTGAAGGCGGTCAGGATCACGCTCATCACGCTGCTCATCCTCTACGGTCTGGTCTTTGTCAGTGGCGCGGTGGCCTTTGCCGTTCTCGTCCTGCCGCCCTTCGCGCTCCGGCCGTGCCCCGCCCTGTGGGACGAGATCAAGGTTGTCGTCGACAAGGTCCTGACCGGGCCGGTCTATTTCTACATCGCCTACTGCATCGTCAAGCTCATCGGCCTCGTTTCGCGCGGCGAGCCCTTCAGCCCGGCCAGCCCGCGGTACATCCGCCGGATCGGCTACGCCGTCTTCGTCCTGGCCTTCCTTCACGCCGCGGCCTCCGCGATCGGGGAGTTCAACACTCCCGGCGTTTCCGTCAATATCGCCGCCGCCGTCCTCCGCATCTTGTACACCGGCCTCAGCCCGCTCCTCGTCGGGTTCGGCTTCCTGGTCATCGCCAAGGTCATCGAGGTCGGCGTGGCCCTCAAGCAGGACCAGGACCTAACCGTCTGAGGCCGACCATGCCGATCATCGTCAATCTCGACCTGATGATGGCCAAGCGGAAGATGTCGCTCACCGAGCTCTCGGAGAAGGTGGGCATCACCATGGCCAACCTCTCGATCCTCAAGCAGGGCCACGCCCGGG